>JAGFCA010000077.1 GCA_022394755.1 Candidatus Poribacteria bacterium
ACAAAAAAGTCGTATAATACACATGGAGAACTCCTTTAAAAGAGAAATGGTATAATCTCTTTATTTTATAGGAGTTCTCTATTTACCAAAACTAATTTCTTACACCGAACTCACGTTATGATACTATAATATCATTATCCTCAATTCATAGTAATACGCTTGACCTATTACTAACAAATATACTAATGATGGGTAGGCAACAGACTTGGGATAGACAGATAAACTACAGTATGAAGAGGGTAAATGGTGGAATAGTTTTATGCAGTATATTGTCAATTGTAATGGTTTTTCTTGTTATGAAGCCGAAACGATTTTCTTTGAAACAGTTGCAAGATAAGGATTTATCAGAATGATGGATTGAGAATAGATGCTAATTGATACTTATCACGCGTTCAAAGGTCACTGAAAACATAATTGAATCCGATATGCGACTTTGAATGGCAATCTTAATGAATAGGGAACAAATGTTAGAAACATCAAACACATTACATGTTGACAACAATGATTTGTCAAAGCTCAGACCGATGGGTGTTACAGATATTCTGGATGGAACTTTCAGCTTATACAGAAGACACTTTTCACTGTTTATTGGAATTGTGTTAGTATATTTCATCGCCATTATAATTGAATATGCACTTAAAGGTCTTTTATCAGGATCGAAACTAAAGGTAATAATTGCCGCAATCGTTACCATGCCACTCATATTGTTAAGTATGGGTGGAATAGTTGTTGCTGCTACAAGGACTTATCTTGGCAGGGAAATTACAAGTTTGGCATCGCTAAAACATACGTTACCCAAGTTATGGACGTTGATATATTGTCGCCTGCTATGGCTGCTTGCCATGATGGGACCGATTATTTTTCTCTTCTTATCCTTAGGTTTTGTGAGAAGGACTGGATCGTTCGCACTTCCCATACTGTTTGCAGTTACCTGTGTCCCGATAATGATTTATATTTCCGTGCGTTGGGTTTTCTACATTGAAGCTGCAATGATTGAAGATTATTCTGGGGTATCAGCACTGAGACGCAGCGGTGAACTCGTACAAGAGAGCTGGTGGAAAGTCTGTCTTATCGTTGTCATGATCGTTCTGTCAAGTTATGCAGTTAGATATATACTTGAGATATCATTGGGAATGGTGTTGATTGCTACAAATCTGACAAGTGGGGTTGACTTTAGAGCCATCATTGAATGGTCAATTTTAGACAAAGTTCTTGATACTGGTAGTTATCCATTTTACATTGTCATGACCTGTGCTCAAATGCTACTAAAAGCACTCGTTCTACCGATTTGGATTATTGGTGTGGTCCTATTATATTTTGATCGCCGAGTACGAAAAGAAGGGTATGACCTTGAAATATCCACAAACAGACCTGATATATTGGTTTAGATCTTATACTGTATTTTTATGGAAATAACACGTCCTTTATTATTACTACTACTGCTATTATTACCAGTCCTATACTACGGATTTCGTCGTAGTCTTGTGGATCTGTCTCATACACAAAGAATAATAAGTCTGTGTGTAAGAGTGATTATTGTTCTATTGTTGATATTGAGTGTTGCCGATCTCCAATATCTGAAAACTGATGACAAACTTGCAGTAATGTTCTTGTCAGACATTTCTGATAGCATTTCAGATGATGGATTGAAAACTGGGACTGAATTTGTCAACGAAGCGATTAAGACGCGTGAAGGAAATCACCAAACAGGTATTATAGCATTTACAGAAAAAGCAGAAATCTTAAAGTCGCATGAGGGTAATGAACAAACAGAATTAGAGGGTCAATTAAATCTCGTGGATATTCGGAATAACTGGTTGGAAGAAGATGAGGATGCTGGGGACACTACAAACATCTCACAGGCTATTGAAACTGCATGGAGTGTTTTTCCCGCAAATGCAAACAAACGAATTATACTGATTACGGATGGTTTAGAAACACAAGGCGATGCTATTCACACTGCACTTCGTGGGAAAGAATTTGATATACAGATAGACACGGTCGCCATTTATCCCAGTGATGACCCAGAAGTTATGGTACAGCGAATAGATGCTCCTGCCCAAGTCAAACAGGGAGCACCTTTCACTTTAGAAGTGATTGTTCATAGCAACCATGAGGATATTGCAGAAGTACGGCTCTATAAGAACAAATTTGAGGCATCTAAAAAAGAGGTGCGTCTTGTTGAAGGTGAAAATCGAGTTTTATTTACAAAGACACATGAAGA
>JAGFCA010000138.1 GCA_022394755.1 Candidatus Poribacteria bacterium
GTCTGTTCCAAGTTGATTACCAATTGAGTATATCCTTTTTCAATCAGTTCTTGCGCCTTTTTTGATAGATCTTCACCGAGAGCGTCATTTAAATAACCCGCTGTTTCCAGCACAGCATATTCATTCTCTGCACGCACTTGAATATCAAATTTATTTGCCAAACCTATACCTCCTCAGAATGAAACGTCGACTGTGAATATTACGATTCCATTCTCTTAATAAAACTAACCGTTGTCCCGTTTTCACCACTCTCAATATTGAATTCATCCATCAGAGTCTTGGTAATCTCTAAACCCCAACCACGTTTTTGCATTTCCGAATGAATCTGCTGACGATTAGTTATACTATTGTGTTGGTCTTCTACCGTGAAACCGATCCCGTTGTCAGTTATTTTGCATTCCAATTCATCAGCCTTAACTATATACTTAATGAAAACTTGTCTGTCTTCACTTTGGCTATGTTCAAATGCGTTAATGCAGGTTTCTATGATCGCCAATTGAATTTCTTCGGTCTGATCTTCGTTAAAGTGATTCAACTCGGCGAGAACTGAACCTGTTTTGGCCGCTACAAGCTCCATATCTCGATCCATCGGAATTGTAAGACTCACCTGATCTCTCAAAACTGTATTTGCCACGCTGTGTTGCCTCCTTGTTAAGAGTAATCCGATTTACTCACATAAAATAAATATTTACTTGGCAATTAAGCTCTCTTTAATATTTATTATGATTCCAGATTGATGAAATAAATCTATTTTAGTATTTATATTGCCAAATTAACTTCACGGTGAACCAGACTCTTATGAATTCATGCTTTAGCCACGAGATTCAATCTACTCTAATGACATACTCAACAAACTTTTCAATGTATTTTAGATTTTTACTTGCTGTATTAATAATATAGAATAACACGATTGTGTTAATATTTCAAGGATTTTTCTCAAAATGTCAAGGAGGATTTTCTTGCCATAATTCGCAATTCAGTAGACACAAAATTTCAACCAATTAAATTGCTCTGTATAATCTCACATACTATGAAATGAAATAGTGGTGTGACATTAGGAAATAGATTTTATTCAACATAATCTCAGCAG
>JAGFCA010000134.1 GCA_022394755.1 Candidatus Poribacteria bacterium
CGAACCCTATCCTGCATTGGAAAACCTTAGAGATAGGGTTGATTTTCTAATACACATGAAGCTTGGTCTTGGTCATGGAATTGAGCATAGGTTAATTGAACTTATAGACCTAATTCTACCCAGTTATCTGATCCCTACACACTATCGTACGGATCGAAAATCTGATCCAATTCCTGAAGGACATTGGCCTCCAAATGTCACAGATGAAATGGCGTTTGTTGAATCAATTCGTGAAATAGTCGGAGATAAAACCAAAGTTCTGCCCTTGACTGCTGGAATAGAATATGAAGTAGAAATGCCGATGAAGAAGGTTGTTTGGAATTGGAATTGGCACAATACTTGGATTGATCCACCATGGCGTGGGTAGATATGATTTGGGTCAATATATTGATGGATGAGATAAGAAACAGAATGTAAAATATAACCTGTGAAGTTACAGATGAAATTATATATACATCCAATTCTCCATTATTATACTGACTCCAATGAACAAACTTTACTTTGGAAACACTTCTGATTGTATAATCCCTTACTATAATAGTATAACCAAAGTTACCAACTATAGGTAAATGTTCTTGTTGGAAGTGGACCTAATCCCTATTCATTTCATTAGACAGCTGAATCAGTGAATGTCCAATGAACTCTGTCAAGAGTTGTGATTAATAGTGTAATAGATTGTAAGTCGCAACTTGCTAAAGATTATAGAATCTATGTGTCACCTTATGTAGGGTAAATTTCAAAATTACCTCTTTAAATGCTTACTCGCAAAATAGAAAAGAGATACTTTACAGAAATTTCAATAATTAAATCAATTGCGGATACCTTATCAGTTAGCAAAGCATGCTGATGTTTTGTTGACTATCTATAACCTGAATGGATCCATTATCAGGCGAATTCTTTTGGGGTACTCAATCTGCGGTCTCTATCATAAACTTAGTCGAACAATATATTGGGGCGGTCGAAATGAGTCTGGTGAACGTGCTGCGAGTGGTGTGTATTTTTGCATGCTAAAGGTTAGGGATTACTCAGTTACACGTTTGATGTTGATTAGAAAATAGTCATAATGGTTGTTATATACATTGAATTAAACTCGTTTATAAATTAAGATGTATTAGGAGATTATATCATGGCACCCAATTCAAAGGTTTGTGTAGCCTTCTACGGATGTGGTAATTTTGCTAAAAAAACCCGAATTCCGAACCTTTTGCAGTTGAATTCCGTTAA
>JAGFCA010000064.1 GCA_022394755.1 Candidatus Poribacteria bacterium
TGAAATTAATCTCGTTGTGTTTTCAACAGACCCCACGTTGTCGTCAATTTATCTTGTGCTTCCACAGGAAGGAGATCGCCATCCATTACGTCTGATACCTCGTCTACATCAAGTGCTCTATTGTAAACATAGAGTTCGTCAAGATAAAACTTAGCAGAATTGTAGCTTGTTTTACCAATATACAATTTCTCAAAACCTTGGACGTGATCTGCTGGAACATTGTTTTGTTGAGTTTGTTTTCCATCTACGAAAAAAGTAAGTTGACCACCTTTTTTGGACCCAGCGATATGATACCATTTACCGATTTCAAATACTGAATTTTCACCATTTGGACCAGCACATTCTGGACCTTGGTTTCCTGGATGAAACCGATAGTGGATATGTAATGGAACGCGATTGCATGTCCATATTCCAGGTGAACGGTCTGAACCTGGTCCTTTTTTGGCAATGATTTGATCCCAACCACCTGAATTTGCTTTGGTGAAATAGAGCCAAAAGAGAAATGTATTATCCTTATATTGTTCTAACTCATTAAAGGAATCGACTGTAACACTGGAGTTGTTTGTATCACAAAGTAATGCCCCATTACCATATACAAGTTCATCATTAGTAATTTTGGCATCAGCTATAATCGTAGCATCATTTCCTCCACCAGTTTCGTCTTGTATAGTCTTACCGTCGGTTTTGTCAAAACTGAAATAGAGGATTAAACCGTCGTCTTTTACTGCTGCATGTGTTGATAGTATTCCTACAAAAAGTAGGAGTGGAATTGACAGAGATAGTAAGATTCGCATGTAGTAGACCTCCATAAAGATGTAGTTTACGTATAATTGTGGGCACATCACAAAATTCACAAATTGCTTTATACCAATTCTATTTGACTTGTAATGTTATTCTACAAGAATCCAATGTTTTTGTCAAGTAAGGTCCTGAACGTATTAGGCACTTCGCATCGTTTTTAATGTTGGTCTCTTTTCACGACATCAATCAATGTTACGATAAAGTTCTGGTTCTGAAACCCCGATTTACAGTATAAAACCTTAGTCTCTGTTCAGTAACTGCACGAACTCATCTAATATCAAATATTTCGTGTTTTTCTTGTCCAATCATAACTTCTATTGATTCCTAAAATCGTGCCGACGGCATGATTCTTCGTTTTCGGTGCGGTTTGAATTGCGGAAGACACGGGTATTTAGCATGGTTGGGCAGAAAATAAGAACGCATTAGTGTAAACATAAGGAGTTTATGCTTTGTAGGAAGGGTTCTAACCCTGATTTACCTCAAATTCTGTCCAATCGGGATTGGGAAACCCCTCCTTCAATAGGAAATCTACCATAACTTTCCACCCATAGGTGGAAAATATAAGAACGGCACTCGAAAAGTGTCTGCTACCAGACTTGTAGTCGCACAATGAATTGCGCGACTACAAGCATGTCTCTGTTAATGAGTAGCAATCAAGTAGAATTGGTGTTAGTATTTCTTACACCATATTCACGTTTATAGAATTTAATGCTGTTTTATCTTGACATGTTTTTATTAATTATGTAAAATTAAGTCAATTCTATGTAAATTTGGTGTGTACTTATTCCATAAGAAATGTTGTTATCCTGCTATGGTCTATAAAAAGAGATTGTGGCATAGAATTTCTTAAAAAAAATCAACAAATTAGGATTGGTATGTCTACATGAGGAGGAATTATCTCATGCGTTTTTTGAGTTATATGTTTATTATAACGTTACTTGGTTTCTGTGGAGTTCTCTCCACACAGGCAGCGTTAGATGACGGTTTAATTTTATATTTCAGTTTTGATAGAGATATTGACGGTACCGCAATTGATGGAACAGGAAATGGAAATAACGGTATAATTTCAGATGCAAATATTACAACAGACGAAAAGAAAGTTGGCTTAGGTTCAATTGAAATGTTATCTGAAAATGCAAGTGTAGAAGTTGAATCTTTCTCAGAATTGGAAAACTATCAAGATAATAGTTTCGTGTTTTGGTTAAATTTTATTCAAGCCCACAACGGGGCATGGAGTCAAATTTTTGCTAAGAAAGCACCCGGTTCTGATCGTTCACCAGGTGTATGGATTTGTCCTAATTCTTTGAATATTCATTATAGGTTTAATCCTAATAACCAAGGGAGTCAGTGTGCTGGTCCCGGCGGCGAAGACCAACTCTTTAATGTTGGACAATGGTATCATGTTGCTGGTGTTAAGGAGGGTGGCAAATTCCGTTTCCATATTGATGGTGAAATCGCTGGTGAATATGACGTCCCCGCAAATCATGCTCAAGGTGTAGAAAAATTGTACATAGGTAAGACTGGATATAGGTCTGCTACGTTCTATTTAGATGATTTCTTTCTCTTCAACCGAGCACTTTCCACTGATGAAGTGTCAGATATAATGGCAGGGTTACTCATTTCGGTTGAACCACAAGATAAGTTGACAACGACTTGGGGAACCTTGAAAACACAACGCGATTAACTACTGTAATATCTATAACAATGTTCTTAATGTAAAGGGAAAATCAACCAGTATTTTCCCTTTACACTTTTAAATCTCTGCCTCGGTAACAGGTAATGTTTAGTTATTGTTTGCGTGTATGCATTAGTATTTTACTCTCTCTATTCTGTATTGTGATTGTTGCAAAGAGCGATAACGAATCTGATGATAATCTATTGACTCTCGGTCTACACTTTATGGAGATGGAGCAGTATGATAAGGCACTGACAGCATTTGAAGAAATCCGTCGACAAGAACCGAGTAGTGGAATCTACTGTTATATCGGCATGGTATATCAAGAACAGAACCGATTGAGTGATGCAGTAGGAGCCTATAAAGAAGCATTAGATTTTCAAGCACCCTCACAGATTCATGGCAGCGCGCATCTGCATTTAGGTATTATCTACAAGGCACAAGGA
>JAGFCA010000052.1 GCA_022394755.1 Candidatus Poribacteria bacterium
TCTGAATCAAGGATTTGTACAATACCGGTGGGGTTAGGAACCTCACATACCACGTCTATAGGTGTGATGTTATTCGAGAACTGAAATTTACCTGTGTACTACAAAACTAAAGTTAAAAATTCAAATTGAAATTGCAGTAACTCGGTGCTTGGAAACCTCTCCTACAAGGACATTAGCGAAATAGGTTGCAATTATGGTAATCTTTAAGCCTTGAATTTAAAAAGACGGTTAATCCAAGATTGGGATTTCTCCTCCTGCAAGTTATTCAATTGTACTCTCAAATCTGCTTTCTCATTCTGAAGAATTCTTACCGTTTCTTGGAGTTGTGTAATTTCATCTTCTAATTTTTCAGTATCTTCCCGTAAATATGCTATGTGAACAACTTGGCAGATCAAGTTTTCAATAATCTCATTCGTCGGTATATTAAAACTTAGTTGCGTAATTAATGGTGCTAATCCATCAATCCGAAGCTGCTGCGTTGCCTTAGTCTCTTCACCCCTTTCATTGGTCGAAGCCGCAACAACGCGAAGAAATGGTTCAATCTCAGGATGTTTTCCCTCCATCGTCTTTGTAATTATATCTTCATCTACACCGATCACTTCTGAAACATCAGAGGGGTTTAGATATAGATCCATATAATAAACCTAAGAAAATTATTTGAAAATCAATAGAAAGAAAATCCGCGCTTACAATCTATTGAATATTTCTTTTATTGTGCTGTTTTTTGACGGACAGTTTCAGTTTTTAGGAGTCTGAGCATATGTCGTGAATAACTAACAAATGATATTCCAACGAACGCCAACGCAACACATAGACAATAAAACTCAATTTGTTCAGGTAGAGGGAACTCCGTTGACCGAATTAGATATAATATTAGTGCGATAGCCAAAGAAAAACTGGTGCATTTACCCCACCAATTTGAGCGTGTTATCATTTTTGCCCGATAAGCGAGATAAACATTACCTAATACTATAGCGAGATCCCGAAATATCACTGTTAGCAATGCCCATATAGGAATTGTAGTTGTTGAGACTGCAAGTGCGATTATACCTGCTCCTATTGCACATTTATCTGCGATAGGGTCAAGAATAATTCCGAGCTCTGAATGTTGATTTAAAATTCTTGCGAAGAAACCATCCAACAAGTCAGTAATTATTGCAATCGTCCCAACCACAACTGCCAGTTGATAGTTTTTCTGGTAAATATACCAAAATAAAATTGGAACAATCAACAATCTGAACAGTGAAAGTAAATTGCTAATATACAAGAAATCTTTCAAAGAGATATGTATATTCCGAGTATCTGTGAATTGGTGAATAGGAGTCTTGATTACCATTTAT
>JAGFCA010000037.1 GCA_022394755.1 Candidatus Poribacteria bacterium
TGCATTATATATTAATACAACTGCGGAAAACCCTGTCCATACGAAAAAGGAATTTACTAAAAACGCACGATTCGTATTTATGAGATACGATGTAGATACTCTTGAGTCCCGTAGGGACGGAATGTTTATGGAAAACTCTAAACAAATATTCTTGAGTCCCGTAGGGACGGAATGTTTATAGAGCCTATCTCATAAATTAAATATTTGGAAGATTCTCGGATCTTTCCATACATTATATATTGATACACCTGGGGAAACCCTGCCCCTACGAAAAAGGAATTTTCTAAAAACGCATGATTCGTATTTATGAGATACGCTGTAGTAAAAAAAGAATCATCGCTCATCAAGGAAAACTACAAAATTGTAACTTTTTTCAAATTTTAGAATTAGAGGTTAAATTCGCTACAAACCCAGACAGGGACTAATAGGAAAGGCAATGTAATAACGAGATACAATCCTACAATTTGTAGGAAAAGTGTAACATTTTCTCACACATCGGAACAATATATAATGCAGCGAAAGGTCTGTAGAAAACCCGACAAACAAAAAGGCAAGCTACAGAGGAGCGAAAGGTCTGTAGAAAAACCCGACAAACAAAAATACAAGCTACAGAGGAGTGAAAGGTGTATAGAAAAACGTTGATACAAAACACTAAGCCACGGTTCAGAAAAATAACTCATTCACGAAAATTCAAACTGAAAACTAATCCAATCCGAGATTCTGATACAAGAAACACTTATAGTGACAAATTCTTTACACACCACACACAACCCAGGGTTATTTAGTTTTCGGTATTTTCTTCTATAATGTTCACATTCGTGAATTATTTTATAGGCGGAGTGGAACGTAGCGAAACCCGAGATGTATTGTTCATATTGGTTAATCGAACTCAATCCAAATCACTGACTAAGCCCCTAAGCCCCGGAGGGGCGAAAGGTGTGTAGAAAACCCATCACTGACTAAGACCCTAAGCCCCGGAGGGGCGAAAGGTGTGTAGAAAACCCATCACTCACCAATACAACCTACAAGATGAACTCTGAGTAACACACATATACAGGTAATTCTTAAAACTAAATAACCCTGCTTTCTCCACGGCTATTTTGACAGTCGGTTTTTTGTATGGTATACTAATCAGGAAACCAAGTTATCGTAATTGTCAAGAAACGGAAGCACTCTGAAAATACTTAATGCATATCACAGGTCGAAATGTACTGAATGAATTTAGTCAGAGACATCCGAATGCCAGATCTCCGCTCAACCGCTGGTACAACTTGATGCGACAGGAAACTTTTGATTCATTTGTAGAATTACGTAGGGTCTTTCCACACGCTGATCAAGTAAAAGTTCGTAAGAATAGATTCAATCCTAATAGTAAAATATTGACAGTCTTCAACATAGGTGGTAATAATTTTCGTCTAATCGCTTCTATACAATATAACCCATCGGTTCGGAGAGTTACAATCAACGAGATTCTAACACATGGTGAGTACGATAAAGGGAAATGGAAGGAATAAAAGATGTTGATACCGGCACAAGACTTACAAGATTTGTCTATGGGAGTGTTCACGCCTTCAACTTTGGATCGGGATTTCCCATCCACAGACGTAACGCCGAGTATACCCCAATTGTTAGATAATGTAGATCCGTTACCACCTGCTATTCCGGAGACTATTGATCCTACATCCTACTCGGAAAGTGATTACCGTTGGCTTATGAATGTGCTGGATGAGTTAATCAAGTTTATACATCGTGACGAAAATTTGAATATTCCTGACTTGGAAGAAAGCGACTATGACTGGGCTCACGCCTTGCTTGTAGAGTTAGTTAGTGCTGTAGGTGAAAATGAGGCACATCCTCTACGTCCTTTAATGGAATTTGTTTGTCAACTCATTGATAATTATGAGGATAAATACGTTCCAGAACTAACAGAACTATATCCAGAATTGGCAGAGGAAACCTCAATTGAAATAACAGACGGAAACAGTAACCTACCAGGTTACGTCTCAGAATTGAGCAATCGTGAACTTGCTGCACATGCTTTTTTTTCCATTGGTTATCTGCTTGGGAAAGCTAACCTGTTAAATAATGCCCTTGATGCTTATGATAAGGCAATTCAATTGAAACCTGATTTTGTTGAAGCGATCAACAATAAAGGTGAGGTGTATCGAAAACTTGAAAAACATGATCAGGCGATTGTTGAGTTAGGAAAGGCAATTGAGTTAGAGCCAGATTTTGCGGAACTATATTGTAATCGTGGTTGCCTGAAAGGGATCTTTGGTGAATTTGTAGAAGCGATCAACGACTTTGACAAAGCAATTGAATTAGATCCAAAGAATGCCAAAGCATATTACTATAATGGAATTGTGAAAAACCGACTCGGTGAGTATCAAGCTGCGATTGTTGACTTTGATAAAGCAGTTAAGTTGGGATTCAACTCTGTTGATGTTTACTGGTATCGAGCCCTTGCCAAGACATTGCTTGGTCAGCATTATGATGCTATATCCGATTTTGATAAGGTAATCTTGGTAAAACCAGATTGTGTCAAAGCCTATAACTACAGAGGCAATCTAAGGCAAGAGCTTGGTCAGCATAACGATGCCCGTACAGATTATACAGAGGCAATTCGTATAAATCCAGAATACGCCGAAGCTTACAATAGCAGAGGTAATTTAAGGGGTTCATGTAGTCAATACCAAGATGCTCTCAAGGACTGTAACGAGGCAATACGTCTAAAGCAAGATTATGCTGAGGCTTATGCCAACAGCGGAATGGCAAAAGCTGGATTAGATCGTATTGATGAAGCAAAATCGGATTTGCAGATTGCTTTGGAACTGGCGGAACAGCAGAATAATACTGATCTCAAAGCCTTCGTTGAGAATCAATTGAAGCAACTCAAACAAAATAGCAGAAAACCGCGCTGTGGTGGACAGTGGAAGGGCAAAGTTAAGATAGCCGAGGATTTCGATGAACTTCCCGATTCTTTTATGGCAATCGTAGACGAGGAGATCGAATGATTCTACTATTAGACACAAAACTGATCAATATAATAACTGTTGATGTATGCAGTAATCTTCCCTTAGACACATACGTTCAACTGTTAGATTTTCACAAAAAAGTCTAAATAACTGTACGCCGATCTGCTATTTACAGCAGAAGATATACAAAGGATATAAACATGAAAAAGTTGATGATTCTCCTGCTCCTTCTATCTATCACTATTACCGTATATGCAGATGATATAAAAGACCCTATACGCACTTTACTCCCTTTTGATGGAATCCCCGCAATTACAGATCCAAAATTTGTTCCTGCAACCATGGCAAAATTAGACCCGGATGCACCTGTCATAGGTGTGACTTTCAACGATGAAAGCCATGCATATTCACTATACCTACTTAACGGACATGAGATTGTAAATGATGTTGTTGGTGGTAAGAAAATCGCTACTACCTGGTGACCGCTCTGTAAAACGGCTATCGTGTATAGCCGGGAACTGGAAGGAAAAACTTATACTTTCGGTGTAAGTGGAAAATTGTGGCGAGATGCACTGTTAATGTACGACCATCAAACGCGTTCACTCTGGTCACACATTACTGGAGAGGCTATTCAAGGTCCACTGAAAGGGAAAAAACTAAATCAACTCGCCGCCATGCCACAAATCGCATGGAAAACATGGCAAGATAATTATCCTAATACAAAAGTACTTTCTGTTCCGTTTAGAGGAATTCTACGCGAAGAACTAAAACGGGATGCCTATGAAGACTACCACAAAAGTCAACGTACGGGTGTTAGTGGAACGAAATACACAGATAAAAGACTACGTAATAAATCTCTGGTTATCGGTATTCAAGTCAAAGACAACGCCGGAAAAACTCATTATCGTGCCTACCCGCTTTCACTCTTTTTTGATTCAACACTAATCCAGGACACAGTTAACAATGTTCCGCTGTTAATATATCACGATAAAAAGACTTTTGCCACCGCTGTATATAATCGGACATTAGCTGGAAATGAGATAGAATTTATGCCGAAGAGCGGGTATATGGTACAAGATTTATCAGGAAGACAGTGGAATCTCATTACTGGAAAAGCAAAATCACATGAAGCAATTGATATAAGGTTAAAACGTATACCCGCAGTGAATATATATTGGTTCGCTTGGGCACGTTATTACCCAGATACAACAATCTATAATCGGTAGATTCTTAACAGGACTTATCCAGTTTTTACCAAGAAATGAACACTTATAGGACTTACGCAAGTCCTCTGTGTCTGTAGCCCCAGCGGGGCGAAAGGTGTGTAGAAAACGTTGCAGTCCCTATTCCTTAGCCCCAGCGGGGTGAAAGGTGTATTTACTTGGACTTAAGCATCACTTTTCTACTAACAGCAGAATTGTAGTGTAAAATAAGAAAATAACAATTTATTACTAAGCTGACTGATAATTCAGTATTTTGTGTAAGTCCTGCTCAATCTTTCAATTCAACCATATCACGATGTTCAGTTGGGCGAATTGTCAACTCCGGTATGTTAGTTCTCGGTGGTAAAGATGCAATTAGGAGGATAGCAGCTGATGTTTCTGCGACACCCACCATTTTTGTACGTGCTTCTGCATCGGGTGGAATCGGGCGGTTATCTAAAATTGGAGTTGCGACTTCACCCGGAATAATGACACTTGCTCGGATACCGGTATTCATTAAGTCATTATTGAGAAACTCTGTAAAATTAATAATCCCCGCTTTTGCTGCGCCATAAGCATAACCTGCCAAAGGTCCGGGAGTTATCGCTGCGAGAGATGATATATTGATGATTGTTCCCGATTTTGCTTCCAACATCGAAGGGACAACTGCCTGCGTACAGAAAAACGTACCGATAAGGTTGGAATCAACAACAGATCGCACCTCGTCTGGTGTTGCATTGGTAATACGACGATTGTGTGAACTGTGTCCTGCATTGTTAACAAGGACATCAATCCGTCCATATTTCTCAACCACATCCGCAACCATATTTTGGACAGCATCATAATCAGCTACATCAAGTATATAACTCCCTATTGTTCCACTTGCACTACTCCCTTCAGATTTAACAGATTCTAATTTCGATTCTGTCCTTCCGACAATAACAACAGTTGCACCTTCATGTGCCATCTTCAAGGCAGCATCCCGACCAATTCCGCTACCACCGCCTGTTATTATACATACTTGACCTTCTAAACTCATTCTTCACCTCCATAAGGTAAGATACGCTGCACTGCAGCTTTTATGTCTTTTGATAACGATTCTAATTCATACTGTTCATCGGATATTTTATCACGATATTCATCCAACGGATATCCACCCTTCCCAGACTCATTAAAATATGCACTCAGTTGATATCGTTGGAATATGTTCATACGCGGATAATCCTGTGTCCACGGACTTGCATCGTGAAGCAGGTTTGTTGAGAAAATAGTTACATCCCCTGCTTGCATAGGAAGGGTTATTGATGTCGGTGGATTGTGTTTAACAGGTAGGTTTGCAGGAGTCTGGAAGAGAGATTTATGACTACCCGGAACAAGACAAAAACCTGTTTCTGGAGGTACATCTACCAATGCAACCCACGTTGCAAGATGACTACAGTAGATATGGCCAGATGCAGCTTGATAATCGTTATGTGGGTTTCTGAATCCGGGTGGAAATTTAAAGCCACTATCATCACGGTGAAAACTCTGTAGAGAATCATACTTTGTCATCATCGTGAAATTGTAATGGAACAGACGGGGTGCGTTCATTGTTAATCCCGATACAACCCGTATAATATCAGGGTTCATTGCCAAATCCTGAAAGAGTTTATGTCCATATTGTATATGGTCTATGTGTGTTTTACACGGTTCTTGCCTACTTCTCCGCATTGGGGCAGGTAATTCCGATTCGTCAATTGACAACCAATGATTCAAGATTGCCAACATTTCTTCGATCTTGTCAGGTGGAATAACATTCCTTAAGACGAGAAAACCGTGTAAATCAAAATGCCATTTCTCTTCTTCCGTTAAAGTTGACTGAATTGCAAACACTCTCTATTACCTATATTAAAAATTGAGAGTTTTATAATAACAAACTTAAGTGGAATTATCAAGTAGTTACATAACTGTTGACACAGTTTCATATTGACATGTTATACAAAACATCTATAATAAGAATGACTAATAATCTTATGGTTAGAATGAGAAAATACAAAAGATTCCTAAGGATCTTATATAAGCGGATATATCTTGGAATATTCATATACTAAGGAGCAGCATGATGTCAAAACGGATTAAAGTGGGACTTATCGGGTGCGGTATGATTTCAGGTTCACATGTCAATGGGTATCTTGCACATCCACAACAGGCACAGATAGTAGCAGTTTGTGATACGGTTGACGCAAATGTACAGAGAAGAGCAGCAGAAGTGCTTTCAGGTGCAGAAGGACGGGCAAACAGTGCTAAGGAACAGGCAGAAAAAGCTGATACCGCTGAAGCACGTGAACAATTGAATGAAAATGCTGCATGCTGGGAACAATATGCAAAAGATGACGTCAAAATATATAGTGATTTCAATGAAATGTTGAAGGAATGCGATTTAGACGCTGTTAGTCTGGCAACGCCACCTTTTGTACACGAAGCCCCAACTGTCGCAGCAGCAAAGGCAGGAAAGCATGTCTTTTGTGAAAAACCGATGGCACGGACTGCAACTGAAGCGAGAAACATGTGGGATGCCTGCGACAAAGCAGGTGTAAAACTTGCATATCAGAGTGGCGGGACATGTCTTGATCCGACAAGTTATGCCATACGAGAGCACGTTACATCAGGGAAAATCGGAGATGTTCATTATGGTAGATTGACAAGTTACCGTCTCCGAGGTAGACCCAATGTAGACATGTTCGGATTCGGCAAATGGTTTCTCAACTCGGTTTACAGTGGTGGAGGCACAATATACGACACAGGAGTCTACGATATAAACCGTTCTATCTATTTACTCGGTTCACCACAACCCGCAACAATCAGTGCTATTGCCTATCGGGGCATGCCACCAGAATATACTGGTGAAGAAATTAACGATGTTGAAGAATTTGTATCTGTGTTTGTCAGATTTACAAACGGCATGTCATTTACTTATGAACACGGCTGGTCATGTAATATGGCAGGACAACCGCAAGGGATCTTCATCTTCGGGTCTAAAGGATCTTTCAGCAACAATAAACTCTTTCTTGAAAAAGGAGAGTGGGAAACCGATGACAAAGGCAACCGTAGACGTTATCAAGGGAATCTCGTTGAAACACCGTTAGAGCTGCCTGATAGACACTTCCCCGATAAATTCCGTGATTTTCTCAACGCTTGTAATAGCGATACACAACCTGTTAGTAATGGCGATATAGGTCAGAAAGTCACAGAAATTATGAGTGGTGCGCTCTTATCGGCAAAACTGAAGCGTGAAATCAGTGTAGAAGAACTCTACGAAATAGAAGCACTCCGTACTGAACCAACACCAGGATGGCCTATTCCCTAAAGCACATTTGAATAGAAGCAGTCCTATATTTTTGCGATTCTTGTTGATTCATGCCTCTGTGTGTTTGACTCATGAAGATGCCAAAATCATATTTAATGTTGACTGTTTTGCAAATTTATTGTAAATGTTGATAATACAACAATTCGGTTTTTAAGGTAAGGAAAATACCCATGTACAAAAGTAAGATTATTCTCTTGAGTGTCGTTCTTGGAGGAGTGTTGTTTTCCTTTGATTGGTAGTAGAAGGAGATAACACATGAGGAATTTATTAGTACTTTGCATTTTTCTATTGATAGGGATGGTTGTATTTGCGGACATCTCAGTTGCTGCAAATCGCATCGTTTTCAAGCCCCCCTTGACCGAGAAACAGATGTTAGAATGGCTGAAAGAAAAAAACTATGATGCAGAAACCCTCCCTGACGGTAGGTACCGCATATATTATCTTGAACCCGATCCGAAAGGCAAGATAATTAAAAACGGTTCCCACTTTACTGTCTTTACATTTGATTGGGGACCTCGCGGGGATATAGCGAATGTCATGATCTCGTCTTCAGTAGAATTGGTAAAGATGAGTAGCACATCTTCCACAAATAAGTTACCTACTTTTCGCTATCGCTATCACATCAAAAGTCTAAAAACTAGTCAACAACCAGTTAGTTCGCTTCGGGTTAATACACCCGATCTTCCTAGAAGTTGGCATCGTAACATCTTAAACCCACCGGAGTGGCACAACATGGGACAATCACATAAGAAGCGTGGTTACAACGGGATTGCTTGGCTCCATAGCGGGAAAACTGGGAGTTATGGACTTCCACCCGGAACATCCCAAGATGGTTTTGCGCTTCAATGTCAGAGTGTACCAGGTATTACCGTTGCCCATGTTTGGACAACGGGTCGCGATATGAATGGCGTGGATGGTGTCAATACCCTTCATGACCCACAAACTGCACCGCGCGGTCCTGTCGTCGGTCCTGTTTCTATTCCTTCAAAAACAAGTCCGTTGGAACTTACACATAGGTTAGAAACTCTTACCATTCAGAGTATCGAGTTAGGATGGCTGGATGAGATCGCGGCAGTACCGCTACAGCAACACATAGCCAACATCCGGACTGCGTTTGAAAAAAACGCCGGTCTCCAGTCTCAAGCAAAACGAACAATTCAAGAGTTTATCGCAGTGCTGAATGCACTAGAGAAACAAAGCAAATTGAATTTCAAACAGACAGGGACAATGTTGTCCCCTTCAGGATCACCTTCTGCAGAAATACAGATTCAGATGGGATTGGAACCACCTATCATAGAGGAAGCAATTACACTATTGAAGACCAATGCAGAGTATCTCTTGACGCGATTCTAAGTCATTTTCCATTACTTAATGATATGGAGGAACAGATGTGAAGGATTTTGAGTTTTATGAACCTACGGCTCTTGTGGAAGCCTCGCAACTGTTTGCCTAAGAACACACGCAGCTCCTTGCTGGCGCGTATTGTATACGCGTCTACAAGGGAAATAAAAGTTTTTGGAGAATTTGCAGAAAAATCTGCAATTGCGATTAACTTTTTCTATTTAAGACTGATATATAAGTTAAGAGTAAATCAAAAATCAGTATCCGGTGTTTCCTCTGCAGTGTTTATCTCTGAATTTGGATTCGGCATTTTCCGGAATTCCCTGCAGATTATCATTATCCATTAGAATTCACTTTCCAACTTCAAAGCATTAGAGGTGAATTAATAGCACGGTTCAGACTAAAAATCTGGAAACAGAGGTTAGAGATATTATGGGTAGAAATATCCTAAAGACAAAGTTCTACCATTTTAAAATATATTGTCGCATGATGGTGGAGATTCTGCAGGGTCAATCTCCAATGTCGCGACCTGGAGGTCGCTCCTACAGAAAATAGTTTTCTATAATATTCAATTCTATGAAATTTATGTGATGGCATATTATTTATTAGAATTGGTATAAGTTAATAAGGAAACATATATAAATGACGAGGTGAGTTATGGAAACGGTGACTTATTTGAAAGATGGGGTGTTGATATTAGAACCGAGTGGTAAGATCATTGGTGAAGCTATACCAAAGTTACGGCAAATTCTGCTGAAATATGTAGATACGACTCAGACACCTTCTATTCTTATCAACTTTGCGCGTGTGCATAAAATGGATAGTGCAGGGTTAGGTGTGTTTATCACTGCATACAACATGGCACGTGCAAAAGGGGGTCGCATAGGTATTATCAATGTCGACAAACATATCAAAAACTTGATTGTTCGAAGTCGACTGATACGCATTTTTGAACGTTTCGACTCTGAAGAGGCATCTTTATCAGCTTTATCAGAATCGATATAACAGTATTTTATTAGCGTTTATTGACAATAGTCAAAGGGGTGTTCTGATGTATCGTGAATTTTTGACAAACAAGTGGGTGCTAAGTGGTATTGTCTTCTTGATATTGTTTAGTTTTTCGTGTTTTCTCTGGTATGAATACGAGACGGCACCTTACAAACAAGAGGCAATTGAAACTGCTGAACTACTTCTACAACGGAAGACTCCATCAAATATAGGTAGCGAGATGGAGCAAGCAACGAATTCAAGTGCTTTAGATAACACAACCCAAAACGCGGAGAAACCTGTAACGCAAACGAGAACTGAAACCGTTGACAAGATCACTGGTGTGGAAGTCGCACAAGAAAAACAGACTGAACCGTCAACAGATAACGTAGTTGAATCGGATGTTCGTGTTTCTCCTTTTGGGTTTGGTCCCTATCCGAAAATACCAGAAGGGTTTCCTGAACCAGATATATTTGATAGCCTTGAAACGATGGGGAATTCAGATATGCGTAAAGCACTTGAGTTACAAAAAAGGTTGATTGTTGAATTTTACAAACAAGGTATATCACTTGAAAATGTTGGGGTTAGAGGCAAGTCTGATGGCAGAGTGTATCTCAGTTATCCTAATGTTGTTTATGTAACATGGGATTATTGGACAGACGAGGATGGGATTACTCACAAATACGCGGGGGTTGTACGAGGACATCCCGATGCTACAAGTATCTCAAAACCTTTCCTCGATAAAGGTGAAATGCCCCCTGATATAACTGTTTACGAATTACCCGATGGTTACGTTGATGCCTATGAAGTGTTAGGCTTAGCTCGATAAATAAAATAATTAAAAGGAGAATCAAATGAAATATCTAAAGGTTTCTATCATCATCATAGCGTTTGCAGCATTATTAGTATTACCCGCTCAACACACTGGCAAGGTCCCTACCAAGCCCATGCGACTATCGTGAAAGTAAGGGCACAGATAACGGCATCTGCCACAACGCAGGCGTCTGCTAATGCCCGTGATGGATACTATATGTGTTCTACTTGGGTGAAAGGTAAGGCGGGTAAACCTGATAGTGGTTATTTTGCACAAAGCCCCGAAAATGGGAGTTCAACGAAACACGGACGTGGGAGAGATAAACGCAATTGTTATGCGGACGCGACGACATACGGCTATGACATAGGCAAACAGAACACTTTTACGATTCACATTCAGATCCACCATAAACATTTCAGTTTATTGACATAACTGTATAGACTCCGTTGTGAAATATATCTTGTTGTGTGGGCAGGTAGCCGATGTGTTACCTGCCCATATACAAACAATAATCAAAGGAGTGTTCTGATGTATCGTGAATTTTTGACAAACAAGTGGGTACTAAGTGGTATTGGCTTCTTGATATTGTTTAGTTTTTTGTGTTTTCTCTGGTATGAATACGAGACGGCACCTTAAAAACAAGAGGCAATTGAAACTGCTGAACTACTTCTACAACGGGAGACTCCATCAAATATAGGTAGCGAGAGGAGTAAGCAACAAATTCAAGTGCTTTAGATAACACAACCCAAAACACAGAGAAACTTGTAACGCAAACGAGAACTGAAACCGTTGACAAGATCACTGGTGTGAAAGTCGCACAAGAGAAACAGACTGAACCGTCAACATATAAGGTAGTTGAATCGGATGTTCATGTTTCTCCTTTTGGGTTTGGTCCCTATCCGAAAATTCCAGAAGGGTTTCCTGAACCAGATATATTTGATAGCCTTGAAACGATGGGGAATTCAGATATGCCTAAAGCACTTGAGTTACAAAAAAGGTTGATTGTTGAATTTTACAAACAAGGTATATCACTTGAAAATGTTGGGGTTAGCGGTAAGTCTGATGGCAGAGTGTATCTGAGTTATCCTAATGTTGTTTATGTAACATGGGATTATTGGACAGACGAGGATGGGATTACTCACAAATACGCGGGGGTTGTACTAGGACATCCTGATGCTACAAGTATCTCAAAACCTTTCCTCGATAAAGGTGAAATGCCTCCTGATATAACTGTTTACGAATTACACGATGGTTACGTTGATGCCTATGAAATGTTAGACTTGGCTCGATAATTATGATAACAGGACTTACGCAAAATTACAAAATGTGTTATTCTTATTGGTTATGAACACATTTATACATTCTAAAAAGAAGCACGACGTATTCTTCGATTATTGTCAATATTTGTTTTCAAGTTTCACTGATTTTATACAAACCTATTTTGCTAAGTATACAGACCGTTTGAGCCATGATCAACCCAATCACTTCCATCTTAAATAATACCATTTCTTTAAATGATTCTCCTATGATTAGTTGATATTTATGTTTTGACATACTACACAAACTGGAAGTTTGTGCTACATTAAAGAGATTCTATTAATGAGACTTTAATTACCAGAAATGATATAAGTTCTGACCAGACCTGATTTAAACACCCTTCCACTAAACATTCAGTTTTTCAGTTGCAATTTCCAAATTTCAATCATTTTTGCGTTTCCAATGTAAAATTTGATCATTTTCTTTTATCTGTGTTAGGTCAGTATGGATTGTATAACCAAACCTATTTAAGGTTGACAAATACCCGTAATTCAAGTATCCTTATAAGTGCGTTTTTACAATATTTATGTATAAAATTTCAATAATAATTCAAGTCCTTTTAGATTAGAGAGAACGAAGGAGTAAATGTGAAGAATTTTGAGTTTTATGAACCTACGACTCTTGCGGAAGCCTCGCAACTGTTTGCCTAAGAACACACGCAGCTCCTTGCTGGCGCGTATTGTATACGCGTCTACAAGAAGGGAAATAAAAGTTTTTGGAGAATTTGCAGAAAAATCTGCAATTGCGATTAACTTTTCTATTTAAGACTGATAGGAGTAAGAGTAAGTCATAAATCAATGTCAAGCGTTTCCTCAGAAATGGATGTGTAAATAATTTTGTCACTATATCAATACCTTCACCAATTATCTGAGTTTTAGTTGAATTGTGTCATAGTTAGTAAGACCGATTACTCAGAGAAGTTCAGAGATTTCATAAATTAAATAACTTCAGGTTTTTGCGGAAGTCATTTTTATTCCTGTATAGACCAAAATTCCATACCATTCGATTTTATGAGTGAACACAGACTAACAGTCTTTGGGACAACACTGATCAGAATCGATGGATTTTTACTGGATAAGTAGCAACTTAGGTTAACTTATGAAACATCAGCCGTTTTTTAGGATGGCATTGTTAGTCGGTTGGGTATACCAACCTTCTAAATGGACTACACGATAGAAACAATGACGCTATACACCGCACAAGTATAGTAGAACAAAAATTGGAGGTAGAAAATGTATCACGACATTTTTACCAATAAATGGATGCTCGGAGTTATTAGTTTTATACTAATCCTATCAGGAGTCTGTTATTTCTATTATCAATGGACCACAGCCCCCTATAGAAAACAGGTATCTGAGAGTCAACGAACTACAAAGACTACAAAACCGATTGAACAGTCAACCCAAACATTTTCACCTGGAGAAACAGCAGCAAGACTTGCAGAAGCTGAAGGTAAGAATAAAGTTGTATTCTATCTCGACAAACCTTTAAAGAAAAAAGGTGAAATTCTGCGAACTGACGTAGCTGAAACCATAAAACAAGAAGAAACTACGCAATCGGATACCGATTTCTCCCCGTATGGTTTCGGACCCTATCCGGAAATACCGGCAGATTTTCCCTTTCCTGTTGAGTGGGAATTTCCCGGGAGTGACGCAGACCATGAACTTATGGCCCGCGTTGCTATCAAACTATGGACCCAAGGTATAGAAACCATGGGTGCTACAGTGGAAGACGGTTTGGTATATCCGAATTACATTGACACAGTCTATATCCGTTGGACTGAAACGACTGCTGACGATGGTACCCCTATCCAATATATAAATGAGCTTGGGGGTTATCCACCAGCCTGTCTACGTATCGTAGAAAACAATATTGCGAGACTCGGTGAAAGAGGTACGATGACCGCTGCAGATATCCCTCCAGATGTCATAGTGAAACTTTATGATGAAGCTGGAATTGATCCCTATACTTTTTTGGAACTACCAAAATAGTAGGAAACACAAATGAGAAGAATACTCGCTTTTACACTTACTGTAGTACTACTACTTAGTGTAGGTGCTTTCGCATATAACCGTACAGAATACAAGAAAACTTCAAAACGGTATCAATGACATCGTTCACAAAGCATACGGTTACCTGATGGCAAGCGGTTATAAAGGTACGTGGAGCCTAAAAGTTTATGCACCAAACTCCAGTGATAATTTCGACCAGTCCGGAAAATGGTGGGCAGGCGTATATAAAGAGAAAAGAGCAAAATATACCGAAGAACATCGCGAAAAAGACGATGATGGAAATATTATCAAAGATTTTGAGGAAGCAGATGTCCATAGAGATGATTGGGTATACTACGCGATCGATTATTTCCAAAGTGAAGCCAACGCGCAAGTTACCGGTACACCTTGGAGTGGGTCCGAGGGTGATGGGAACTTTCGTTCCCAAGCAGAAGCGAAAAAATCTAGTAATACCGCTGGGATTACATGGAAATGTGACCGATCCGGTACAAGTGATTATCATAATGGCCAAAAGTGTCGTAAGTGCAACTAATTATACCTAACAGGACTTACGCATTTTATCTAAAATTACTATAGTTTGGACAATTTTTGTGGGGTGCTTCACTTTTTATCAAAGTGTTCTGGTTATTCGTCAATTGTCTAAAACCAAATATACTCAGAGAAAAATGAAATCGGATAGAAAAAAGAATAATCCGCGCAGGATAAAAGGTGTATCGCTTAAACTGTCCAAACTATAGTAAATTTACTAATATCAAATTAACTGATTTCTAATCTACCGGTGCGGGGAATCAGGAATCAGAATCAACGGTATGAACGCCTTTAGATATTCCCCGGGAAACCGCACCTACCGTGGGGAAATAAGACATATCCTGTTAATTTGGCATACCCTTTATCAGTGGAATGCGTAAGTCTTACCTATAAAGGATTTATTCTATGAAGAAACTTTTCTTGATCCCTATTTATCTCATTGTTTCGGTTTTAATGGGAATATTCTGGTATTACCTTGTGGTGCCATATATCTATTATATTACCGCAGCAGATGAATCTATGAAAGACCGGATGCAAGGGGATCTGATTGAATTCTATGGTATTGCACGAGAGACAGTTTTGCCTGCGAAAGAAAATATACCTTACACACTATCAGAAACTGTCGCTATACTTTTAGGCAAAGTCGGATCTTACGGTATATGGATATGGTTATTGATAAGCATTTCATTGAGTATCTGGTCTATCCATCGGTACATACAATCTAAGCATCAACACGCTATAAGTAAACCACCAATTTGATCGTTCAACGTGGTTTATCAACCTCTTTGAAAGGAATCGCAGTTGTCATAATAGATACACAATAGGTTTGGTTGGAAATAGTTCTCAGTATTCAGTTATCAACGGTCAGTCCCCTTGCAGGCGCGTATTGTAGACTCGCCAGCATGAGGAATAAAACATTTTGGAGAATTTGCAGCAAATCTGCAATTGCTATTAATTTCTATTTAAGACTGATATAATATCATTTTCAATTGAAATAACTTCATTAAGATTTCCTTCTACATTAGGCTAATTTATTATAAGACTTATTTATTGAGAAATTTGGAGTCCCGTAGGGACGGAATGTTTATAGAATTATTCCACATATCTCTTGAGTCCTGTAGGGATGGAATGTTTATAGAATTATTCCACATATCTCTTGAGTCCCGGGGAACGTCTAATGAGGATTAAGTAAATTTCTCGGTAATTCTAAAGTTATCCCAAACCCGGTAGGCGGTGAATGCCAAAAGGCATTCATACCGCTGATTCACCGCACTGGATTTTTCCAAATTACCGAATTAATAAATTAATCTTCATAAGCCATAAGCCGTTCATACCGTTGATTCTGATTTGGTAGGGACGGAATGTCTATAACACAAAACCCATACTTCATATAAATAAATTTCAATTAGTTAACTAACACAAGTCATTAAATTCGTATGAAATATACTTACTATCCAGCACATTTATCATCAAATGAAAACCATAAATTCCCTCCATACACACTTCAGTAAACTAATAGATAACATCCGTGATTCACGAAGAATTGGACTATTAAAATTATAAACCCTTATACAGTAAGGGTTCGTAAAATTGCTTCGTGCAGGTTTGCGTGAAAGTGTTATCATCTCACTGCGATAAATATTAACAACTTTTTGCCATTCATAACTATACAGACATCTAACATACGTACCTATTATATCTTACTTTGAAAGAACAAGAAGTGTTTTGTGTATCAAGAATTTAGAGAAATACGGTTATCAGATGGATACGTTGGAAATTGAAGTAGCAATGTTTGTTAAAATGATTTTTGCGATAATTATTGGTATCTATACACAAAGACAGTGTCCTATTTATGCCAATAACTTTACATACTCTACAAGGATTTAAGGTTGACAAATACTCGTAATTCAAGTATCCTTATAAGTGCGTTTTTACAATATTTATGTATAAAATTTCAATAATAATTCAAGCCCTTTTAGAGTAGAGAGAACGAAGGAGTAAATGTGAAGAATTTTGAGTTTTATGAACCTACGACTCTTGCGGAAGCCTCCCAACTGTTTGCCCAAGAACACACGCAGCTCCTTGCAGGCGGGACAGACATTGTTATCGAAATGAAGGCATACACTGAATCCCCGCAGTCCGTAGTTAGTTTGCAGAAGATTCCTGGATTATCTGGAATCACATGCGACGCAGATAATAGCATTACTATCGGTGCGATGACAAATGTGAGAGAAGTTGAGTTATCCCAACACATACAAGAACATCATACTGCTTTAGCTGAAGGTGCATCAGAAATCGGTTCTGTTCAAATTCGGAACCTTGCGACGGTTGGTGGGAATATTGCACACGCCTCTCCTGCAGCAGATACAGTTGCGGGTTTATTAGTCGCCGATGCACAAGTACAAATAGTCGGTTCCGATGGTGAAAGATCTGTTCCCATTAATGAACTGTTTACCGGACCCGGACAGACAGTATTAAAACCCGGAGAGATAATAACCCAATTTACACTTCCATCCCCTGCATCCGGTTCACACTATATCAAGCATAAAATCCGTGAAGTCATGGATTTAGCATTTATCGGTGTTGCTTCCTCTATCAATTTAGAAGATGACACGATAACAGATGCTAAGATAGGACTTGCGGCTGTTGCACCTACACCCATTCGTGCAACTGAAGCAGAGGAATTACTAAAAGGCAAATCAATAACACCTGAACTTATTGGACAAGCCGGAGAGGCTGCTGCCGCTGCAACGAGTCCAATATCTGATCTACGCTGCTCAGCAGAACATCGGAAAGAGATGGTAGATGTCCTTACACAGAGAACATTACAATATGCCTTAGAGAGAGCAAGAAGTTAATAGAGTTTACTGGTTTGCGAGGTGAAACAACCCACCCGCATCGTATATAGTTAGTTAAGGAGATAATATGGCAAAATATCCTGTTAGTTTTAAAGTTAACGGTGATGAACAAGATCTGCTGATTGAACCCCGGAAGACTTTATTGGCTGTCTTACGTGATGTAATCGGTTTGACAGGTACGAAAGAAGGATGTAGCACTGGAGACTGCGGTGCATGTACCGTAATTATTGACGGAAAAGCAGTGACGTCATGTATGGTACTTGGTGTAACCGTAGCAGGAAAAGAAATTACTACTATTGAAGGATTAGCCGAAGACGGTGAACTTCACCCTGTTCAGCAAGCATTTATCGATACTGGTGGTTATCAGTGTGGTTTTTGCACACCTGGATTTATCATGTCCTCAAAAGCTCTTATTGATGAGAATCCTGACCGGACAGAAGAGGAATTTAGACATGCCCTTGGGGGAAATATCTGTCGTTGTACTGGATATACAAAAATTCTTGAAGCAGTCCTAAATGCAGCTGAAGAAATACGTACAAATTCATAGGAATTGAAGATTATAAACAATGGTTTATTAGGAGAATAATATGGCGAAAACACATCGCGGAAAAGGAATCAGAAATTTTTACATCGACCCAAATGGAACAGTTCATGATGGCGAATACAATAATGGACGCGGAACCTGTCCTGTTTGTAATCGGACTGGTGTAAAAATACTATACACTCGTGAAATTGATGGAAATGAGACTAAAGTTTGTAAGAGATGTAATACAGCAATAGGACGTGGAAAACTTGGGTTTGATGCGCAGGGGAGTGACAGTGCTGCTGATGTATCCGATACTGAGAATGAAAGCGCTGCAGAAGAGGTCACAGAAGAGGAATAATTCTCAAATAGTAAACACAATCTATAGTGTTTCAATAATAGATTTGAAAGGAGAATTAAATGTCAGAATACACTGTCGTAGGTCAAAAACTACCTCGTGTGGATGCAGTTGAAAAAGTTACAGGAGCAGCGCAATACGGTGCCGATGTTCATCCTGCAGGTATGTTATATGGTAAAATCGTCCGTAGTAAACATGCACATGCGAACATAATTAGTATTGACACCAGTGAAGCCGAAAAACTTCCTGGCGTAAGAGCTATAATCACACAAGATGATGTGCCAAGTGGACGTCGCGTTTTTGCAACAGATAAAGTGCTGTATTTGGGTGAACCCCTTGCAGCTGTTGCTGCTACAGATCCTGATATTGCTGCTGAAGCCGCAGAACTCATTAATATTGAATATGAGGTTTTACCTGTTGTTCAGGACGTTATGGAAGCGATAAAACCATCAGCACCTCACATACAAGGTGACGAAACAAAAGATGGTCCAAAACGACGTGATATCAGCGCAAAAATAAAGGAATTAGCCGCGGATCAAGATAATGATCATGCTGCTGAGATTCAGAAACTTGAAGCAGAATTAAATAACTATGATGATGAAATCTATCATAATATCTCCGCGGAAAGTCATACTGAAGCCGGTGATGTAGAAAAAGGCTTTGCGGAATCTGATATTGTAGTAGAAGATACCTATGTTATTCCACGCGTTCATCAGACTTATATGGAACCGCATGTTTCGGTTGCCAGTGCAGACTCATCAGGGAAAATAACTGTTTGGGCATCAACACAAGGTCCGTTTGCAATACGTTCAGGTATTGCTGGTACACTCGGTATCCCGTTAACCCAAATTAATGTTATAGGCACAACAATGGGTGGTGGTTTTGGTGGTCGCTTTGGCGTTATCATTACGCATGTACCTGCTGTTTTGCTTTCCCAAAAAGCCGGACGACCAGTGCGTGTGCAAATGACACGCGAAGAGGAATTCCTTGATGGTAGACCTGCTCCTGGGTGTGTAATCAAACTCAAGACGGGTGCTACTAAAGACGGTCAAATATTAGCACGTCAAGCACTTGCATTTTGGGATTCCGGATCAGTTTCGGGTGCGTCTATCGGTAGTACCATCAGAGTACGTGGTGTCTACAAAATTCCGAATATAAAGATTGATGCATACGGCGTTCACACCAACAAATCTGGTACTGCAGCATACAGGGCACCGGGAGCACCACAAGCTATTTTCGCTGGTGAAGCACAACTGGACGATATTGCAGAACAGATAGGTATGGATCCAGTCAAATTCCGTCTAATGAATATGCGGGAAGAAGGGGATGAAGTCCCTGCTGGTGGCAGTGAACCAAAGGTAGGATACAAGGAAACATTGGAAGCGGTTGCTGATGCTGCCGGATGGTGGGATCGTGAAGCAGACGATAACCAAGGATGGGGTGTTGCTGTGGGTGATTGGACCAACGGTTGCGGTCCCGGTGGTGTATATGTTTCTGTACACGAAGATGGAAGTGCAAGAATCTTCCACGGATCTATGGATATCACCGGAACAGATACTGCTATCACACAAATTATTGCAGAGATATTAACTGTTCCCTATGATAGTGTAACCATCCGTCGTGGAGACACTGATTCAGCACCTTATTCAACTGGTTCAGGTGGAAGTGTTGTTACCTTCACAATGGGAAACACTGCAAAACTCGCTGCTGAAGATGCACATAAACGGATTCTTGAACTTGCCGCTGAAAGACTCAATACAAACGAAGACAACCTTGAGTTAAAAGATGGGGCAATTCATGTAATTACTGCTGATCCACCTAAATCCATATCATTAGGTGAACTTGCAGCGTATAGTCTTTCAACCACAGGTGGACCTATTGTTGGTAAAGGCTCATTTGCACGTCAATCCAGCACACCTGCTCTTGCTGCACAAATTGCTAAGGTAGAAGTTGATCCTGAGACTGGTAGAACCAGAATACTAAAACTCGTTGCTTCTCAGGATGTAGGTTTCGCTATTAATCCGATGGCAGTAGAAGGACAAATAGAAGGTGGTACAGTCCAAGGGTATGCGTGGGCAATGATGGAGGAGATGCAATACAATGATAACGGTAATGTTAATCCTGGATTCGTTGATTACCGTGTGCCAACCTCCGCTGATCTGCCAACGGTTGAATCTGTAATCGTTGAAGTGCCTGCACCGAATGGCCCGTATGGGGCAAAAGGTGTAGGAGAACCCCCGATTACGCCTACTTTGGCAACTATGTCGAATGCTGTCAAAGATGCTATCGGCGTGCGAATCTCTGAATTACCCATCAAACCTGAAAAGGTTGTTGACGCACTCAAGAATAACGGTCATGGTGCGTAATTATCATCCGATAGTATCGACGAAGCATAAATCTTCGTCGATACTATCGGTAATTAACCATTGGAGTTGATGATACATTACGCAGAAGTTAAACCGGCTGTCTATCTTGAATCAACAGTAGTCAGTTATCTTATTTCACGACCGAGTAATGATGCAGTTATATCCTCTCGGCAACAAGCAACACAACAGTTATGGAATGAATATTCAGATGATTTTGAGTTTGTTGCTTCGTTCATAGTTGCAAATGAAATTCAACGAGGTGATGCCGAAGAAGCACAACGAAGGTTAAGAACGTTAGAAAATTTGAGAAAGCTTGAGTTTTCGTTGGAAGCGCGATTACTCTCTCAACTGCTGATAGATGCTGGAGCAATCCCATCTAATTCCACCCAAGATGCTCAACATATAGCAATTGCAGCTACAAATAATCTTGACTATCTGGTTTCTTGGGACTTTAAACATATTGTCAATAGAAGTAGATTTCAGAATATCAATAATATATGTAGAGATGCAGGATTTAATACGGTAACCATTTTAACACCAGAAGAACTTATTGAGGGTATAAGAATGAAAGAGGAATCTATTCCACCAACTGATCCTATTCTTGAAGAAATCTATCGAATGAAAGAAGAATTCAATGCACAATTCAATTCTTTAGAGGAACTATTTGCTTATCTTAAGGATGAAGAAACAAAGGCGAAGGCACGCGGTGTGAAATTCGTTCCTGCCCCACCGCCACCTCCAGGTGCTATGGAAAAAATGGAGAAAATGCTAAAAGAACTAAATAAGGATTCAGAGTAGATTTATACTTGCTTCATACTTACGATAATTGAGATCTTATTATCAAGAACAGGAAGAAAAGAGTAATATATGTTTGGTGAAATTAGAAACGAACACGGTGAACGGCTTGACTATACTTATCACAAAGGCAATGGTAACCGAATCGTCGTGATTGGGCACGGTGTTACAGGAAATAAAGATAGACCTGCTCTCATTGCTTTAGCTGAAGGACTTGCCGAAGCGGGTATATCCACAATACGTTTTTCATTCTCCGGAAATGGTGAGTCTGAAGGTAAATTCGTAGACTCTACTATATCTAAAGAGGTAGGGGATCTTGGGACTGTCCTTGATTCCCTTAAGGATTACAAAATTTGTTATGTAGGTCATAGTATGGGTGGTGCAGTCGGTGTGCTTCGTGCTGCAGTTGATGAACGTATTGAAGTGCTTGTTTCACTTGCGGGGATGGTACATACAAACGAATTTGCCAAAAGGGAATTTGGTGATGCAATCCCTGACAAAGGTTTTATGTGGGATGAACCAGATTGTCCACTTTCCCAGGCTTATGTAGACGATATGGCTTTGATAGATAGTGTAGCAAAACAGGCAAGTAAATTTGGTGTTCCTTGGCTGTTAGTCCACGGCACTGAAGACGATATAGTTCCAATTCAAGATAGTATAGATATTCTTCAATATGCAAACGAACCGACTGAACTCCTTGAACTGCCAGGTGTAGACCATGTCTTCTCTGACGATGGTGCACCCCTCATGGTAGAGAAAGTTGTAGCGTGGATTGATCAGAAGTTGTAAGTAAAGATTTATGGCGCGAAATGATAAACTCAAAGAAGAAATCGGTTAGTTAAAAGTTATCTTCGCCATATCAATTGCCACAGATATCTCGCTAATTGCTTGGTTAGTTCAGAATTATGGTAAGGTAAATCTCTTTCTGTTTATAGTGGGTGTGATTGGGGCATGTCTGATAATGGTTATTATAGTTTTGGTCAATAATACTGCATATAAAAGGATGAAAAAAATGGGGGAGATGTAATGGATTGGAGAGAATGGGTCGTCCTTGGAGTGGTAATAGCATTTTTTGTTACATTGGGTATAGTTGCAGCTACAGCTATACGACATGCCAGTAAGAGTTAATCAAATAGAAAACTGGAGAAAACTATGTCAGCACCGCGTATCTCAGTCTCCTCTTGGAGTTTGCATCGACAACTTGGTAAACCGGGATTTACGGGACCAAAACACGACATGCAGATTCCAATAGAAACACATGATAATGGTCCTATATCGCTGCTTGAATTACCGAGTAGTATCGCTGAATTTGGTATTAATACAGTTGAAATATGTCACTTCCATATTCCATCAATTGAGAAGACTTACCTTAATGAACTACGTGCTGCCCTTCAAGCGGCAGATGTTGAACTATTCTCTTTGTTAATTGATGAAGGAGACATCACCCACCCTACTGATGCAGAACGCGATATTGAATGGATAGAAAAATGGATTGATATTGCTGGAGAACTGGGGGCGACATGTGCACGTGTAATTGGAGGAAAAGCCGATCCCTCCGATGAAACAGTGACACAGAGTAAACAAGCACTCTCACGTTTAACGAATCGGGCAGAAACTGCGGGTATCCGTTTGATGACCGAAAACTGGTTCTCAATCTTTTCTACACCCGAGATTGTCCATGACATACTAAATAGTTTAGATGGTAAAGTAGGACTTTGTTTAGATTTTGGAAATTGGCGTGGCGATTCAAAATATGAAGATCTTGCCGCAATTGCGCCTATTGCCGAATCCTGCCATACGAAAGCACATTTTGAAGCACCTCGTGAAATTGACACAGAAGATTACATTAAATGTCTTGAGTTAACCCAAGAAGCAGGTTTTGCTGGACCCCATACCCTCATTTACGACGGTCCAGGTGATGATGAATGGGAAGGCTTATCCATTGAACGTGATGTGGTAAGTCAATACCTAAATTAATAAAGGGATTATGTTTACATTATCAAAAACACAACACAGTTTATCAATTGCTTGGAACGATCAACAGGTCTTAGATTACAATTTTCCAGAAGATGGTAATCGTCCATTTTGTCATCCGTTGAACCTACCAGGAGCACCTGCGCTTACCATGAACGAACCTGGGGATCACGTCCACCATCAAGGTTTATGGGTTGCATGGAAAAAAGTCAATGATGTGAACTTTTGGGAACAACCTGCTCCCGGCAGCGATCCAACAGGATTTGGTAAGATCGTTCATCAACGGATAGCATCCATAAAAACTGATAATACAACTGCAAGTATAACATCAGAAAATGCCTGGATTGATTGGCAAGGCGAAACACACCTAACTGAACAGAGACAAATTACCGTTCATGCTCCATCTGAAAAAACCATGCAGATTTCTGTGTCATTAACTCTTCATCCAAATAATCGTGAAGTTGTCCTTGATTTACGGCGCGGTCAACCCGGGGAGGGTGGCAGGTTTTACAGTGGTATGGCAATCCGATTTGACAATGTGATTACACCTGGTAATCTATTAGATGCTGATGGACGTACTGAACCGATGGACATTTTTGGGAAACAAAGTAAGTGGTGCAGCTTTACTACACAACACCCTGATGATAATGAAACCTATGGTGTTGCTATTGTTGACCATCCTGACAATCCTCGTTACCCGACAACATGGTGGGTACGCAACAGCCAGAACTACTGCCTCATTCATCCTTCACCTGTATATTATGAACCTTTCCACCTTGCATCTGATGAATCTCTAAGATTGCAATATCGTGTTGTTCTGTATCGTGGACAACCTGATCAATCGTATTTTGAGTAGTGATTACTTTGTTCAAGTAACTATCCTTTTTCTATACAAATCCAACTTTCATGTCAAAAAATGACCAAATCCCTCACCTTACTGAATGGATTAATTCTATTCCTACCTCAAGACGGGAATTTATAACCAAGCTCGGTAAAGGGGCATTCTTTGCCAGTTTCGGTATATTTGGTGCAGGGTGTGAAGCAGTCAATCGCGGGTTGGTTGATCGAGGAATGCTACCGGTTATCTTTGATGAATTGCAGACTGTTGGACTTCCAAAACCTGATATGCTTGTTCATTCGGAGAGTCCATTTAATGGGGAATTACCACCACACTTTCTGAATGATGCTGTGACTCCGACCCATCGACATTTTGTCCGAAATAATAGCGGAATACCAGAAAGAGCAATTAAAAGCGATCTCAATGGTTGGAGATTAACAGTGGATGGGGAAGTTAATAATGAACTTTCATTGTCTATGGAGGATTTACTTCGTTTTCCACAGGTAACCATGAAGGTTGTCTTGGAATGTGCGGGAAATGGTAGGGATTTGTTTGAACCGAAGGTAGAGGGTACACCATGGGTACGAGGTGCTGTTGCATGTAGTGAATGGATAGGTGTGCGATTGCGTGATATTTTAGAAACTGCGGGTGTTAAAACTTCCGCAGTTTATACTGGGAACTATGGTGATGATTTACCCGAAAATGGAGGTGAGTCATTTTCACGAGGTATACCAATTGAAAAAGCAATGGATGAAAATACGCTCATTGCATTAAAAATGAATGGTGAAGTATTACCAGCACCCCACGGATTTCCAGCGAGATTAATTGTACCGGGATGGATTGGTAGTTCCATGCAAAAATGGCTTAACCGTATCTGGGTGAGAGATCAGGTTCACGACTCAGAAAAAATGAGCGGTTATTCCTATCGTATACCTGCGTATCCAGTTGAACCGGGAGAAATTCCATCTGTTGAGGATATGCGTATTGCAACTTCATTAAGGGTTAAGTCTCTTATCACTCGACCCATATCAAATGAAAATTTTGAGATTGGTAAACCTATCAGAATACGCGGACATGCATGGGCAGGGGAAGATGAAATTGATAGAGTTCTTGTATCTACGGATTTCGGTGTTCAGTGGAAAGAAACAGAATTAATTCAACCATCAAATAAATATGCATGGTATCATTGGAATGCTGAGGTTGCTTTTGCTAACAAAGGATACTATGAGATTTGGGCACGTGCGTATGATGATAAAGGTAATGATCAACCCTTCACTCAACCGTGGAATCCAAAGGGGTACCTCGGTAATATGGTTCATAGGGTTGCTGTTGCCATAGAATGATAGAGAGGAGATAAATATGAAGCTTGGTGTTATGTCCGATAGTCATGACAATATTCCAAATGTTAAACTTGCAGTAGAACTTTTCAACGAACACGGAGTTGATCTGGTTGTGCATGCGGGTGATTTCATTGCTCCGTTTGCAATAGATCCGTTAGCAGATTTAGATTGTCAAGTTGTAGGGGTTTTTGGGAATAACGACGGTGAACGAATTGTTTTAGCTAAGAAGTTTGAACCGATAGGTGAAGTACATCCGAATCTCGCAAGTACAACACTGGGGGATAGAAACATCGCTGTGATGCATTATCCTGAACTTGCTATTCCAATTGCTAAGAGTGGAGATTACGATATAGTTGTTTATGGACATACCCATAAGATAGATATCCAAAAAGAGAAATCTCTATTACTGAATCCTGGTGAAACGGGTGGTTGGACGACTGGTAAGGCTACAGTAGCGATAGTGGAAATTGATAGTCTTGAAGCAACAATCTACGAATTATAGTTGAACTGAGAGCCATTAAATAATAGGTAATGCTCTACTCGATATACCCTAAATTACGTAGTCGGGCTTCTAATATCTCACGTTCCTCTGGTGTTGAATCCTGAAGTTGTAAATGTTGGTAGTTGGAACACATTAGGATATCGTCATACGCATTCCGGAATTGTTCTGGGTCACCACATTCAACATCTTCACTCCGCATGACATGTCGATAAACATACTCTCCAGTTTGTTGATCTTCACGGAATAGATATTCACCATCCGTCAATGACCATAGTCGTACACCTTCTGTATATCGTGAAATTTCCTCATTATCAATTGTCGTTCGTGAAGTCACTCGTTGATGTGGCATGTCAAGGTTTTTCTGGCTTAAGAAACCGATACCAAATAAACTATCTAACTCTGATAAAACCAATCTGTCATCATTAATTTCTGATGGGTATAGAAGGTTTTTACCATATCCTTTATATTCTGTATCAATATTAGCAAGGTGTGTAATTGTTGGGAACAGATCAATTGCTGAGATAGGTGCGTCAGGTAAATCTAATTTTTCCACACCGGGAATGTGTGTTAACAAGGGTACATGTAACACATTCTGGTTCAGTGTACTTCCATGGTCAATTAGCTCCTCACAAATTCCCTCACCATGATCACCAAAGATAAATACAGCCCAATTTGGTAGGTCAAGCTGCTTTAGTATTTCAACCAATTTAAACTCAAGAATATGGGTTGCAGCAGCATAGTAATAACGAAGTGCTTCATCTGTTTTTCCTTGATTTACCAAAGAACCGAGACTTGGTGCTCCAGGAATCCCACTCATTCCGTATCCACCGTGTGTATACCAGAAATGAAGGAAACAGAATTGGGGTGTATCTGAAGGTTGTTTTAGGTCTGAAATCAGGTCTTCAAGTGAACCGAGTTGTTGTGCTTTAGCATTCGGATCTATTGACGTAATGAAGGGTTCATAATCAAGAAAACGAAAGACTTCCGCACGTTCAGAACGACCTGTAATATGATAACCTTCATCAGCAAAAAGTTGAAACAGGTTAGGGATTCCTTCAAACATCTTTAGGTATGTTTGTCCATAAAGTCCATGTTCAAAAGGATAGAGTCCGGTAAAATAGGATGTGTGGGAAGGTCGTGTGGCAGGGGCGGTAACAAAGAATTTTTCTGCGAGTGTGAAATCTTTCGTCAGTAAATCAAACTTAGGAGTATTGAATAATGGATTGGTACGACTGAGTGCATCATACCGCCAACAATCAATTGAGATGAGTAGGAATTTGTTAACACTGTCTTTTGTCATAATGTCTTAATCCATCAATCTTGTATTATATTGTCGTTTGGTGTGTGTATAACCGCTATATTCATTGGGTTGAAAAGGATCAGGGGTATAGATATATACAGCGTCCGAATAAGGATCGTATAGTACTACTTCTTCACGTGCATCTCCACAAACATCAGCTGGGAAACAGTGATACCAACCCATTCTACCACCAGTGGGTGGTGGTAATTCAGGGAACGTAATGACCTTATCTCCTTCGCCGTTATATAATGCTGCAGGACTATATATTAGATCAGTGTCGTCTGAACCGTTCCATCGAATTGTCTCTAAGCCTGTGTTGTTTGGTGTTTCATCAACGGTAAATCGTGATTTGATATTTCCATCAATATCAACTACAATCAGTTCAGGATTATGTCCGTTATATCGTACCACTAAATTCGGGTGGTAGTCTTGTAAATAGTTTCCGCATCGTATTTCTTGCCCATGTGGTACGGTATCCATTCCAAGGGAGAAGATAGGATTTCCTGATGAATCAACTACCTGTCCACCTGCAGATAGAATAGCCCGATTCTGTCCATCCCATTCTTCAACTAACACAGAATCCAGATTGTCACCAAGATATTTATCCCATAGGACTGATCCATCCGAAGCAAGTCCATAATTGCCACCATTAATCTCATCAAGACCATCACCGTTGAAATCTCCTACAGCAGGAATATAAGCTGAATGCTTTGGATAACGATACCATTTGTCGGTATATTTCCAAAGGAGTTCAAGTTTGTGATTAAAAGCGAGTATATCCACACCGACTTTTACGACAAAGTCTTGTGACAGTGGATTCCCAGACAAATTTGCAATCATTAGCCGTTGATGGACATAATTGGGAATATGAAGATCATTTTCTACATAGGCGTTGCATAATCGCAATTCGTCACAGATTGCAGAGTTCTTGACTTCACCTGTCGCACCATCTAATATTAGCAATTGGATTGCAGATAGATTCCATTTACTTGCTAATGTGGCTTCAGAATCAAACCAGAAGCAGATTACCTCTGCCTGACCATCGGCGTTGATATCGTATATTGCAACCGGGCCTGGTCTGTCGGGGGATAGAGTTGTTAGTGAGGAATTGGGTTCATCGGTATCTGGAACTTCAAGATATTTATTTCCAAATGACCATATCGGTTCACCATCAAGTGTAAAAGCCCCAAGGAAACAGGGATGAATACCGCCGAGAGATTTATATACTAAAAAATCGACGCAACCGTTCCCTGTCAGGTCCCCGATGCGGATATCGCCACCCCAAGAATTTCCATCAGTTTCATTCAGGAATTCTTCTGGAATCGCAACACGTTTGTATAAGTGTGCTGCTTGTGGAGTATTCACTTTACGAACGCCTTAAAGAGTCCAATATATAGGGCAAGGACTTTTTCTGGATCAGGTCCAGTGTATGCACATTCGTTGGAGATGTAACCTGAGAAGCCAATACGGTTCAGCCATTCAAACATTTGTCGGTAGAGTTCAAAGGTTTCAGGTGCTTCAACTTTATGTGTATGTACTGAGGTGATATGTGGGGCAACCCGTGAGAATAATGGTTCAATACTACCCGCATCACAACCGACGAATTGGGAATTGAAAACAAAACCAACGTTGGGAAGGTTCACACCTTCAATTACCTCCATAGCGGAATCTGGATCGGTGAATGAGCCGTGCATCTCAATAGAAACGGTTATACCTTTACCGCTGGCATAGGCACCAAGTGCTTTTAACCCCTTAATTACGTAACCAACCACAGCGTCCCTGTTTTCCTCACTATATCTGTCTCCGAGGACACGAACATGATCGCAGTCAAAGAAATCAGCCATATCAATTACGCGGGAAACCCGACGGACAGTTTCCTCACGATCATCTCCATTTTCTGAATGGAAATTTTGGCAACTCGTGAGGGATGAAACGACGACACCACTGTTATCAATTTGTGCTTTTAATCCATCCCATTGATCTTCTGGTGTGTCCCATTCAAAGCCATGTTTCTGTTTGTAATCCATTAATAACTCGACACCGTGATAACCTGTGTTTTCCGCTGTATCAAGTATTCTTTGTAGTTCCCAATCTTGACATGTTTGATACGTATTTAATGACCATTTCATATTATTACCCAATTATTTTGTTTTTTTTTGATTAACAAAGGAGTAGTATGATTAATCCCAATAACATCTATGACGATTTGGTTTTCTGACACCTGACTAATGTAGTGGATACATTGTCGTCTGACTGTGGGATATTATCTGTCATGCATTCTCTGATGTCAAGGAGAAACACAAAATCGGAGAGGAATAATACCATTTTTACTGAGTACGTTCACATTACCGGACCTGGTATTACTGTTGAATAGGTATAGGAAACCAGAGTCCCCCGGTTTTTGATGATAATGCTCGGTGGGTCGTATGATTGATTCCAATGACATCAATGACGATTTGGTTTTCCCAACACATGACTAATATGTCGGATAGATTGTATGATCCTTTGCTTGGTTCGTCAGTTACGAGAATAAAACGTCGCTTTGCATCCTCTCGAAAATTCACACGTCGTATTGCTTTTACGATGGCATTATGTGCCCTTTCATCCCCAGCTGCAGCAACAACATGTGATGTTAGCAGTTGTTTATATAACTCCACATTTCGAGTTAACTCATGATATATGGTATCATCTTCAATATACCTGAAGATTACAATACCAACTCTGAAATCAACCCCTTTTTCTTCAAATACAGATACCATTTGAGTGAGTTGTCGTCCGACTGCGCGGATATTATCAATCATGCTTCCACTGATATCAAGCAGAAATACTAAATCTACGATGCTATCCGTTTGACTATCTGCAATACTTTCAGCGATTCCTTCTAAAGCTTCTCCCATCATGCCGTCTCTGTCAACAGGATCAGCTATGTAATGAGTTGGTTCTTGGGATGCAGTAGATGTTGTTTCTTGATTTCTTGAAATAGGGGTAATTGTCGGTGCTTGGGTCTTAGGAACAGAGATTGGTTTCCATACAGGAGTTTCACTTATGTTTTCATTTAATTGTGTTTCTGATAATGGTGAGAGTGCATCTGTCCCTATACCGTATACTGATGTGTCAGTAGTCACAGAGGTTTGTGTGTTCATCTGTTGTGCAGTATTTGTAGAGATTTTAGCTGCGCTTGCTGCAACTGTCCTTTTTGATGACATGGATCTTTTACGATCGCTACTCGTGTGAAAACGACGTATTGAGGATACTTCAATTGAATCCTTAACCAAAGATTCGGATAGGAGCATAGGACGATACCAACGGATGTAACTAAAACTCATGAGTCCTATAGCAACAGTGTGCAGTAAAATTGATAGAAGGAATGCCCTTCGAGTTTTTTGGCGTATTCTATGTAGTTTTTCTGAATAGGCATCAAAATGCATGACATTATTCCTTAGATAGGTCTATTCCGATACAACAGCAACCGTTCCATTATTCCCATCAACTTCTAATATCTGTCCATCCGAAATGCTGTGGGTTGCGTTGGGTATGTTTACAACTGCAGGGACACCGTACTCTCTTGCAACAACAGCACCATGTGATAACATCCCACCACGTTCCATAACTAAACCAGAAGCATTTAGAAACAGAGGTGTCCAAGCAGGATCAGTTGATGGACATACGAGTATGTAGTTCCTATCAGAAGGATCTATATCTGAAGGTTGTGAAAGTACACGCGCCTGTCCTTTCCCTACACCCGCAGAGACACCTACACCTGAGAAGGTTTCAGATTGTACTTTTGTTTTAGCTTTTCCAATTTCCTCCAGGGAATCACTGAATATGACGTCCGGTAGTTCAATTTGTAGTAATAATTCGCGTTCTAACTTTCGTTCCATAATTACCGGTTTTAGATCTTCACCACTAATCAGTTTTTTTAATTCATCCGGTACCAGATAGAAAATTTCACCATCAAGTTGATATCGCTGGTCTAATTCGACCAACGGGCGTCGAATTTGTTCATAACCGAGCATGAGATAGTATTTTGCAGTTTCTCTAAATGGCATATACCGCATTGTATAATCCAATTCGATCTCAATTTGTTTTTTTATTCCAGGTTTTTTCATTATAACATCTTTTAGTTCTTTCTCTGCGGTATCTTTCAGTTCTTTTTGTGTTGAATCTGAGTTTTCTTTATTAGGGATGTCAGAACTATTTTGCTTGAGGGAAGCAATAACTTGTTGAATATACTCTGTGTTTTCCCGCCATCGTGGTTGTGCCAGTTCAAATTCATCTACTGCCCGATGTCCATATACGTTTAGAAAATCTGTAAGGGTTATTTTTTCTTTTGCCACTTGTCGTAGTTTTTCATTTGTTTCAACAGTCATATTTCCGTGTTGTCCTGTGATCAAACGACTTACTAACTTTTTTGTGTCTTCCTTACTGATACATTTTTGAAGGGTAGTTTCTAATTTCTGAAGCGAGAAACCAGCGAGTAGTGTAGCAATAAGTGCTTTTGGTGCAAAATAGTCTAATGTTTTTTGTGTCCACTCATTCACTTTTTCGACCAATGCAGCATCCGTCAACTCAGAAAAGTCTTTAGATTGTTCAAGTTGGACAGCATTTTGGAATTCTGGAAATACTTCCTTAGTTAGTATCTGATCAAAGTCAGATCGATGCTTTCTTAAACGCATCTCCGCTTTGGACATTCTGTATATGTGAATAGGTAGTTTTATCCAAAATGATGCTTTGCTCCGTCGTATATCTGGTTTTGCTTGAGCATACATCGCTTTATGAGGAAACAATTTCATCTCATAAAAGTCGTGTGTGAATGGGAAACCTTCGAAGAAGAGTTCTGTTTCACGGTTCAAATTTACAAATATCCTGCCACAAATTAGATCCAATATTCCTATCCTGTCTACTTTTTTACTGGGATAGAAACCTAAGTGGCGGTATGCTTTACCTAATCCACCATTTCCAGACATGAACTTTTTCATTATATCCCAAGTCATGGGTAATGGTGCAGGAAGAACTTCTGCCAAGTTGTGATGACTCCATATTGTATTTTCTTTAGCAATTGTCTTTAGTATCCGAACTTCAGCTTGACGTAGTTTCTGTATTTTTTCGTCTGTTTGGTCATTTTGAGCTTTACTTTCAATCTTTGTTGTAATAGGTCTTGCTTGTAAAAGAAAAAAGTCCTCCCCTATAAGACCCCATTCTATATCCATTGGTTGTTTATAGAGTGTTTCGACCTTTAAACCGAGTCTACATAGTTTTTGTAATTGTTCATTTGTTAGACTTGGTGCGTTCTGTTGATCTTCTGATATATTTGTTATACCTTGTTCAGTAATCATTTCATGTTTAGAAGCGATTGTCTCATTCATAATTTCACTGGTATCTCTGGATAATTCAAAGCTATCGGGGGTAATCGAACCAGACACAACAGATTCACCCAATCCCCAATTAGATTCTATGATACAAGTTTGATTGTTAAAAGGACTTACGGTAAATAACACCCCAGAGACATCAGTCTTACACATTTCTTGGATGACTACTGCCATGGCTAAACAGTCGTTTGAAATACCTTGTTGTTTTCGATATGATATTGCTCTTGTAGTCCATAAGGAAGTCCAACATCTTTTAACAGCATCAATAATTTCATCTGATTTTACATTGAGAAAGGAGTCTTGTTGTCCTGCGAAACTGGCATCCTCTAAATCTTCTGCTGTTGCGCTGGAACGCACAGCAACTGTATCAGTTTGTAATTTCTTTCTGGCATTTAGGATTTCTTCAATCAACTCAGGTTTTATATGAATATCTTTTATAGCATCTTTGTTTTTTTCAGATATATGCTCTACCGATGAACGGTATGCCTCTGTAGTTACGCAGAATCCATTTGGAACTGCAAAACCTGCATTGGTGAGTTTTCCAAGATTAAGACCTTTTCCTCCTACAAGTGGTAGGTCATCGGCTGTTATATCTGAGAAGTGTTTGATGAATAGCATTTGAAGAGTGTATTCGTAGTATGAATCTGTGGAATTAGTATAACAATATACTGCTCTGCTTAGCAAGAGAGAATTGGAGATTACATAAAAACAAGAAGGCTGGTCTACAAACCAGCCTTCTTGTTTTAGGTGTTTATGAAATTACGAGTGATGTTTATTCATGCTTATCATCATGCTCATTCTCGTCATCATGCTCATTCTCGTCATCATGTTCATTCTCGTCATCATGCTCATTCTCGTCATCATGCTCATTCTCGTCATCATGTTCATTCTCGTCATCATGTTCATTCTCGTCATCATGTTCATTCTCGTCATCATGCTCATCGTCAACATGCACATCGTCATCATGTTCATTCTCGTCATCATGCTCATCGTCATCATGTTCATTCTCGTCATCGTGATCATGTTCATGAGGGGTAGCATCTGCATCTGGTGGTTGCATATTAATCCAATCCATAATGGTTTTTACCTGCAAATAAGGTAGTGGCGTCCCATTCTTAGGCATATTACCACTTACGATTTCTTCGACAATTATACTTGCTTCAGCGTTTCCAGGTACAAATATAGGACCGTGTTCTCCCCCTTCTTTAAAAGTTTCGTATGACGTTAAATCAATACCATGAGCGTTAATTCCTCCATCCACATGACATCCAGAAAGGGCACATTTTTCTGTTAGAATCGGCTGTACAGTGTGTTCAAAAGCCATCTTTGCGTCAGTATGTTGTTGATTATCTTGTTCATCCATAGATGTTGAAAATCCAGGTTCTGATAAGAATTCTATGGATTCTCGGCTACATCCGATAATGCAAAATAGAAATAGAGTGGTTATAATAAGATATTTTTGTGTATTGGCAATCATTGGTATTCCTTTCTTCTAATTTAGAAGATTGTGGTTATTTTATTGAGTTAGTTTCTTCGATAGTATAATCGTATGGGTGTCCCATTAAAGCCGAAAGTACTACGAAGGTTGTTAATTAAATAGGAAGTATAGGGTGGTCGTACTCTATGTGTATTTCGACCAAAGATTAAAAATGTTGGTGGTTGTGTTTCAACTTGAGTCATGTATTTCAGTGCCGGCCGTGTTCCCTTCACTCTCGGAGGTGGGTGTGCAATTCGTAGTTCCATCAACAATTCATTTAAAGCAGGTGTTGGTATGCGTGTACAGTATTCCCTGTGGACTTCAAGTGCTACATCGAGTATTCTTGATACACGTTGTCCTGTTAGTGCTGAGACGAAGATTTTTGGCACGTAATCTAATTGTGGCACTTGTCTGGTAATCAGATCAATGTATTCGTCGAATGTCTTGTTATCCTTTTCAATAAGATCCCACTTATTCAGAACTAAAACAGATGCTTTACCGTTCCGTTCTATGAAACTTGCAATTGTTTTATCTTGTTGTGCCAATTCCTGTGTGATATCTAACACTAATGCGGCGATATCGCTCTGACGAATACTATGTATGGCACTTCGCACAGTTGCGGTTTCTAAATCGTCTTTTATGGATGATTTTCTCCGCATTCCTGCAGTATCCACAAGTTCAAACGGGACGTTATCGTAAACGAATTGTATATTTACAGCATCTCGTGTTGTACCGGGACGGTTGTCAACAATCATTCGTTCTTCACCGAGAAGCGAATTTAGTATTGATGATTTTCCAACATTTGGACGCCCGACGATAGAGATTTTGATAGGTTTCTTAGAATCTTCAACCGGATCAGTTGCTTCAGGTAGTAATTCCGCTATCATATCTAAGAGTTGTTGTATCCCTAAGTTCTGTACACATGATGTTAAGACTGGGGCTTCTAAACCGAGAGAGAAGAATTCAGCGGTGTCCAATTCAATTGATCGACTATCTGCTTTGTTTGCTACAAGGATTATAGGTTTTCCAGCTGCTCGAAGTTTATCGGCAACCATTGTGTCATGTGGCAGAATCCCGTCTCTTGAGTCTACGACAAAAAGGATAAGAGCCGCTTCTGTTAATGCTTCGTCAACCTGTAGCTGTACATTATCAATAAGCGGGTCTTCTGGGTCAACATCCATTCCTCCAGTGTCAACAATAGTAAATGGAGTTTTGTTCCATTTTACATGTGCATAGTTTCTATCTCTTGTAACACCGGGTTGATCATTAACAACAGCAATTTGTTTTGGATGTTCAGTGCTTGGTCTTGCATCAGCTGCAATGCGATTGAATATTGATGACTTACCTACATTAGGTCTACCGACGATGGCAACTATGGGAAGTTGATTTTCCATTATGTATCTCCTGTGATATATTACGCATCTGCCTCGGTAATCCCTGATTTTGAAACAGAAACAATAGATTTAATAACAACAATAATAGGGATAGCGAGTAGAACTCCCCAGAAACCGAGTATAGATGCTCCCACTATAACGGCAAACATAATCAGTAAAGGATCAACATCAACAGCAGAACTCATGACCTTTGGAGAAATAACAGAGTTATCTATCGTTTGAATTCCAAGGATTGCGCCCAATACAAATAATGATCTAACAAGGAAATCGATTCCAGTAAATTCCCCAGCAGCCAATCCCATCAACATAGCGATTAAGGCAAATCCTCCACCAATGAATGGACCGAATGTTGGGATAGCATTACATAGACCTGCCAATATCCCTATGAGAAGAGCGAATGGGACACCTATAATTTGATATACAATACAGGATATGATAGATACAATTACTATTACAGTGAATTGTCCCTTTAGAAATTGTTGCATATTATTATCAATTTCCAGGAAATAGGTTCTGATAGTATTCCGATGTTTTTCTGGGATTGTATTAATCAGACTGTTGAAGTAGTGGTCTAAACCTTGGCAGGCATAGGCAAAGACGATCAGAGCGAGGAAAAAGGTTGCGATAAATCCACCAAACTGGAATGCAATAGAACCCGCCAAACCTGATAACCATTTTATCAATGCGCCACCACTGGCAGTCCATCCGGGTATCCTTTCAGTCAAATATGCTTGGAACTCTTTTACAATGGGTTGATCTCTATAGATTAGTATACCAGGTTTTTTCTTTATAAGTGGTTTCCAAGAAGTGGAGTTGCTGGTTCTATAATGTATAGTATTATCATTGCCAGCATATAATCTTACAGGTGTTGAAGTAAATAGTTGAATTGACTCTGGGAGACCATTTGAACCATCTGCTGGAATCCATTTAGGTATTTCAATGTTCTTTGTCTCGTATAATCCTTGTATTGTGCCAACGTATAGTTCAGTTTCCTCTTTATTTGTAGCAACGAGTGTTTGTATCTGTGGTAATTTTCCATCTATAGCATTTAGTATCTCTGTATTGGCTTTTGTCCATGCCATTGGAAAATCTGATAATTTCCAAAAGATACTATTGGTTTTAATCTTAGAGTCATCCGAATTCTCTAACTGTTGCTGAGTGTTGTCAATACAAGATAGATATAGAACTCTTTCCATTCTATTTTTTACATATTTCTCTATAGATGTGATACTTGTTATAGATGCATCATCTGCCCCATCTATTTTAATATTCTGCCATTTTTCACCTGCATCTTCACTTTTGTATAGTCCTCTTTCGGTACCAATATATATCAATGAAGGATTCCATGATGGGGTGTTAATTGTTTGTATGCGGCGTGTCCCTAAAGATGTAGTATTAATTTCCGTCCATAACAATTCCTCTGATGGTGCGATTAAGGATTCTTTTATTTTTCCTGTAGCGGCTTTAACAATGTTTTTACTGCATCTGTAAACCGATGATGTTGTTGCAGCAAATATGTATTTCTCATTTACAGCAATTGTTTGGATATTCTTTCCAACAAGTTCACCGTTTGTAATGCCCATCCTTTTTGGTTCAGTTTCTTTTTTCTTAGAATCATTCTGTTTTGTTTTTTCATCCTTAGTGTCCTTATCAATGGGTATAATATAGACCCCATGGTTTGTTCCAAGGAATAAGGTTTCTGTTCCATTTTCAATATCAGAAGTAATCGTCTTATATGTCTCCCCAACAACAGCAGGTAACAATGCTTCGTGATAGAATTTCTGTAGTCCCTTTGTCATTTGCCCTAATTGATACCCGACTCCAATGCATGTAAAGATCAACACGCTGGTACAAACAACGATAATCAGAACAGTTGCAATACTACGTTGGTAGCTTTTCTTGAATGGAAGTGCTTTCCATAGAAACCTGAAAAGATATGCAAAACCGAAACCCAGAATGAAAGGCATTAGTACACCTAATAACCGGATAAATAACCAGAGGCATATCATGACGATTTCAAGGTATACGATAAATTTGATACCAACCCATTTATGTATGCGTATTAGCAGAGCAATTAGGCAGATAGGGACAAGCGGATGTAATAGCATGATATTATGTCCATCTGCATCAGTATGGTTACCTTTATAGTATGCAAAGGCGATCCATAATGCACCGAGAGCAACACTGATTATGGCTAATACAGTCTCACCTGAAATCCAAGGATTCTGTGGGTTTGTGTTGTTTTGGGAATTCATTTTGCGTAGATAGATTAATATCTTCCATAGTATGTTTACAGGTAAAGAAATAATAGAAACATATGTACTATGGAAGATATTAACGGGGTTTTAGTCACTTTAGTGACGTTTCTTTGTATAAACTAAGTAGCTGGAACCTCTGTGGAATCACCGGATTCATAAGTTTCAATGATACCAGCGCCTACACTGTCGCCCCAAACATTAACAGTTGTACGGAATCTGTCGAGTAACCAGTCAATAGATAGAATCAATGCCACACCTTCAATAGGTAGTCCAACTGCATTGAGTACAATAACCATAGTAACAAGTCCTGCTTCAGGTATTCCCGCAGCACCGATAGCAGCGAGTGTAGCTGTCAGCACAATTATGACCTGTTCTGCAGGTCCCATTGTTATTCCGTATACTTGAGCAATAAACATAACAGCGACTGCTTCATAAAGTGCAGTACCGTCCATGTTTATAGTTGCGCCTAAAGGAAGGACAAAACTGGCAGTCCTGTTTGAAATTCCATTCTGTTCTTCAACACCTTGCATAGTTAACGGTAATGTAGCACTGGAACTTGCAGTAGAGAAAGCATTAAGCAATGCAGTTCCCATGCCTTTGACGTATCCGAACGGGTTTCTCCGTCCTAAAATCATAAGCATGAGTGGCAAGATAACCATACCATGAATCCCGAGACCTAACAAGACGGTTATACTATATTTACCGACTGCAACTAATTCTGGCCAGAATCCAGCGAACCCATCTGCCTTACCGATTCTACCTGCAATTAAGCCGAATATTCCGATAGGTGCAGTAAACATAATCCAGTGAACAATCTTCATTACAGCCTCATTGAATCCGTTAAAAATTGCAATAACCGGATGTCCTGCATCTCCTATAGTAGAGAGAGCAGCACCGATGAGTAGTGAGAAGAAGATGAGTGGTAAGATATCCATGTTCGCCATAGCCTTGAAAACATTGGTTGGGATCATTCCCTGTTTTCCAGTGGCTTTGTTACCTAAGAAAACCTCAATGATAGTAGCGGTCATGCTACGATTTTCTTTCCCTTTAACTTTTGAGGCAACGGGTAGTGATATTTTGACCCCTGTACCAGAGTCTCTGAGGGTCATATCAACCAATTGATTATCACTGACCATTAGCAACTTACCGCTTTCAGCTACAAGGTATTCTACATCATCAGACAGGAGTTGCCATCCAGTGACATTGATAGTATTACCATCTATTGAGTTAATATTCCCAATTACATTTTGATCAGTAAGGGTGATGACATACTTATTTGTGTAGTCCCCTGTGACATCTCCGTCAGTTAATGTAACCGTTAGGTTATCAGTACCACTTAAGGTATAATTGGAGTTTGTCAGTTCTTCCTCCCCAGATAAACCTGAACCGGGAGAAATAATATTGACAAGAATCATTCCAATGACCACCGAGATTCCGGTAGTAGCCATATAATAGAGCACAGTTCGTCCACCGATAGACCCCAAGTTGCGAATATCACCTAAGTTAGTAATACCAACAACCATAGAGAAAATCACAAGTGGAACGACAATCATTTTTAGTAGCGTAAGGAAGATATCCCCTAATATGTGTGTTCTTTCGGCAAGATCGGGTGCTAATCCACCGATAAGTGCACCAAGAATGATAGCGATAATTATACCGTAGAGTAAGCCAAGATTTCCCTTCGCATTTCCATTTTCATTCATAGTTTGTTCCTTTGGTTGGTGGAGTTTTATCTCCGATATTAAAGTTTTACAGAAGTGGTGAAGCCATCAATTTATATATATGAAATTGTTGCATGAGCAATATGACAAATTGGAAACTACCTCGTATGCAGAATGTATTTTGATTTGCATGAGGAACTTTATTCTCCTGTTCACTTGAAGGCAGTCCCAATGACAGCCTATTAAGAGCGGTCAACATTTAAACCCCTTATCCGCCCAAGTCCTTAATTTCTAAAGTCAGTTTATGGAATAGTAGTGATTAAACAAACCAGTATACCTTATTCATCTATATCAACTCGAATAGATAATTCCTCAAGTTGTTCTTCAGTTACCGAAGAGGGTGCATGTGTTAGAGGACAAAGTCCTTGTTGCGATTTTGGAAAGGCAATTACCTCGCGGATATTATCCTCATTTCTCATAAGCATAACTATACGGTCTAAACCTGGAGCGATTCCTGCGTGTGGTGGCGTTCCATATTCAAGGGCATCAGTAAAATATCCAAATCTATTCTTGATATCCTCTGGTGTGATATTTAGAATATTGAAGATCTTTTGTTGTATTTCCCATTGATGTATTCTTACACTGCCACTGCATATTTCGGATCCGTTACATACGAGATCGTAATGTTGGCTCTGAACTTTACCGGGATCTGTGTCTAACAGAGGTAACGTTTCTTCCGTTGCTCCTGTAAAAAGATGGTGGTGTGGTTCAAATCTGTTCTCTTCTTCATTCCATTCAAATAGTGGATAGTCAACGATCCATAAGAAGTTGTATAGACTCTCATCAATTAAGTTTAGCTTGTGTCCAAGGTGTAGACGTAGGTTTCCAAGAGCATCTGCTACCACCTTAGGTTTATCTGCGACAAAGAACATGATATCCCCAGTTTTTGCCCCCATCCTTTCCTGTGCTGTCTCAAGCTGTTCAGGTTTAAAGAATTTTACAATTCCGGATGAGAATCCTTCTGATGTTACTTTGACCCATGCCAATCCTTTTGCTCTATATGTAGCAACGAAATCAGTTAAGTCGTCAATGTCTTTCCTTGAAAACGATTCACCACCCGGGACAGCAATTCCTTTTACCTGTCCTCCAGAAGCAAGAGTCCGTGAGAATACCTGAAAATCGCAGTCTTCCATAACATCCGACAGATCAGTTAGTTCCATACCGAAGCGTGTGTCCGGTTTATCATTTCCAAACCGTGCCATAGATTCATGGTATGGTAGGCGTAGGAAAGGTGTTTCCACAGGAATTCCGCCAGCATCCTCGAATATCCTCTTCATTAGACCTTCAGTTACCTCAAGCACATCATCGACTTCAGCAAATGACATTTCAATGTCAATCTGTGTGAACTCAAGCTGTCTATCTGCGCGTGTGTCTTCATCTCGGAAACATCGTGCGATCTGAAAATATCGGTCAACACCACTCATCATAAGAATCTGTTTGAATTGTTGTGGTGACTGTGGTAGTGCGTAGAATTTTCCAGGATAATATCGACTTGGCACCAGAACGTCACGTGCGCCTTCAGGAGTACTATTCATCAAAATCGGAGTTTCGATTTCAAGAAAACCTTGTTCGCTCATATAGTTGCGAGTTGCAAGGGCAGCTTTATGCCGCATTTCAAGGGTTTTTTGCATTTCAGGACGACGTAAGTCAATGAACCGATATTTCATTCGGATATCTTCTGCTACTTCAATCTCATCTTCAACTGGAAATGGCGGAGTCTTGGCAGTATTCAGAATATTCAATGAATCAATAGCGATTTCTATTTCACCCGTTGGTAGATCAGGATTAACTGTCCCTTGAAAAATACTGAGACTATCACCATCAAGGAGAATATCATAAGTTCTATTATTATCTACATCGGTAAGTAGCCAATGTTTATCTGTTTCGCGAACACTTATTTGAATGTTATCGGCCAACGTATACTTTTTGTCCAAATCGGAAAACAGTGTTTTAAATCCAGCAGATAATCTGTTTGCGTCTGAGAGTTCAGACTTAAATGCTTCGTCAGCTTTGAACAGATGTTCACCGGGTTCACGTTCGCGGACAGTTCCGCTAACATTGAGTACATACTCACTCCTTACAGAATCAGCGAGTGCGTGTGCATTTTCATTAATTTGAGGATCGAAAACGATCTGCGTAATCCCCGTTCGGTCTCGTAGATCAATAAAGATCACACCGCCATGGTCACGTCGACGTCTTACCCAACCATTGAGTTGAGCAGTATTACCAGCATCAGTTAAGCGTAACTCACCGCAATAGTGAGTACGTTTTAGGGAAGGTCCTTGAGACATAATTGGTCTATGTTCTCCTCCTATTATTTTATTTCTTCCAATTCTTTTTGAATTTCTTCTTTGTAGGTTAGTAAATCACTTGGATCAGGGTTATTGATTATAGCTTCATCAATAACTTTTAGAGCACTATTAAAATGTTCACTCTGTTTACTCGGTTCATTCATTGAATGATATACTTTACCGAGAATATAATGTGATCGCCAAGAATTTGCATCAGCCTTCAACGCTTTTTGTGAATATTCTTTTGCATCTTCAACGTTTTTCAATTCCCAGTGAAGCTGTGCCATAGCGACATAAATGGGAGCGGGTAATTTTCCTTCAGTTTCCAAAAGTTCTAATCTTTGATAGGTACGCAGTGCTTCATTAAATCGTCCTTGGCGTTCATATAATGGACCTAATAATATATAGATATCAGGTCTACTTGAATCCCGTTTTAGGTATTCCTCTAATTCATTCGACGCCTTTGATAGATGTTCGTTTGCTTTCTCAATTTCACCTTTTCTTTCAAACTCTCTTGCTAATCCTTCATAAACGGTGAATAGATAAATATGTCCACGAGAATCCTCAGGGTTTTGTTCCATTGTCTGCTTCACGCTTTGTTCAATTTTTCTGAGTTCTTCATGTTCATCCTCACGAATTAAACCGCTGACGACACCGAAATTATAGCGTATTGTGTCATCACGTGGATTAATTCTAACCCCTTCATTTATTAGCATGCTCGAACTTTCAAGTAGTGTATTGTATTTCTCCACCTGTCCAAGAGTATATGCTGTTTGTGCGTTTGCATAAGCGATTTGACCGAGAATCAGTTTCTGTGTTGCTTTATAGTAAGTGTTAATCTTTTCTCTAACTTGTTTTTGCTCTTCTACGGTTGTACCATAATTCCTTAGATATGGTAGAACGCTTTCCCGATAGTCATGCATTCCTCTTATATTACTTACAGTTGAGTTTGCTAAATCTTCACCTTTAAAGAATTCCAAGCGTGGCCGGTTATCTGTATGGATATGTCCAGGTCCATCATCTTCCTTTACATATTCCCTGACAGCATCTGGTCCCATCATGAATGAGTCGAGTAGAGACATCCCGTCAAGATCATCAGCAGCTAAACCTTCTTGTATACTCTTTATCTTACTGCGTGCAATAAAGTTTTCATAATCTATGGAGAGGGGTTTTTGTGTCCCAATGAGAATTACAAAATCCGGGGTGTATTTATACCAGAGTGTGGTTTCAGGAAACACATTAATGAATGTACGCACTATCATTTTATAATGTGATTCTGGTAGGCGATGTAATGGAACCCACTGACACATGACGCCATCCTCTGAAAGTATTCTACGACATAGACGATAGAAATCCTCGGTGTATATATTAGAACTTCCCGCACTAACGAGTGGGTGTATAATACCAGTTGAGATCATATCGTATTTTGTCTGTGTCATAAGAATATGATTTCGACCATCGTTGATTTGATAGTTAAATAAACGATTCTTAAATATATTCCTATTGATATGTACGAAATACTCTCGTGCTGCTGATATTACACCTTTAGATAGTTCAATAGCATCGACTTTTACACCGTGTTGTGTGATTGAATGTGATGTTAACCCCATACCGAAACCGACGACAAGTGCACGTTTTGGGTTTGGGTGTAGGAGTAAAGGCAGGTGTGCTATGACCCGGTGTGATGGTGAATCCCAACGTGAAGCGTCTGCTGCTTGGTTTGCATCTACATATAAGCGGTAGACACCTTCATCGTCCTTTAGCGTGGTTACAGTTCCGTCAACTTCTTCTTTATAGTCAACGACTTGATCACCGGGACGTTGTGTTTTGTATATTGTGCTTTTTAGGAAAATAGGCTGGTTGAGTGATAGGAGTAGAACTGCTGCTAATCCGATTGTAATTATGGGGATCCCTATTCCTACCCCTTGAGAAAAGGCTTTTGCTACTTTAGGTTCGTCTTGTTTTTGTTCGGAAGTTTCTGTTGTTTCTGCGCCTGATCGCCATCCAGTTAATACAAGCAAGCAACCAATTCCGGTATTTAATGCGACCATTAAGATGATGCTTGGTCGTATGTTTAATAGTGGAATAAGAATATATCCTGCACAGAATGCTCCTAAGATGCTGCCGACGGTATTAACCGCGTATACATTCCCAATACTTCTGCCAAGTTGTTGTTCGTTTCCTGTATAGATTTTTGTCACAAGTGGGAAACTTGCTCCCATTAAGAATGTTGGGAGGGACATAACGAGAAAGCATGAGAAAAATGTCCAAAATCTGCTTGCTCCAAATGTTGACTGAAGTGTCCTACTCACACTATACAACTCTTCAAATGCTGGCATAAGAATTACGGCGAAGAGTCCGATTCCGAGTTGGATGAGACCGAATGTAATAACGGGTTGTTTGATTCTATCTACCCAGTGTGCTAAGATCATACTCCCTAATGCAATTCCGAATAGGAATGCAGCAAGCATCGTAGCAAATGCATAGGTTGTACTTCCGAGAAAGAAAACTAATATGCGTGTCCATAATACTTCGTAGGAAAGGGCACAAAATCCGGAAATACCTATTGCGATTAATATAATATTACGGAGTGGGAGACGGGATTTTCCTATATGAATTTCTGGTTCTATGTTTTGTACGGATGTTTCTTTAATCTGTTTTCTGCTAACGCTTTTAGTGTTTTCTGATTCTGTTTTTTGTGAAATCCTATCTATGAGCAGTGCGATTAATGCAACACCAAAATTGATTGCAATGGCTACGCCGAGTGTCGTTTTTATACCGAGTGCTTGTATTAGGAAGAATCCTGCTGCCACAGTTCCGATGACTGCCCCGAATGTATTTAAGGCATATAGAATACCGATGTTGGTACCGAGTTGTTCTAATTTTTTGACAAAGAAACGGGTTAGAACGGGTAATGTTCCTCCCATGAGTGTAGAGGGTATGAGGAGTATACCGAAGGTAAGAATAAAACGTATGAGTGAGAGGGTGTAGAATTCGGATGTAATGTGTCTGAAAATGAGGACATAAAGTGCACTGAGAACGGCTAATAGTAGGTGCCATAATATACAGAATCCACCGATTCCTGCTTCCAGATAGGCGTAGAGTTTTAGTGGAGATATATTACTTTCATCTATCTTTCTGCCAAAATAATAACTTCCGAGAGCCAGTCCTGCCATAAATGCGGTTAATACGGTACTGGTTGCAAAGACAGTGCTTCCGAAGACAAGTGTGAGTTGTCGCATCCATATTACTTCATAGATGAGGGCACTTGCCCCTGATAAGATAAAGATGATCCAAACGAGGAGTTTTATATTTCTCATTTTTCTGCTCTACTTATGTTTAACTATAGTTTGGTAAGTTTTAATCATTAACAATTTCATTTGTTGAATCTGAATCAACGGTATGAATGCCAATTAGTCGTTCCCCGGGACTGTCCTTGAGAAGATTCAAAGTGTTTTTCTGCAAGTTGGATCTGTAAGAAACTTTGATAAATAAGATTGCGTTGAAAACTGTTTAAACCCAGCAGAAAATTGTCCAAACTATAGTAAATATATTCACTATCATCAATAAATTATAGTCACTGTTTTCGCCAAAAGTCTTTTTCAAGAACCGTTCCAAGATTTAAAGTGGTTGTTAGGATTTCTCCATCCCAAGTGTAGGATGCTTTAGAGATTAAATCCGATTCTGTATTGTCTATTAACATTATACCTTCATCTATATCTATTTCAAAGATACCTGTTACAGAAACAGGAATGCCTAATACCACTAATTTCTGGACGAGATCTTGATTTGAGGATATAGTCATTGTGCCAGTTGTATCAGGTGGTTCAAGCACTAACTTAGATTCACCTTCCAAAGTAACTTCCGCTCTGAATAAGTCGTATGTTCCAACTAATTCTTCATATAAAGCATCTAATTCGTTATCATCATCCGCACCACAACCCATAATTAGGTAACCAATTACAATGGTAAAAACGATGCCGCAGACATATTTATTTTTTACTGTCATAAATGTATATTTCTATGTATGTTTACATTATCCAATTCTTTAATGTGACAGTAAGAAAAAATTCTTGATAATAATTCTTGAAAGTAATTGAGTTTCTCTATATTTTACAGAAATACTAACTATTAAATCTGGAAATACATAATTAGCAACATGTACTATAATACGGTAGAAAGGGTTAAATATCAAGTGGAATCTTTTATTCTCTGCTCTAAGCGGACAATGTGACGATAGGTTGTGGAGAATATCATGTCGAGGGTTGCAATGTCACGTTCTTCAAGAGGGGCGCGGGAGAAGACACGACGGAGTGATTTTAGATAGCTTTCCCATTCCTGATTATAGGGAGACATACCGACTTTATCTAATAATCGGGTGACCCTTGTGTAGAAGTCTTCGAGCGAGTTTACTTCAGCGTAGTCTATTTCGACAGAGGCATGATCCTCTCCTAAACTTGCCACGAATACTTCATAAGCGAATATCTGTACTGCTTGTGCCAAATTTAATGAGGGGTTTTTAGTTGCCATGGGAACACTGGCGGTCAGTTGGCAAAGACTTATCTGATCGGTTGATAGTCCGAAGTCTTCTCGACCGAATAGTAGAGCAACTTGTTGATTTTGTGATATAGAAGCGATTGTATCTGCGGCATCGCGTGCGGGAACAGGTACAGGTAAACGGACATCACGTCGTCTGTGTGTTGTACCGACAAGGAATTGTATTCCATTTAGTGCATCTTTGAGTTCAGGGACAACGTGGCACTGTTTGAGTAAATCCTTTGCCCCATGTGCCATTTTCCATGCAGCGTCTTCATTTTGATAGGGAACAGGATTAACAAGGTAGAGTTGCGAAAATCCCATACCTTTGACAACTCTTGCTACAGATCCGATGTTTCCCGGTTCGCGTGGTTCGAAGAGGATAATACGTATGTTGGATAGATTTTTGGGTACATCTACATGGAGTGCGCGAAAACTCTCTGCTGGTTGATTCAGTTTTTGTTTGGGTTCTTTTGACATAGTATGTAAAGTATAGGATTTATGCCAAATTGTCAAGGGAAATAGGGTGGTATAAGGGATAGAGGTATTCAATACATTTCTTATTGTCTGAATCACGGATTACACGGATTACGCGGATTACGTGGAAAACGCTGATAAGAGGGTTCTTGGGTAATCAGCGGGTTAGTGAATGGTTATTGTGCCTCGGTATTTTATACGCCTTTCACCCGCAAATCAGAATCAACGGTATTAACGCAATTTAGGAGTTCCCCGTGGTTAGGTAACTGAACCTGCCGGGTCTATATTAGTATAATTTATGAATAATGAAGTTAGAATGATAATTATGAAAGTCACGTTTTCTTATAAAATTCTCTGTCCATTCAAATCTGTGATAAGTATATTCGGATACGGTTCTTACTTAATACCTTCCAATAGAACAGACTCTAAATCCCAAAGCAATATCTTTAATTTGCCACGATTCTAAGTAAAACAGTTCTGCTATAGACCCTACTTTATTTGGAAGATGTTGCACTGCTTCCTTGATATCTACGATTAGTTGTTTCTCTCTATATTGTGCAGCAGCCTGTTGCTCAATCTGTTCAACAATCACAGAATATTCATGTGTGATTTCATTTTGATATTGTTTTGTTATTGTGTAATACCATTTTTACTAAGTAATGTCTCATTAAAAGAGTCGTGATTCGTAGATCCCTGCTACAGAAGATAGCTTCCAATAATATTCAATTCCATAAAAATGTTGTAATGACATATTATTTATTTGAGCTGGTATAATGTTACACACCTTTCGCCCCTCTGGGGCTTTAGTATTATTCGTATAAGTATGTTTTCTACACACCTTTCGCCTCTCCGAGGCTTTTTGAAAGAGAAGGAGTCGTGATTCGGAGATCCCTCCTACCAAAGAACAGAACACGAAATAAAGTCATAATGTAAATAAATCAATTGAAAATGGTATAACATTTAGAACTGGTATAATGTTACACACCTTTCGTCCCTCTGGGGCTTTAGTATTATTCGTATAAGTATGTTTTCTACACACCTTTTGCCTCTCCGAGGCTTTTTGAAAGAGAAGGAGTCGTGATTCGGAGATCCCTCCTATTTTACTAAGTAATGTCTCATTAAAAGAGTCGTGATTCGGAGATCTGGAATCAAGAAATCAACGGTATGAATGACATTTGTCATTCCCCGGGTATGAATGCCATAAGGCATTCCCTGCCTACAGAAGATAGCTTCCAA
>JAGFCA010000028.1 GCA_022394755.1 Candidatus Poribacteria bacterium
CAGTGGAACTTGTTGATGCACAAGTAATCCAAAATTTTTACGCAGACCCGAGTGTGGTAAATCAACTCAATCAATTGAATGCGGATAGAGATGGTAGAAAAAATGCTGATGATGAGAAATCAAATCAAGTGTCAGGAGATATAGGAGATTATACCCGATGGAATTTGCCGGAAGGTGCCAAACGGAAGATCGGAAAAGGTAGAATCACTGATATTCAACTCTCTCCAGATAGTACAAGCGTTGCAATTGCAGACAATGGTGGTATATGGCTGTATGATGTCAATTCGGGTGATGAAATCGCGCGTCTCACTGAACATACCCGTAAAACCGAGGAAGCTGTAACACGTGTGCTTTTCTCACCTGATGGTAAACATTCGCCAGCACAGGATATGATAATATCATCCGAATATATGACACTAAGTCAGGGAAAAACCTATTCACCCTTAATATGCCAATCGGACCTGCGCGGTTGTTCGAAATTAAAAAAGATGGTTCTTGGTCAACCAATATAATTCCTGCCAACAAAGTGAAATCATTTAGGTTTAACCCAGGACCTCAAACGAGATCGATTCAACTGATGCAGTTTAAAAAACTCCAATCTATCAACTTTCTATCTGACAGTAGAACTCTTGTGATACAAGACACAAATGGGACAGTCTGGCTTTGGAATATATATACTGGGAAACAGATAGCGACTTTCAGTCCAAATCTGCCTGATCCCGATCTTGACACCTACCAGACTTTGATGCAGTTAGAAGAACTTCCTGTTCCATCCAGATGGACGTTAGCAACGAATGCTTTTGTCAATACAACTTTAGGTGGCACGGAAGTAATTTTTGCATACGCAATTAGCGATAAGGATGGCACAATTAGTATCAGAGATGGACATACTGATCGGCAAATAAGTCTACTTTCACGAGATAACAAATCAAAGATGGAGGATGTTCCGATCGTGGCTCTACCGGTTGTAGACAGGGTAAAACGTCCGGGTACAGTTCGTCAAATTCCAAACAAACTACCTCATGACTGGGTGAAATGGATAACCAAAATAGAATTCTCACCGGACGGGAAAACACTTGTGAGTTGGAGTCACCACCGGTCGGTAGATCGATTAAACGGAAGATGGTCTGCCAGTCAAGGACCAACAGAACTGTGGGATGTCGCCTCAGGAAACCGTCTCGGGATTTTACCTCCTTACGAAATGCGTTGGTCAGATGTAGACGTTTTATTTACACAAGACGGAAAAACCCTCGCCATTAACGGTAGTGGAGGATGTGTAATATGGGATATGACCACTAAACGGGAAATCGCTCTATTCCAAGGAGAATTGGAGGTCATATTTTCCGGTGATAGTAGACAATTCGCTATTAAAAAAAATGAAAAATTGGCAATATGGGATATCGCCACGCAAAGTAAAATCGCATCTATCAATCCGGTTCCTGGACGATATAGCTTTAAGCAGAAAAACTCAGCATATTTTGGGCAAAAACCAAATCACACAGCGATTTCATGGTCAGGTGATATAATTGCTGCATTAGATCGATTTGGTTCCGTTGATTTATGGCAATCTAAGAAATCATCAGAGTTACGTACCCTCACCACCAGTTACACATATCCGTTTACAACATTAACCTTTTCTTCGGATGGTAAAACACTTGCCAGTGGTGATGCTTCCGGTAACATTCAAATTTGGGATAGGAATACTGGTACAGTGAAAACAACACTAACATCACCTGCCAAAAAATATATTGGCGGGTTAACATTTTCTTCTGATAATGCAACACTCATTAGTGAGAGTAAAGGCACTATTGAAGAGTGGAATATCACAAACGGAAAAATAGTTAATACTTATACTATTCAAGGTGCAGCTGCACATAAGGTTATTGGTGCCGATTCACATAATTCTGTGAGTTTAGTTGATACTACTTTTTCTATTCCGGTAGGAGTAACTACCTTGACTCCATTCGGCGGAAAAATTGCTGGTTATATATGGTCTCCCCCTGGAAAAATGACTCGTAATAGTAGTACATTTAATGTATGGGATATACCTACCGGTGAACTCCTATGCACCATCACAGATAGTACTTTTATAAGTAGGACATTAGCATTCACATACAATGGAAAAACGTTTGCTACTTATGGAAACGGGGAAGTGTCTTTGTGGAATACCCATACAGGAGAAAAACTTACTACATTTAATATACCCAAAGATCTGATACCCACAAATAAACATGCTTTGCCTCCTAATATTTATGCTGGTGCATTTACACGTAATAACAAAATACTGGCAGTTGGGGGAAGTTATAGGAATAACTCATTGTTCTTATGGAACATTGCGAATCAATCAAGTATTACAGTACTGAAAGGGCATGAATACCCTGTATGTCGAATGGAATTTTCACCTGATAACACAATCCTTGCCAGTGGTGATGCGCGTGGTGATATTCATTTATGGAGTATGCAGAATTTCCGTCATCTTGCAAAATACAAATCCCCTGGTGGACATGTCAGTAAGATTGTATTTTCCCCTGACAGTAAGACCATCGCTACTACAAATGGACATGCTGAAAGTTATTCTCCCATAGACCAAGGTGGTATTATCTATCTATGGGATGTTCCATCTAAGTAATGAAATTCGGTGGAATACCTATCTCTTAGGATTAGTGAACAATTGAGTTTAAATTAGCCAACCGTAGATCATGTCGTATACACCGAATGAATGCAAGAAATCAACGGTATGAAGTTTCAGGATTAAAATGAAAATCTTCCAAGCAAGAACCTCTCCTCTGTGTAATCCGTATAATCTGTGATTTAGACAACTCAAAAAACCAAAGAATATACGACTCCCACTAAAATGTCGTCTCTGGTGAAAATCGAAGCTCATACTTGCCAATGATTTTAGCTAACCGCAATTATATTATCTACATCTCCGCGTTAATTATCACCCATAATGGTAAAAATGTATTATAATTCCATTAATAGGAACTGTAAGCCTTTCTTATCTCTATTAACATAAACTCCAAAAACATGAAACTTTTTACTCGCTTGTCGCGTCACTATGGGTTGATGTCAAATTGAATATTCCCTTTCAGAGGTATCCGATGAATAACAACGATGATTTACTCATTCAACGTGTCCTTGATGGTGGCGATACAGCATTCTCCGAACTCGTCCGAAAATATCAAAAGTCCGTTCATGCATTGGCGTGGCGAAAGATTGGAGATTTCCATATCGCTGAAGATATTACACAAGAAACGTTCCTGAATGCATATCAAAAACTCTCTACGCTAAAGGAACCTCAGCGTTTCTCAAGTTGGCTCTATGTCATAGCAACCAACCGTTGTAAAGCATGGCTGTGTCAGAAACGTCTATGGACACAACCCTTGGATAAAGTAAGTAGTTCAGAATTAGAAAAAGCAACATATTCTGGACATATCATAGAAGAGAACAACAAAATGGCCGTGGAGACACAACATGAGGTTGTACAAAAACTACTTGAAAAGTTACAAGAGAGTGACCGGACAGTCATTTCACTCTACTACCTTGGGGAAATGACATACGAGGAAATAAGCGAGTTTTTAGGCGTATCAATAGGTGCAATTAAAAGTCGACTTCACCGAGCAAGACAACGCCTTAAGAAGGAGGAACCTATGATAAGAGAAGAACTTGAGCATTTTCAAATTTCACCTGCCCTCACAGAAAATATCATGCAAGAGATCGCACGACTTAAACCTGCTGCACCTTCTACCAGCAAACCTTTGAACCCATGGGTGATAAGTGCAACAAGTACAGTTTTGATTGTACTAATGCTCGGTATAGGTAGTCAATACGTAGCACGTTTTCAGCAACCTTATAGTTTGGATGCGCAATCGGAAAGAGCAATTGAACTCATTGACGCGTTTATTGTGGAAAATGTTGACGTCAAACCGGAGTTCCAAAATCAACTGGGAGCACGTTCCGATACGAATGATAAAAAAGGACGGAATGGTCGGAATGGTGAGAAAGCAAATCAGGTTTTAGGTGATAAAGATGATTACACTCGGTGGAATTTGCCTGAACACGCAAAGCAGCGGCTTGGAAAAGGTACTATAACCGATATGCATCTATCCCCTGATAGTTCCCACCTTGCTATTGTAAGTTCTACCGGCGTATGGCTTTATGATGTTAACTTAGGGACTGAAACTTCCCTATTTAGGAAAGATACAGATTTAATAGGACTTGTCACGTTCTCACCGGAGGGCAAAACGCTTGTGAGTGCTGGCAGTGACAATATAATCCGAAGTTGGGATGTTGAGAGTGGAAAGCTGCTTATGAAATTCAATAGTCTTAGCGATTCACTTTCCTCTTTGAAATTCTTAGATGATGGTAAAACACTTACTGGGACGAATTTGGATGGTACTGCCTGGTTTTGGAACATCGCTACCGGAGAACATCTAAAAACTTTTCATCCCGGGGTTTTAGATAAAGTAAAAATCAAAGACATACCTTGGCCCCGTGCATTAGATATCTATATTTTACCTACCGGCGTAGTCAAATATGCTATTGGAAACGAGGATGGCACAATCAGCCTGCAAGATGGACGGAGCATACAAGATGGAGGAACCAGTCAAGAGGTACGAACGCTTGTAGCTCGTACAAATGATGCAGCATTTTTCAAGTTACTCGAAGAACATCGTGAAAAGGCAAATTTCAGGGTTGTAAGAATTCCTACGGATCCTGAAGAAGATGACGAAAAGCCATCTCCCACGAACTATAGGGAGGATGGTACACCATTTCCTATACAATACAATTTTCAAAAATACTCTCCATCGCATTTAGATAAACAACCTGTGAAATGGGTAAAGGAACTGAAATTTTCACCGGATGGCAAAATGCTTGTGAGTAAGAGTCGTTATCGGATTTCAAAATCAGATGGTTGGTCAGGCGTTGCAGGTCCTACTGAAATTTGGAATGTTGATACCGGTGAACAGCTGGCAGCACTTCCTGAATACGTCGACGTAAAGTTTTCAGATGATAGCAAAACCCTCGCACTTATATCACAGAATGCTTTCACAAGAGGAAACTGCGCAATATGGGATATTGTTAATCAATGTCAAATTGCTGAGTTTTTATCTACATCGTACGTAGAGTTTTCAGGTGATGGCAAAACCCTTAATATAAGAAAAGGTGACAGATATGATAGAAACTGGAATCTTATAGAAAGGGCAAGTTATACAATATGGGATATTGACACCCAAAGTGAAATTACCTCTCTTACTTTGGATGAATATCCGTTTTTACTTTTGTCTAAAAACCATCTGTTTTCTCAAGATGGAACAGTTCTTGTAACTGAGAATCAAATTGGCACAGTAGATGTGTGGGACATAAAAAAGAGGGCACAGCCACGAGCCCTTACTAAAGACTACGCTCAAAAGATTACTACGTTGGCGTTTACCCATGACGGCAAAACCTTAGCAAGCGGAGGTGACGGTAGTATCCAATTATGGGATACAGACAGTGGCGACAAATTGACTGCAATTAGTACGGGCAAAAACAACATTGACGGTTTAACCTTTGCCAGAGACAATAATATCTTAAATGCTGTAGGATTCGCTTCCACCGTTCAGTGGGATGTCACCAGTGGAACCCTGATTAGTGCTAACACTATTCCGATTAGCTTGATAGGTCCTGGAGGAATCCAAACTTCTTGGGACGATGGAACATCATTTACATTCCCTATATATGTATATTCTCCAAATTTCAGAACACTGGCTGCTAAAAATAGAACAAAGAATAAAAACAGTAAGATTGAGTTGTGGAATGTTACCACCCGTAAACATCTATGTAGTCTTACAGAAAAGGCGTATCAATCGGCTAAGGGAACTATGGCACTAACCCCAGATGGAAGCATCCTCGCAACCGATAATCGAACAGGTAAAGTGTTCTTGTGGGACACGCACACCGACAAACGAATTGCCACGCTCAATACACACGAAAATTTGATAAAAAAAGTGTTATTGGGAAGTCCTGGTATTTATGCTATGATATTTGATCCCGATGGAAAAAACTTGGCAATCGGAATTGGAGATAAGGAGATCCAATTGTGGGAGATTAACGCTCAAAAATGTGTTAGAACCTTCAAAGCACTACATAAATATGCAATCTGCAAATTGGCATTCTCGCCGGATGGCTCTCTTCTCGCGAGTGGAGATACGGGAGGTGAAATTCACTTATGGGAGGTGACCACTGGCACGCATCTTGCCTCTTATGTAGGACATAAAGGTAATATCGGGGCTTTAGTGTTTTCCAAAGATAGGGAACTACTTGCGAGCACAAGCAGCCTTGATGGCACCGTCCTCTTGTGGGATGTGCCATTGAAATAGTTAAAACAATACTTCAACAGAATTGTTACTTCATTATCTGGTCATTTATAGTAAAATCCGATAATATGTTCATATTTCAATGAGTAACAATTCCTACACTCGCGTTGGCGAGGTGGAAATGCCTAAAGACAAATTCCTAACCGAATTGGTTTTTGATATGTCTCTTAGATACTATTTCGGAAGCCGCATCTACTGGAGTGATGCACCATCCTACCGAAGAGAAGTTTCATTATCCAATTACAATTCTGCACTTACAGTCATCTCTAACCGGTGTTCAGGTTTACGCTGTTTTGTTGAAAGAAGACGATAATTGAATCTGAATAATAGGTCCGTGAATTTACGCAACTTATAATCCACTGAGGTACGAACATCATGACTTACTCCTTCATAAAAATAGTATTGAGCAAATGGAATACCTCCATCGCTTTTACCATAACCAAGTTTGTGGTTAATTTCAATCCGTCCTTTTCCAAAAATACTATAAATAAACTGATTCTCAAAGGAGAACGTCCGTGTCTTTGCATCAGGCTCTTCATCCAGTTGTTCTGTGTCAATTGTACGATTATATCCACCGACACCACTCCACCGTATTGCGCGACTGATTTCATACTGTAGCTTCAATTCCGTTGTCCTCTCATATTGGTGTAGATCGGAAATTGGTATAGGTGGTAGATCATCAACATCCGTGTTAGGATCCTCGTCTACATTTATCTCATCAAATTCAGAAAGATTAAGCTGACTATACCTCTCTTCTTCTCTACGTTGTTCCCAGTTTGCACCAATAGAGAGACGTTTCGTTGGATTTAAAGAGAAAGCAATATCCCAGGTACGGTAGTTCCTATGTCTTTCCTGTGTATTGATCCTTCTATTGAGTGAACGTCCGGTCCGGAAATTCACCTCAAAACTGAACCGTGGTGACGGGGAGATTTCCATGCGATGATGTTGGTTGATACGTCCAAAGAGTGTTTGTGAATCTTGTAGATCTTGAAGCAGGTAAAGTGAAATTGCGTCTTCTGCTTCCTGTTCTTCTGTTAACCATAGACGTGTTTGTATTCTCAACGCGTTAAGAAACCATGTGAATAGGTTATGTTTATTATCTACCTGTTTTGGTGTGTTTGCAGGAGTTGTTGGTGTCCGCAAGTTTTGTTCTATAGACTGTGTTCTGATGGTGTTGATTTGGTTTCTGGCGCGGCGGGCAAGGAACAGACGTGGTTGAAGTCGTAATCGAAACGAAGCATCTACAGCAGTAGTAGGTTTATCACCGACATTTTGATATATTTTAATATATGTTCCCTCTTGTGTATCTTCCACATATCTTAGGTCATCCAGTCTAACATAGAAACCTTCACCGGGTTGGATCCGATGTCCTGTGAGAGGATGAATATCCGTATAGAATTCACGACGTTGGGTTGTGAGTTTTTTATCTAATTCATAGGTAATTTCAGCATCAACTGCACGATTGAATGGTGTGAAATGGAGTGTTGTATCTGCCAATTGTGTAGTGGTATCTGTACCGAGATTGGAATGTGCTTTTACCATGCGTCGTGCGAGGTTTGTTTTTAGATTTACCCACTGTGCTTGTTGTGAAAAAAGCCCTACCTTCCATGTACGTGCTGTCGTAGCACGCATCCAATCAGAAATCCCCAAATATTCATCATCAAGGTTCAATAAGGGTTCTTTAGCATGTGTCTGTTCCAATTCGTAGCTTGTATTCATAGAAACCCATTTGAATTCAACAAGGTTAATGCTCCCCGAAGATCGGTTTCGTCTACGATTTCGTGATGCAGTATAATCATCAATTGAGGTAAATCTATTAGATGTTCCAAGAAATTCAAAAGGTGAAAGCAGATAGGATAAACTCCCCTCTTGTCGTGATTTCTGTATATTCTCATCTATACCCGTATCTACACTATTTTCCTCTATAATAGATGTGCTTTGATAGTTATTCCAACGGATGTTCGGCAATCTTCTTAGAAACGGTGTTTTTTCAGCAGGTTTATTAGTAGCACTGTTATCTATCGTAGTCGGGCTTCGTACGGAATCTGGTTGAAATGTGGTTCTATTAAAACCCGTTCCCCGAGTAAATATAGGTAAATTTGTACTTCCACTGCTTGAACGAGGTGTAAAGTTTGCCCCCCAATTAAAGTTATTTTTCAGTGTTGTCGGTCCTTCCTTCACTTCTTCAACAGATCTACCACCACCCAAAGCGAATTGCAGCCATTGATAGGGAAGTAGTTTAAAATCAAGGTTTAAGGTTTTCTCATCATTTGCTTGTGAAATCACACCTGGATCAAACAGTAATGCATCCTCAAAACCTTCAGTGGCGTATTGTGTTCCATACCGATCTCTATTTCTGTTGCTGCTTGATGCCCCAACAGGTAGAAAATTAGCATCCATAGCTCGGACATCAATATTTCCAATTAGTTTTGGCTTAAACTTCTTAGACCATGTTGGAATTTCCCATCCTGTATAACCGATAAGTTTCCATGCTTGATACAGATCTTTTCTGTCATTAGTGGAGTATGTATTCTTATCAATACCACTAAATGCCATTTCACAGTTGATCCAAGTCTGTTCAGTAAGGTTAAGTCGACTCTCCAATCCCCAGACAGTATGTTTTTGTGGTGGTGTAAGTAGGAAACCATCTCCATCAGGATCAAGCGTATTTTCACGGAGTGCCTGCAGATCCTCATCATCAAAAAGAACTAATGCCTGTTCAGGATCATCAATATCCGCTTCCACTGCGTAAGATGCCCCAAATGACAACCATTCCCTTGGAAGCGTAAACACACTATTGAGACCGTATAAATTTTGTTGATAGATACGATCTTCTGGTATATATTCAAAATCAACGCGGATGACATCGTTGCTTGTGATAAGATGTTTACTGTTAAATTCTATGATGGGATCACCGTATTCGCGTATGATGTAATCATTGTTTTCACCGCGTCGCATCTTCTCCCCGTTTAGCCAAACGATTTCACTTCCAGCTTTAACAATAACAAACCTATCATCTACATTAAGCCTGTATTCACTACGTCCTTCTTCACCCCGAATAACTTTGCTTGTAGATTGTCCTTTTGGAAGTGCACTTGGGATAAGATGGAATTTCCCCCAATCGAAATCTCCTTCAACCTTAACACCTTCTAAAGCACGTGGAAAAAATATAAATTCTGATGGACCTAAAGATGCGTCAAAATCTCCTAATGTCCCTATCACGTTAGGATGTGTAATTCGAATTAATTTTTGGTTAATATCCTGAATATCCTCCGTCATTCCTTCAGGTTGAATAGGTAAGTCCTGATCAGACAATATAGCCAAAACTTGTATATTATCTGAGACATTTCCTCTGACATTGATACGGAATTCTTGGTTTTGTGATAATGCGCGACCACTACCAACAGAAATTCCGAAAGTACGACTACCAGAATACTCTAACTGTGATGGTGTATTTGAAGATGATGAACTTGGAACGGCTGGAGAAGTTTTTGGTTGGTTTACTAAATCAGGAGAAGAATCCTCTTTCTGTTCTTGTGCAGTCACATCCGATAGAGGATTCTTAAAGATGTCACGTTTGTATATCTTTAGAATATTGAAAGGTAAGGAACGATAGGTGATTATCCACTCGAAGACCTTCTGTTCGTCGATACTTTTATCGAAAGTAATGCTCCCTGATGCGTAATCAATTTTGTAATCTTTCCTTCTTTCAAGTATGTCTCCGTTAATATTACGGATCTCTTCACTGTTTTCGACTATAGGAGGATGTTTGAGAGTCCATACCAGTTTATCTGGATCAATTTTTATTTTTTCTGTTTTATTAATAATGGAGAAAGTAGGTAATTTTAGTGAGGAATCTTGATTTTGAGATTCTGTTTGTGTGTAAGCACTGTTTATCAAAGAAAAAAAGAGGATTGTAATAAAGAAAACAGGTAAAGAAAGTAGAAATCTTGTAAACCCTTTCATTCTTCTACCTTTCCATTGTTGTATCCTTCCAATCCTGTATATCTTATTCTGCTTTATTCGCATCTGATGTAGAATTCATCTTGTAAATCACATTGAAGACTTTAATATCTCCTGCATCCGTATCACTAACATATACTTGTCCGTTATCAGAGACAGCTATTCCGCAAGGGTTCAATAATGAATTTATAGTGAAATCAATGATAACATCACCTTCTTCGGTAAAGATCTGAATTCGTCTATTTCCACTATCTGTGACATACAGATAATTCCATTGGTCTGTTGTAATCCTTTTTGGTTCAATAAACTGTCCAAGACCACTTCCCTTCTCACCCCATGTCCGTATAGGATTTCCGCTAAAATCGAAACTTTTTATACTATGATTGCCTGTATCAACTACATACATAGTGCCATGAGGATTTACAGTAATGTCAGTGGGATTCCAGAACTGTTCTCGGCTACTTCCAAAACTTCCCATTGTCATAACAGGCGCGAGGTTTCTATTGAATTGTATCCAACGGTGATTTAAGGTATCAATTACAAAAACTTCACCATTTCGTCCAATACCAATTCCCTCAGGTGCATCAAATTGGATATCTTGTGTTGTATTGGAAATAGGATAAAAAATTTGACTCAGTAAATTGCAGAACTGAACTCTATTATTCCCTGTATCGGCAACATAGAGCGTATCAAAACTGAGCGCAACATCATTTGGAAAATCAAACTCACCCTCTCGCCATCCATGGCTTCCTAATTCATTAACAAAGTGTCCATCCTTATCAATAATTTGTATTCTATTATTTCCTGCATCAGCGACATATAGTTGTTCATAGGCATCAATAATTAGTCCCATAGGATTTAGAAATTCCCCCGGTGCTTGTCCAATTCTCCCGATTGTTTTCATATAGTTTACAGCTAAAATCGGTGGAGCGTTGCGTCTTCGTATTGATGGGACAAAGTCAACATTAGGTATCGTTGTTTCTGATATGGGTGTGTTATTAGATTCTGGAATAGCGCAGCTCATAGTATAGAAAAGCATCGCTATGAGGACGAATCTTTTTGAAGTGAAAATCAAAAAAGACGTTATTGTGTATAACCTATTCGTGAATGTGAAACTATTGTTTTGTTTTAGGACACGATTACATCCGTTGCATCCTAAATTTAAAAACAAACGTTGTTTGATCACCATTGAATTCACTCGTAACTCGGGGAACAATGATCCTTAGGTTTTTCGATTTATTACTCCGTTTTTTAAAATAAACAAAGAATCTGTGTGTGTTTTTCGGCATAATGTTTGTTTTTTTCAAATCTTCAGTTGGTAGAACTGCCGGATCACCTTGTACACGAATTGTCTTATCCCATCGAAAAACATCTGCTGCGAATTCTGGGGGTAATTTTGGTTTAAAAGACTTTTTAAAGTAGAAAGAGTGTTGTGATTTATCTATCTGTTTTACGATTTCACCTGATTGGTCAAGCATCTGGCAATCTTCTTTTATTAGACTAACCCAGTGATTTGTTCTGTTGTGAAGAATGATAGCGAATCCATCAAGATTCTTTACATCGTGGAGAGGAACGGCAATTGCGACGATACCATTTTTGGCATAAATTACAGCCCCTGTTTGAGGCGTAATATGTGCATCTGGATCAAAAACTGGAACAAGTCGTTCAGGTCTTAAAAAATCATTAATACTATCTGTAAAGGATGCACAGCCTGTTAAAGTAGTGGAAATAGTTAATATAATTAACATCGTGGAAATATACATTCCAATATTAGATAACTTGTGTCCAGAATTCATCGTTTTACAAAAACACCTCATTTGATAGTGTTCCTCCTAAAATGTCTTAAATAAATCAGTTGTCAGTAGTCTATTAGAATAATGTGATCCTATTCTAATATGCTAACATCGCTGCCCCCACAAGTCCTGCTTGATTCCCTAATTTTGCAGGAACAATCTCCATGTTACTGGGTATATCCATTGTCCGTTGTTTAAATTCTCTCCGAATATGTTGAAACAGTAAACTTTCCCCTGCAGCTGCGATTCCACCACCGATGATAGCAATCTGTGGGTTTAGAATGTGTGCGATTGATGTAAGAGCGATTCCAATGTATCTTCCTGTCTCAGAATAAATTTGTACAGCCAGTTCATCTCCATCGTTTGCGGCATTCGCAATCTGTTTCGGTGTTAAACTATCAGGATTCAAAGATGTTTTCATATCTTCTGCTATCCGTTGCTGTGTTCTTTCAATAATCCCTTTTGCCCCTGCGTATGCCTCAAGACATCCGAAATTACCGCATCCACACTTACGACCATTTGGTTGCACAATTGTATGTCCCAATTCACCTGCAGTATTCCAACTTCCGTGGTATACCTGTCTGTTAATAACGACACCTCCCCCAACCCCGGTACCGAGAGTGAGAGCAATAACATTCTCATATCCTATCCCAGCCCCGTGGTGCAACTCCCCTAATATCATCACGTTTACATCATTATCAATATATAGTGGTAGATCTATATCATCAAGTTCGGTTGATACATAATCCAGTAATGGAATATCTGTCCATCCAGGAAAATTTGGCGAAAAATGTATAATCCCGGAATTTGCGATGATGAGTCCTGGGGCTCCTATGCCGATTCCAATAATCTTCTTATTTTTTTCAGAATCAGATTCTACGGTATTTATGATCTTTCTGGCAGTTTCTGCAATACGAGTAGCTATAGGTTTTGCTCCCTCATCTACTTGCGTTGAAACAACCATTCGACAAGAAAGAGAACCGTCTTCACATAATAACCCTGCTTTAATGTCTGTTCCGCCAAGATCAATACCTATACTATAATTCATAGTGGTTGTTTGTTATTAGTTATCAGATATCCATTTTATACGAGCACCGTCACCCGCATTGCATATATAAATCTGTGGTTCAATGCCAGTGTGTTTAGGATACTCATTATTAACCTTGTTTTGAAATTCATCTACTCTGTCTTGATAGACCAAATTAACAGTGCATCCGCCGAATCCTGCTCCTGTCATACGCGCTCCAAAAACACCTTCAGTATTTTTTGCAATCTCAGTCAACAGATCTAACTCATCACAACTTACTTCGTAATCATCCCGTAACCCTTCGTGAGAAGCATTCATCAAAGTTCCGAAAGTTTCAACATCATTAGTTTTAAGCGCTGAAACGGCTTTCAGAACACGAGTGTTTTCCTCAACAACATAACTACACCTCTTTTGTGTAATTTCAGGTAGTTTGTCTTCATATTTTTTAAAATCTTCTACGGAAATATCTCGAAGTGATGTAATAGAAGGCAGCCATTGTTGTATTATCTTTACCCCATTTTCACATTCGGACCGTCGTTTATTGTATTCAGATGCAGCAAGTTCCCGTTTGACGTTTGTGTTGCAAATTACAATCAGAATATCTGTTAAATTAAGTGGAATGTGTTCGTAATCCAGTGACCGGCAATCTAAAAACAGGGCATGATCCGCTTTACCTAATAATGATATAGTTGGATCCATAATACCGCAGTTAACACCCGCGAATTCGTTTTCTGCACGTTGACATATTGAGGCTACTTCAAGCGGAGAACATTCAAGCACTTGAATACCGTTATTTGTATTAACACTTGAATGTGGGATTTCTAAACCACACCCCCCTAAAAATGCTAACGTACTTGCCACCTCAAGTGCAGCGGAGGAACTCAATCCTGCACCAATTGGTACATTCCCTGTAATGACAGCCGTAATTCCATTCAGTGTGTGTTCACTTCCCTGGAGCACCTGTTCTTGTAAGAAATGGGCGACCCCCTTCAGATAATTGCTCCAAGGTGGTGTATTTGACTCACGAATAGAGTCCAAATTAAAAACACATTCTTCTTCTACGTCTAATGCGTAAAGATGCACTTCCCTATCAGATCTTTGGGAGGCTGCAATATGAAGGTATTTATCAATTGCAACAGGAAATACAAACCCATCATTATAATCGGTATGTTCACCAATTAGGTTTACTCTTCCTGGTGCAGAAACCATGAATTCTGGTGTATGTCCAAAACATTGATTAAAATCTTGTATCAATCTATTGGTAAAAATAGATTCATCCTGTATCATTCGATTCCTCGTTGTATGCCTTTGTGTGTATGATGAGACAATAGACTTAGTCAATTAGATGCGGAAGATGAAAAAAACTTCAAAAAACGTGCTATCACCATGTGCAAGTCTGACCGAGGAACATAGGTATCCACAGAAATATCTGGCATATTTTGGTTGATATCACGATTTTTTTCAGGTAGGAGTTGTTCTTCAGGCGCATGTAAAGCAGGCTGGGGATGAGTCCGCGCTGTATTATCTAATTCAGAGGTGCATTCTGCGATGACAATTTCACCGACTGGGAGATGTGACCTCAACTGTCCATTTCCTGTTTCGGTCAAAACTGTTATATATGGGAGCGATTTATCTGATAATTTCTCTAATTGTAGGAGTAATGGAACAATATCAGGAAAAGAGAGTTTTGATTCAACAGGATTAGCAGTAAAAACAGAGAGTAATGGAATAGATTTATCTAATGCGGTTAAAATTGCTTCAGAAAACGATTTAATATGGCGTTTTTCCAAAATTGATTCGTGTTGAAGAATAAATAGACTAACGGAATGTCCACCAATATTCTCCTCAATAGCAAGTACATCGTTGGTGAAATCTTCTGGTGTGTTATCCTCGTTAATAAACTCTTCTTCATCAGTAGGTTGTATATCTAATAGGAGATTGTGTCTATTTTCAAGCGACAATGGAAACAATTCCTTACACTTTGGACAGATAAAACCGTTACGTTTTAATTCTCCTCTGAAAGAAACTTCACTACATTGTGTACATTTATGCCATAAACTGATGTTTTCCTCGGTAATATCGTTATTTCTTATGTGTTCCATAGTGGATCCAATCTATCGGTAAAGCAACAATTATCTACATATTCATATATAGGTGTTATTGAAAACTTGCTATTGCTTCAGCCTCTGTATCATATCTATCAAAAATTGTTACAAGTTTAGCCATTATAATGAGACTTCTGATGTTGCCACCGATATTAAGTAGCACAACTCTTCCATCATTACGTCGTATAGAGGCGTATGCGGCTACAATGACACCTAATCCTGAACTATCCATCATCTGTACACGTTCCATATTTAAAATCATGGACACAGGTTCACCTTCAGCAACACGTATTTGATCATCTATTATGTTTTTTAGTTCTACAGTATTGGGACCTACAAGATTCCCTTCAATATCCAATATAATAACATTACCCTTAATTCTTTGATTAATCTTCATAAAACTTCCTTTCTCTTACATATTTCTTGGCAGGGGCAATCGTACCGACAGATGGATGAATGTAGTTGTCAAGCAAAATACATGCTATAAAGATAGGTCCATAGACGTAAAGCAAACCGTGTATGAGTAAAACTTTAATTGTCGGTTTGTCTATATTTCACCATCTTGACAACGGTACCGTCTGCCTCGTAACCTACCTCATCCATGTAGGCTTCCATAAGAAAAAGGCCTCTCCCACTGCTTTTGAGTAGGTTTTCTGGTTCAAGTGGATTTGCGACATCTTCGCGTTGAAACCCTGAGCCTTCATCTGTTATGATAATCGTAAGTTGGCTATCGTCAATAAGGAATTCAAATGTTGCTGTCTTATCCACATCTTCCTTATTACCGTGCTTGATTGCATTTGTCCCTGCTTCAATAACAGCTAAATTTACATGCTCTTGCGTTTCCTCATCAAACTTCATCTCTCTAAGTAAGTCGGTGATGACAGTGTCGAGTAAATAAATTAGATGCATTGTGCTTGGGAGAGAAAGTAATATTCTCCATTGAGTTTTCTCGCCCACGTGTTAGGCTCCTTCCAGATGTTAATAATTCAATTTAGATTATACCATAGTAAATACGTCTTACTGTATACTAATATGCTATTTGTAACAATTCTACCTATTCTTCAATTCGCTTAATTACAACTACAGCGCGATCATCCTTGAGTTGTGTGGTACCGCTATATTCCATTAAATCGGTTTGGAGAGCATCACATAGCCCTTCAGCAGAGCAATTAAGTTTTTCTGACATACGCTCAATCAGCCGTTCTTCACCATAAAATTCATTTGGGGTTTTCCCTTCTGTTTCAGTCACACCATCTGTATAAAGCATCAAGACATCGCCATGGGATAATTGACAAGTTGCCGACGAAAATGTGGCAATATCAAACGCACCTATCAACATCCCACCGGTATTGAGTAAATCTACTTGATACCTATCTTTTGAAGATTCATCATTATTGTTTGTACCGTTGATAAAATGAATCGGTGGACAATGTCCTCCATTTGAATATGTAAAAGCACCTGTTCGTATATCTAATATACCGTATACCATTGTTGCAAATTGTTCAAGATCGGTATTATGAAAAAGTAATGTGTTAATCCGTTTCAAAATTGTCGCTGGACTATCTGCCTCATTACTAAGTAAACGTGATGCCGTCTGAATCATAACCATGAGCAGTGCAGCAGGAATTCCATGCCCTTTCACGTCCCCCAATACCACACCAAGGCGAGACTCTCCAAGCGGAATAAAATCATAAAAGTCACCGGAAACAGAGGTAGAACTTCGAAACATTGTAGCAAAGTCATATCCTGGAATCGTTGGTGGTTTTTCCGGTAGCAGTCTCTCTTGTATTTCTGCAGCTGCTTGCAGATGAGATCCGAGTTCAGCGACCCCTGCTTCTGTAAATCCTTCCCCCATAGCATTAATCAAAGGGTTAATATACTTTACAGGACGGGTTCGACCTAAAACAGTGTTAATTCTTGCGGTCACCTCACGTAAATCAAACGGTTTTGTAATATAATCATCGCCACCAAGTTCTAATCCAACCAATTTGTCTTCGGTCTGTGTACGGGCAGTTATCCATAAAACGGGAATTGAATTTGTCTCATTATCTTCTTTTAACTTCCCGATAACCTCTAAACCGTCCATTTGTGGCATCATGACATCAAGCAATATCAGATCTGGTTGGTCATCTTTTGCAAGTTGGAGACCGGTTAGCCCATTATTAGCAGTAATGACTTGGAATCCATCTGATGTTAAACTTATTTTCAGGAGTTCAAGTATATCAGTATCATCATCAATTACTAAGATGGTTTCATTTGTTGATGCTTCTTCAGATTGGAAAATAGTTTCTGCCATATTTCTTCTTATTATTTATAAATTTATTGTTATTAATTCATACCTATAGTTGGACAGTTTTTAGCAATACACATTTCTGTTGTCAAAATATATTATTTTCGGAGTTGGATTAGAGTGAAAAATCTGTCAAAAACCAGAAACACTTTGATAATTGGTATGTACCATCAGAAAACTACCCGGTTATACTAACTCATTGAACAGCAACATAAGTGTCAATTTTAGCATTAGGACAACCTTGTGGAACCACATCCAATTCGGTTAGAAACCGAATCCTACCATTTGGAAATTTCGATTTAATGTTTCGTAAGACATAGAAGCATTTGAATTCATCTAAGATAAAAACGGAATCCAGAATTGAAAGTTGCATCCCATATTATTTTTTCCAGTATCAACCCAAATTTTCCCTTTATGCGCCTCAACAAATCCTTGTGCGATGGAAAGCCCTAAACCACTCCCTCCTTGTTCCCGAGTCTGTATATTACTCAGTTGTCGAAATTTATCAAAAACGGATTCTCTCTCTTGTTCTGGTATACCTGGTCCGGTATCTATTACTTCAACATGGATACCATCCTGATCATCAATATTTTCTGATATTACTTCATCATGGGGGTATCCTTTACGAGAAATTTTTACATCTACTTCACCGTTTTCAGGTGTGAATTTAATTGCGTTTCCAACCAGATTTGTGAGAATTTGTCCAATATATTCTGCATCGCCGCTGGGTTGAGGTAATTCGGATTCAATATTTAGATCTAACTTGACAGTTTTTTCATCTGCTTGTGGTTTTAGTTCTTCAACCCGTTGCTCAGCTATCTCACCGATGTTTACAGGTTCAAGTTTCATAACAATTCGTCCCGCTTCAATGCGAGAAATATCAAGAAGATCATTAATCATTGTAGCAAGTCTTTTAGATTGTCGATGCGCGCGGGTTAAGCTCTGTTGTTGCACATCGTTTAAAGGTCCGGCTTTACCATCAAGTATAAGTGAAATAAATCCTATTATTGATGTTAAGGGGGTACGTAATTCATGAGAAACAAGAGCGACAAAATCAGATTTCATTTTATCAATCTCATGTTCACGTGTTATGTCGTCAAACACATAAATCATTCCCGCCATATTTGGGTTTTCAGTAGATGTATCTTCTGTATTGGTAGCAACACTGGTAGAAGCGTATTGACTGGATACAACCCTAAGTATCCGATTTTCCCCCTCTTTATCTAAATTTATCTCTACAGTAGCGCGTGTATCCTGAGCTTGAGCATTCTCCAATACAGTTAGATTAGTTGCTCGTAGCAATTCTGTAAACCGATTTGGAAATTGTGATGTCTCGTCAAAGTTTAACAGGTATTTTGCTGCTGGATTGAAGTATAGTATTTGATCAGATGTATTTACGACAATCAGACCTTCCCCGAGACAATCGACAATGGTAGTCATCTGTTCTTCAGCATTAATAAGTTTGTCGACAGCGATTTTCAGACTATGATGCATGTCGTTGAATTCTTGTGCGAGCATGCCGACTTCGTTTCGACTATCCACAGAGATCACATCCTGATCTTCATCTTGGTACCATTGCATCTTTGCTATCTGTTGACGAATTTGATTTGATTCCTGTTGAATCACATCTTTAGCTTCTTGTCCAATTCGTTTTGCAGTTTGTGTAAGTTGCATAACAGGTTGTGTGATGCGTTGTGCCACCATATAAGCAATTGGAATAACAATCACACAGGAAGCAAGTGTAACCCATAAGACATACTGATTAAGTTTAACAACTCCAGCAAAGGCTTGTGATGTAGGGTATGAAACAAAGACAATCCAGTTTGCGAAATTTTGATCATTTTTCCAAGGTTGTCGTCTTGAGGGTCGTGTTCTTGCCCATCCATATACGCGTGATTCAAAGTTCCGATCTTCTTCACCTTCTGCTTCATATCCATAAAAATCGCCATTTCTCCCTTTTTTTGCCTCAATAATTGCTCTTGCCGTAGCATTTTCTATTTGCATCTGATCATTAGCTTTATAATTACTCTCTGCTGAAGCGGCAATGATTCTTCCAGATTGACTTGTGAGGATAGTGTATGTCTTTTCCATTTGTGGTCGTAATTCAACTATATTTGCAAGTTCTCTTAAGTTTAGAACGACCCTAAGTACACCGACAGTTTTTCTTTCTTCTATAGGTGTTCTTATATTTCCTGTACGTATTGGTAATGCAGCTGAAATGAAATGCACATTCTGGGTCTCATCATATTCCACATCCTCAATATACTGATAACCTCTATTATTGCTAAATGCTCTATTCCACCAATTTTGATCCGCAACATTAGAGAGTATATTATTTTTGTGATTATCTTCAAACGTTCTATTATTAGAACATAGAACATCACCTTTGGAATTTGTGATAGTCACTTCGCTTCTATTAGCGCGTCTAAATCCGCGTCTTCTATATCCACTCCCGGCATAAGATTCAAACAACCGTACACTATCTTCTAAACGCTGCCACGCATCTGCAAAAACCTGTATATCCCCTTTTGCATTATTAGATTCTGTTACCACGGATCTAATATTCGGTAATTCTGTATATATTTTTCCTATTTTATCGGATATTGCGCGGTCAATACGGAACAGTTTTTCTTGTGCTAACTGAACTAAACCTTCTCCAACGCTACTTTTCAAGGTACTTGTACCAAGATATTTAATTGTTAATGATACCACTAACAGTGGTGTAAGTGATACGAGTAGAAACAAAACAACCTGTTGTCCGCGCAGCCCTATCTTAAACCGTGCAAGCTTCCCAGGTTTTTCGTTTTTCATTGATACTCTCCTATAATCTATACCATACACATCCTGGCAGAACTCAGATTACAATCTTAAATATTTGCAATCCTATCCTATGTAAATGCGTTGAGAGCAGCTTCTTTTGTATCGTATACCTCTAAAATCGACGTAAGACGCGTAATTTCAAGTATACTGCTAACAGCTTGCTGCGGACTCAGCAGTACCAATTTTCCTTCCGATCTTTGTAAGATTTGCCATGTAATAATTATAACACCAAGTGCAGTACTGTCAAGCAATGGAACATTCGTTAGATCAATGATCAGGTTTACATTCCCAATTTCCATTTGTTGGTGAAGTGCCTGACGAAATTCTACAACAGTGTTTCCAATTATTTTTCCATTTACTTGGACAATGGCAGTATTTTGAGCATCAGTCGTGATATCAATCATTCCATAAAACTCCTTCAGTAGCAAACTGCTTTGGTACTTAATACATAACTATAAAGTGGAACTACGATATATACAAAGTTTATATCCTATTATCAAGCCTTCGAATAATAATGTATGAACGATTTAATAGTGCAATACGGCTATCATGGATACTTTCAATTTTTCCGAAATGTTCCTTCAGTGCAGATTCGCTTTCCTGAATCTCGACATCTTTTTCCTTAGATTTATACGCAACCCATCTACCAGTTTCATTAAGTAGAGGCAAACAGTATCTTACTGACTTCGCTAAAGAAGCAACGTATCGTGTCATAACCCAGTCATATGCGTTTTTATATGTATCAGTTTCAGCACAGATTTCCGCTCTTTCTGCCACAACCTGTATCGATGAATCAATCCCCAATTGAGATGTCAGATATTTAAGGAATGCCACCTTCTTATATGAAGCTTCAACAAGCGTCAATTGGATATTGGGAATATATATTTTAAGTACAATCCCTGGAAATCCAGCACCAGTCCCTATATCTACAAGCTTATGTCCTTCCTTAACTGAGCAATGTTCAAGAACACTAACAGAATCGAGGAAATGCTTATAAATCACATCTGTGTCTTCATTAATTGCGGTGAGATTTATATGGTGATTCCATTGTCTTAATTCGACACTATACAAAACCAATTGTTCGATCTGTTTTGATGTCAATGGAAACCCATGATTATCAAACACCTGTTCTAATTTTTGATGGATTTGCACTCCTCTGTTCCTGTTATGAATAATCTTTAAATCTGTACCGTAAATACCTCAGGTAGACATGTTTTGATATTTACTGATGTAACATAACCATTAATATTGATATATCCGCAGGTGACACTCCGGGCAGACGCGAGGCTTGACCAATTGAAGCTGGACGTATTTTTTCGAGTTTTTCCCGTGCTTCTGTCTTGAGTCCTCGTACATCAGAATAACTGAAGGTATCTGGTATTCTAAGATTCTCTAATCTCTTGAACTGATGAATTTGACGTTGTTGCCGTTGGATATACCCATCGTATTTAATCTGAATTTCTACCTGTTCTTTAACCGCGTGGGGTAATTCTTCTGGTGGTGGCACGAGTCCAATTATGTGCTCATAACGGAGTTCAGGACGTTTGAGCAAATCTGCTAATAACGTAGGTTGTTTTAACTCACCTGTCTCAACGATAGTTGCTAATCTATCAACAGTAGATGCATTCGGGACTAATCGTGTTTCGTCCAAACGTTTTAGTTCTGATTCTATAGATGATGCTTTCTTCTTGAATTTATCATATACCTCATCTTTAACAAGTCCAATTTTCCTACCTATTTCGGTCAGACGTAGATCAGCATTATCTTCTCGTAATGCTAATCGGTATTCCGCGCGTGATGTGAACATTCGGTATGGTTCTCGTATATCTAAACTGACAAGATCATCAATAAGTACAGCAATATAGGCTTGAGATCTATCAAGGATAAGTGGATTCTCCCCTTGTACCTTTAATGCAGCATTAATGCCTGCCATGAGCCCTTGTGCAGCAGCTTCTTCATATCCCGTTGTTCCGTTGAGTTGACCTGCGAAATAGAGACCTGGTACAGACTTGGTTTCGAGAGTTGGTTGAAGTTGTGTTGCAGGGGCAAAGTCATACTCAACGGCATAGCCGAAGCGCATAATTTCAGCATCCTCTAATCCCTTGATACTGTGTACCATATCTACTTGAACATCTTCAGGTAAACTGGCAGAAATCCCATTTAAATAAATCTCATCTGTATCCAATCCTTCTGGCTCAACAAATACCTGATGTTCCGTTTTTTCAGCAAAACGTACAACTTTATCTTCAATTGACGGGCAGTAACGGGGTCCAATTCCAACAATACGACCGCTATACATTGCGGAACGATGTAGGTTTTCTTTGATTACTTCATGAGTTTTTTCATTTGTGTAGGTAAGATAACATGGTAGTTGTGGTTGCGTGATCTCTTCAGTAGAAAATGAGAAGGGTAATGGATCCTCGTCTCCAGGTTGGATTTCCATTTGATCTGTGTCAATAGTATGTGCGTTGACACGTGGAGGTGTACCTGTTTTTAGCCTTCCAATTTCAAAACCGAGGTTCAGGAAACTTTCCGAGAGTTTTTCTGCGGAAGATTCTCCAGCCCTACCGGCACTATAGGAGACATCCCCTATATGTATAAGCCCTCTGAGGAAAGTGCCTGTTGTGAGAATAACGGTTTCAGCCAGATATGCTGTTTGTGTTTGGCTCTTAATACCAATACACTTCTCACCTTCGGTTAGCAGTTCTTCTACTAATACCTGTTTGATGTCGAGTTTATCTTGTTGTTCCAAAACACGTTTCATTTCATCTTGATACGCTTTTTTGTCTGCTTGTGCCCGACTTGAGCGAACAGCGGGACCTTTTTTTGTGTTTAAACGACGGAATTGTATACCGGTCTTGTCAATATTTTTTGCCATCTCACCACCGAGTGCATCAATCTCTTTGACAAGGTGTCCCTTCGCCAACCCACCTATAGCAGGATTGCAAGACATTTTAGCAATAGTATCCAAATTTATTGTAACTATGAGTGTATCACACCCCATACGTGCCGCAGCGAGTGCAGCTTCACAGCCTGCATGACCTGCTCCAACAACAATGACATCGTATTTTTTGTGATATGTGTTCATCTGTTCCTTCTATCTGTTTTAATTAATGCTTATACTGTAACATTTTCAATGATAATTTTCAGCATAGTTGCCAGAACCTACTATCTGTTTATCAAAAGGACTTAAGAGGAAGTGTATCCGTCCTGATTTAATTAGCTTGTAAAGCAGTGCGTTGATGTCGTTATTCCTTGTTTTGATTCAATACTTGCGTGAATTCTTCCAGAGTTTCAACTTGCATTGCAACTTGAAACAGTTGTTTGAGGCGTTGGAGATTGCCAATCTTCTCCAAAGCAGGTTTTAAGGTTTGGACATTTTCGGTTTGTAATCGTAAGGCGAGAGTCTCAAGGATTATCTCGCGTGTAGTTTCTTGAGCACCTTGCTGTATACCTTGTTGTATACCTTGTTGTATACCTTGTTGCCTTCCTCTTTCGCGTGCTTGTGGTGCTACGTATTCAACAATTGGCGGATTTTGCATGGTTTCCTCCGAGATAATATCTAAAATCGTTTGTGAATCGTAAATTAAATTTCCCAAAATAGCCAAACTTCCGAGATATTCAGGCTTGTTCGGAACATCAATACTATCAGCTATTTTAACACACCTGCGAAGCCATTGTACAGAATCTATGTCTCCCGGATGCTGCATGAGTGGAGTGAAAGGGACCAAACCTACCAACTTTAAATCGAGTATCGTTTGTCCATCCATTTCACTTAGCCGGAAAACTTTGTATTCAATAGAAATATTATGGTTTTCCAGATTTTGTGTAAACTTTCCCGGGTCGTTTCTCCCCGCATCAGGACGAAGGTAAAGGACATTGGAATACACAGGCATACGGTAGACTTCAACCGCTCTAATAATATACCCCGCCATCCGCAGTGGCATCTCCGGGTCATAACTATCAGTAGTTTGAAACTCAAAATGCACAAGCACTTCTGTCCCTTCGTAAAGGACTTTGATGAGAATGTCTGCTTGACGCATTTCAACGGTTGGTTGTTCAGGAGTAACAACCTCCAGTACGGTGATATTATCCAATCCAAATTTGAAGCAGAGATGGACGAAATCCTGCGGATTTGTCTCTACCTGTTTTTTAGAGGCAGTATCAAAACTTGCCATCTGTATCCTTCACAGTTTCAATTATATGCATTTAGCCTTAACTTATAATCCTTCATATATTATATTGATAACGAGTTTTGCTACAACTTCTAAACTCTTTGGACTACATTTATCAACAGTATCTTCAAGTGTATGCCAATACGGATAATCGAAGTCAATGATATTTACCATCGGTATACCTGCTTTGATTAAAGGCACATGATCATCCATTATGGCATCCCCTAATTTGTGTTGAAATGGAGCTAAACCGAGTTTTTGTGCTCGCCGCCAGATAGCGTCCGTATATTCACGGTTTGCATTCCATGAAAATAGTTCAATAGGTATTTGCAGATCTTTGTCACCTATCATATCTAAAAGGATACCGTAATCAGGTTTCCATTTCCCCATGTTTTTCGCGAAATATCGAGATCCCAGAAACATCTGATCTCCTGTTTTCCCATAATCTTCACCATCAAACAAAACAATGATGACCCTTCGTGGGGGTGGTACTTCTTTTAATACCCGGGCGACCTCCACCAAAACAGCAACACCAGAAGCACCATCATTTGCTCCCATAATAGGTTCCCGTTGCTTCTCTGGATTTGGATCTTTATCTGCACAAGGTCGTGTATCCCAATGTGCTGCAAGTAGAAGAGTATCGCTATGGTCATTACCAAATTCAGCGATAATGTTATTCATATGGAGTGTGATGCGTTCAGGTGGAATACTATTTGTATCTACATCGGATGTGTAGGGTTGGAGGGTCACAGTATCAGAGTATTTTTTGAGTTCCGAAAACAGATAATCTCTGGTCTTTCGATGTGCATCAGTGTTCGGCGGCCTGGGTCCAAATTCGCACTGTTTTTTAAGAATATCAAAGGCCCGATTACTATCAAAAAGTATTAATGGATCCTCAGAGGGTGAAGTTGACGATTCTATACATGCGATATTAAGTAATCCGCAATATAGAAATAAAAAAAGAAAGGCAATTCGTATAATTTTCATCTCAACTCCAAATGTATAAGCATTCGAATCTCTATTAAGGATCTTAGACTTCGCGTCTACCTTCTAATGCTTTTGCAAGAGTCACTTCGTCAATATATTCTAAATCTCCTCCAACGGGAATACCATACGCTATTCTGGTCACAGAGACCTGATATTGTTCAAGATGTTGTGTAAGATAAAGAGCCGTTGCTTGTCCCTCAGTATCCCAATTGGTAGCGAGAATAACCTCATTGACATTACCATTACCAACACGGTTGAAGAGGGAATCAATCCTCAGAGAATCAGGACCAACACCATCTAATGGTGATAAAACTCCACCGAGCACGTGGTACAATCCAGGAAATATCTCAGTCCGTTCAATTGCCCATAGGTCATCCGGTTGTTCAACGACACATATTTTTTGTTGATCGCGTCTTGGATTTGAACAGATTCGACAGGGATTAATATCCGTTATAGTGCCACATGTATTGCAATCAGACAAGTTTTCTTTTACCTCTAAAATCGCCTCAGCAATCTGGTTAGTTTCAATATCTGGCAATGTTAACATAAAAAATGCTAAACGTTGTGCGGTTTTTGGACCAACAGTTGGTAATTTTTGAAGCTGCAGAATGAGCCGTTCCAATGGTTGTGGGTAGCCTTGCATGTTTTGCCTAACGTTTAGATGGTACTTTATAAATGGCTATCTTTAGATGTCCTTATTTATATTTTTTAGGTGTATTAGATTATTAATCTGTAATAACTACTAACTTGTATAGCGTAAGAACTGACGTATAATTATGGTAATCCTGGAATTTTAAGACCGCCAGTGAGTTTGCTCATTTCATCCGACATAAGATCTTGTGATTGTTGGAGTGCTTCATTTACGGCGGCAACGACCAAATCTTCCAACATCTCCGTGTCATCAGGATCAACAACTTCAGGTGTAATGCGTAGTGATACCAGCTCTTGCTGTCCATTCACAACGGCAGTGACCATACCACCACCGACTGTTGCTTCAATAGTCTGATTAGCGAGTTCTTCTCTAATTTCGAGCATACGTTTCTGCATCTGTTGTGCTTGTTTCATCAAGTCATTCATTTTCATAGTATCAAGTGTACCAGTTCTCAAAGAGAATTGGAAATCTCCTTATTGAGTATCTAATATTTTTGCGTCAAACAGTTCAAGCACAGGTCCGATCTGTTCATCTTCTTCAGCTTGCCGTTTACGCATCATAGGTGTAGTAGGAATTTCTTCAACATTTTCAGGTGCTTCTTCTGTGGGGGGTATTTCTGCCTTAACCAATTCAACATGTATAGGTTTACCGATAACATCAGAAAAAATCCGTGTGGTGTCTTTTATTGTTTCATCATCAACTAAAGAGAAACTACCGTGTGGACAAGATATCTTTATACGATCATCACCATCTTTTGCTGGGACAGCATCCTTAAATATACCGTGAATTAATAAGGGTGAAACCTCCTTAAGAATTGTTTTTACCTCATCCCAAATAGCCGGTAATTCATCTAAACTACGAACAGTTGCATGGTCAGATTTAACGGTATTTGTTTCTGAGGTATTATCCTCTGCATTAGGTTTTGGAGCGGGTTGTACCAGTGTTTCCTGTTTTTGTGAATCTTGTGAAGGACTATCTATATTTGAGGTTGGCTCGGGGGTATTACTTTGAGGGATATTTGAAATTGGTGGTGCTGAAGAAACATCGGAAGTTTCAATTTTCTGTTCAATTTCAATCAATTTTTTCACAATCTCATCAAGTGGAATTATTTCATTGATTGCATTAATTTGAACTAAAGCACTTTCAAGTTGTAATTGTGGGTATCCGTATTCTTTTATTTCACGGTTGGTGTGCATTAATATCTTTACAATCCGTGACAATCTCTCTACAGAAATTTGGTCTGCTTTTTCCTTAAGATTTGGTAGATCGGACTTCGGACTCTGAACAAGTTCTTCAAGTTGATTATCAATTGCGAGCAGTCTTAGGTCGCGAAAATAAGCGATAAGTTGGCTAATACATTGTGCTAAATCCATACCCTGTTTAGACAACTTGTCTAATGTTGCCAGTCCAGCAGAAAGGTCTCGTCCAGTGATTGCTTCAGTAAGCTCGTGTAGTAGATAGCTTGAGCCAAGTCCGAGTGTTTCTTCCACATTTGTGGTGTTTAACTCTTTTCCTGCGGAAGCAACTAATCTTTCGAGTAAGTTTTCTGCATCCCGAAGACAGCCTTCAGATTGTCGTGCAATGAGAGAAAGCACATCTGTATCAGCTGAAATTTCTTCATCGTTAGCAATAAGTTGCAAGCGTTCAATAATCTGTTCATTGTCGATATGACGAAAATCAAAATCTTGACAACGTGAAATGATGGTTTTAGGGATATTGGCGTGTTCAGTTGTCGCCATAATGAAAATCACATGGGATGGAGGTTCTTCAAGGGTCTTCAGTAATGCGTTGAAGCCTTCCGTTGTGAGCATGTGAACTTCATCAATAATGTAGATTTTATATTTATAGGCTGCGGGGGAAAGTTTAACATTTTCGCGCAGGTCTCTGATGGTATCAATTCCACGATTAGATGCTGCATCCATCTCTATGACATCAAAAGATGAGCCATTTGTAATTTCTTTACAAGCTTGGCATTCATTACACGGTTCACCGGTAATAACTTTTTCGAATTCAGTTTCTTTTGTGGGATTTTGACAGTTGACAGTCTTGGCAAAGAGTCGTGCAACAGTAGTTTTACCTGTACCTCTTGGTCCCCAAAAAAGGTAGGCGTGTCCGATCCGTTCTGATCGGATTTGATTCTGTAACGTAGTAGTTACATGAGTTTGCCCAACAACGTCGTTGAAAGACTGTGGACGCCATTTTTGTGCGAGGACTTCGTATGACATAGTTGATACCTTCGGTGGGAGAAATAAGATTCAACCTTAGTCCGTATCGTCAATACCAGTAACAACATTTCTGCGATTGCGTACACCGGAGAATGACGAATTGTAAGGAGTAAACACCACCGATCCGTTCAATAAATATAATGGCTATGCACCCAGAGTTGACAAACCATTCCGGGCGTTTCCCATATCGTTTGCTCAAGTTAGGCTACCTTGCGTCACACGAAAAGACTTACCTGCCGCTGCTTCCTTCCGGACCTGACGGGATTCAACAAGCTATCGTTGCTCAAGACCCAACTATCAACGCCACGTGTATGGGACAGTCCCCACAAAGATAGGCCGCGTGCCGGGGATTCAGTTCTGCTATAGCGGATTGCAGATACAGGGCACCGCTACCTCCCCACTTAGCATAGCCAAACCGTAAAACTCATTCGTTGATGTGGTAAACGTCGGTTGGGTATTTCCTACCAACCGACGTTTTTTCTTAAAACTGGCGGAGAGAGTGGGATTCGAACCCACGGTACTGCAAAACAGCACACATGCTTTCCAGGCATGCCAGTTCAGCCATCTCCTGCATCTCTCCAGAAAATACCATTGAATAAATGGAGCAGACGGGAGTTGAACCCGTGACCTCATCCGTGCGAGGGATGCGCTCTCCCAACTGAGCTACTGCCCCAATGTTATTTTAAAGAACGTAACAAACACCTAAATATCTAAAACGGAGAGAGTGGGATTCGAACCCACGGTAGCTTACGCTACAACAGTTTTCGAGACTGTCCAGTTCAACCGCTCCTGCATCTCTCCTTGTGGCTTTCAGCTTTAAACAAGCAATGTTCTATAACGCTAACCTGACATTTAGTTTTACAGTACATTATGAATTAACTTAACGTCTGTCTTTAAAGAACGATTTCAAGACAGCACTACTCTCTTCAGCACAAACACCGCTGACGACATCAACTTGGTGATTCAGGCGTTCGTCTTGTAGTATATTATAGAGTGTGCCTGCTGCTCCTGCCTTCGGATCTGCAGTTGCGTAAACAATTCTGGGGATACGTGCTTGAACTATAGCGCCAGCACACATAGGACATGGCTCTAAGGTTACATATAGGATCGTATCCGTTAGACGCCAATTTCCAACCTCTTTTGATGCTTGCTGCATAGCGAGCATTTCAGCGTGTGCAATTGGGTTGCCAGTTTGTTCTCGTAGGTTATAGGCAGCTGCTAAATCCGTGTTGTTTTTAACAATGATAGCCCCAACTGGGACTTCACCTTCTTCACCAGCTTGTTTTGCCAACAGTAGTGCCTTCTTCATCCACAGAATATCTTTTTCTAATGTGTGATTAATAGCGGAAGATTCTGAAGGTGTCTGTATTTTGATTGATTCTTGAGCACTCACTTGTATGCCCTAAGATTCAAAAGCGCCTGAGAGGATTCGAACCCCCGGCCTTCTGATCCGTAGTCAGATGCTCTAATCCACTGAGCTACAGGCGCATCTTCGCCAAAACGATGGCAATATAAATGAATTCAGTTGGATTTGACTATATTGTTAAACCCAACCTTCAGCTTAGATCACGTATATAACACCAAGTCATAGGTATTGATACACGCTTCATAACAAAAAACGGAGAGGGTGGGATTCGAACCCACGATGGCTAACGCCATAACTGCTTAGCAGGCAGTCCAGTTCAACCACTCCTGCACCTCTCCAATAATATGGCGGTGGGAGTAGGATTCGAACCCACGGTGACTTGCGCCACAACGGTTTTCAAGACCGCCGCTTTCGTCCACTCAGCCATCCCACCATTCTGTTTAAATAGCAAATTTTAATTATAGCATAGACTAACCCTTTTGTCAAGTGATTTTAAGGGCTCTGAGTATGTAAAGTTTTTGACATAAATAGCGTATTTTCCATGTGTATATTTATAGATTACAGTTATTGGTTTTCAACATACAGTTTACTATAGTATTACATCTAAGCTATTACATTATTAAAATGATTTTATCGTTTTTCCAACATAGTACATTTTATTAGATGTGAGACAAAAATGTTACACTTTTCCTACAAATTGTAGGATTGTATCTTGTTATTTGATTGCCTTTCCTATTAGTCCCTGTCTGGGTTTGTAGCGAATTAAACCTCTAATTCTAAAATTTTAAAAAAGTTGCAATTTTGTAGTTTTCCTTGATGGCGCTGATTCTGTTTTTACTATTATTAACGTGAGTTTGATAAATCTAATTTTATTAATCAGTGCGGTTAGGAAACCTTACCTACCGGCTCTTTCGGAGAGATATTCTTGAAATATCAAGTTATGCCATTTTTAATAACAGATGTCTCATTCAAAGAGTCGGGATTCGGAGATCCCTCCTACCAAAGAACAGAACACGAAATAAAGTCATAATGTAAATAAATCAATTGAAAATGGTATTATTTATCCTATTGTCAAACTCACGTTATTATTATTCTCATAACATAATATTTATCGGTAGATTCACTCCTGAAAAATCAGATTATTGGATTAGATTATAATACACTTTGTAGTACTACTATGTATGATAATAATTCTCTCTATGTTATTGTAACGTGTATTTATTATTATGTCAATGTGTATTTATCTATATGGTATTAGTTGCTTTGTCATTTGTTTTCTTCAATTTATTTTTATGTATTATACATGTTGTCTGAAACGCTGATAGTCGACTGCTATTGTTCCTTATGTCAGAATCTCGTATTACACGGAGAAGAAGGCTTTAGGTAGTGATGGCTTTCTTTTCTGAATCACGGATGATACAGGATTACGCGGAGAAGGGTCTTGCTACATTTATTGTTTGATCCCCGAATCTGAATAGGATTTCACACATTCCGCTCCTCGAATCAGAATCAGAAACAGGAATCAGGAATCAGAATCAACGGTATGAACCCCATTTAGGAGTTCCCCGGGTATGAATGCCGTAGGACATTCCCCGGAACTCAAAATATAAGATAATCCCTAATACAGACAAGCCATAATGAAAATCTATTACTTGAAAATGGTATTACATCAAACTAACGTTATCAATACATCATAAAATATAGACGGTTTCTTACTTGGGTTTGTCCCAATACATCTGTAATCAAATCCTATTCCTTTACCACAACCTTGCTAAACATACTCCAGATTCCTAAGCCTGCCAGAATTGATAGATTTGGAAAAAGAAGTGGTGCCAAAATAGGAGCACCATAGAGGAATTTATCTATCTGTGTAATACCAGGAGCTTGTAGATCTGTTGTCAGGTGGAGGAAAAAACCCAGAACGCCAACTATGAAGTTAATTACTAATACTATTATACAAAACCTAAAGAATAGGGGTTCGGGTGATATAAAAAACAGTGTTCCTAAACATCCTACTGCGAATGCGCTTGCAAAAACAGGTATCCACTCAGATGGATTGAAAAATCCGTTTTGTGCATGGTCGAAAACAGAGAGTATGAAATTACCGCACCATCCAACCCACGCTATAAACACAATCCATTGTGACCATTCTAAATCTTTATCACTAATCATTCTGTTCATAATCAAAAGAAGACCGATACCTGTAAAAGCGAGAGGTGCGACAAACGGAGCTGTATAGACAATGTTTTTGAGCGTTAGATCAGAGAAAAACTCACTGCCGAGATGGAAGAACATACCAGAAACACCGATACCTATTGCACTTGCCCCTATAGTGAAACAGCAATAGTTTTTCCAGATCCGTGTTCTACCTAAGCGTACGATAGCGAGTAGGAGTGAAGCTCCTAATGCGAAGTAGAAAGGAATCCATTCCGCTGGGTGAGCAAATGCATTGACGGAATGTGCTATAAACACATCAAGAGCTAAAAATGCGAGGTTAGCGACAATGAAAATATCAAGTATTTTGGCAGCTGATCCTTTACTATTTAGTAGCGTTTTGTCTGAGTTCTTGTGCAATTTTTTTCATCTCCGTCATCTTCAACAACAACTCATAATTCCCGTGCCACTGTACAAAATCAGCACCCCCCATAAATGCACCATGTTTTGCTGTTCGACCATAGTAGTGCCACAAATCAAAGTAGATAAATTCTATGGGTTCATCAAAAGGTGTCTCAGTAAGCAATCCTTCCTCACGTAGCGATTGCATCAATGTAACCGCTTCCGAAATTTTGCTATTAGTATCAATAACGACCTGTTCAGCCTCCTGATAATAACGTTCTATCTGTGTAGTTGCGTGGCATTTTAAGCATGTTTCTTTCATTGCATCTTGCCCCTGTTGATAGGTTGGTCGTTTATCTGAGATAGATGCAAATAACCAATATGAAAGTCGTTCAGTTGTATCGTGTGTAACATTTAGTCCATCTAAACCGCTTAGGTGACAGGTTACGCAAGTTGGTACTGACATGTCTGCAGTCGTAAGTGATTTGGGTGGTGCTTTAAGATTCATCTCTGATTTCTGTGCGTTATAAAGGACACCATGCTTCGATTCATGATAAATTTCAATCTGTGAATGGTCTGGTCCCATGTGGCATTGACCACAAGTTTCGGGTTCGCGTGCTAAAGCAACAGAACTTGAATGTCGTGCATGGCAACTCGTGCAGTTCCCTATAGAACCATCAGAGTTCGGTTTTCCAATATCGTGGCATCCATAACATCCTACAATCGTAGCACTTTCTCCTTCAATAATTGCTAAAGAATTAGCAGGACGTTCAACAGCTCCTTTATGATACTTTTCAGCAAAGGCAATCTGTTCTGCAGTAAAATCTTTTGCTCCAGACACTGCTGCCCATGCGGGGGCTGCATGTCTACTTCTGAGAAACTGCGAATATTCAGTTGAATGGCATTCACTACAATTTTTAGCTGTAAGGTGTTGTGCTATTGTAAACCCTCGGTGTGCTTGTGTTTCCTGATTCTCCACAGCTTTGTGGCAATCTAAGCAGCTTACACCGTGTTTTGCGTGTTCGCTTCGTTCAAATTGATGGACAACAGCAGACGTAGTACGACGATGACATTCTGCACACTTCCCTGAGGCACGTACGAAATCGGCACTTGGTTGGTTAACTTCTACCGTTGGTCGTTTCGCATTCAAGATCAACACGATAGCAATCAGAACAATCCCGAGAAATACCGAAATAAAGATAGATTTAAATGATTTCATAACAATTTGATACCGTAAATTAAAGCCACTTTTTTAGTTTGAAATAGATAAACATTCCGATACTAATAGTCAACATAGCTAACAGAACAACCGGATAGCCCCAAAGTGAATCAAGTTCAGGCATGAATTTGAAATTCATGCCATAAATACCAGTGATGAATGTAAGTGGTATAAAAAAAGTGGCAACAACGGTTAATACTTTCATCACTTCATTCATCCTATGACTGATAGCGGAAGTATAGGTATTAAACAATTCCGAAACAGCAATTCGTAGAGTTTCTATTGTGTGTATCACCTGTTCTAAATGATCATAGACATCTTGAAAATACAGATGTGTGTCTTGTGTAATAAATTGTATTTCACCCTTTACCGTCTCTTCCAGTACATCACGTAACGGAAGTATTGGTCTCCGTAGAAATAAGAATTCCCTTCTCAATGAATTAATCTCAGTAAGTACTTCTGGGGTGGGATTGGTTATAGCTTGCTCTTCTACTGCCTCAATTCTGTCGTTAAGCTGGTCAATGATTATAAAGTAGTTATCGACAATAATATCAATTAACGCACACAACAAATAATCGACACCCATCTGTCGAATTCTACCCATTTTATTCCGTAGTCTGTCTTTTACAGAAGCAAATAGATCTCCAGGTTCCTCTTGCAGAGAGATCAGAAAATTCTCACCAATAATCAAACTGATTTGCTCTTTAGAAATATCTAATGATGTCGTAGGGTAACCGATGCTTTTGAGAATTATAAATACATACTTATCATGTACTTCTATTTTAGGTAATTGTGTGGAAGTCATTAAATCCTCAAGCACAAGAGAATTGACACCAAAATGGACTCCGATCTCTTCAATAATTTCCGCATCATGAATACCCTCAGCATGAATCCATAATACAGTATCATCATTTCTATAAGGCAGACATGCCTCAACTGTTTGAACTATATTCTCGTCAAAAAGTGTTTCATTGTAATTGAAAACACTAATTTGAACAGGGTCTGTTCGTTCTTCCCCTACATAAACAAGCGTTCCTGGAGGAAGTCCAACTTTCCTATTGGTATATTTTTTTAATGAACTTATTAATGGAATCCTCATTTTATTCTCAATATTTAGGAGTTATGTTGATACATTTTAATCCGATACTTTACCACCAATAACAATCAAGAAAGAACTATCTTTCGTTGCATGAACCGAGTGAAGGACATCACCAGTGAAGGTAACCCCATCCCCTTTTTCAAGTGTAATTTTATTTTTGTTTGATGTGAAGATTATCTCTCCTGTGAGCATAACAACGACCGCAGCAGAGGGTGCTCGATGTTCACTCAATGTTGTTTCTGCTTTCATAACAGTCAAAACGACTGTCATTTCATCTCCCCGTGCTAAAGTAAGAGATGCTCGACCTGAAGTGGCAAATTCGGCTTCTTCCATAAGGTTTTCAGTCATTGAAACAAACGGAAAACCTTGGGTTAATGTTGTATTTAGATCTACTGGTCTATATGGTCTTTCGTAAGAGGCATTCATTATATTCTCCTGATTTAGAGTAAATAGGTAAAAGCAGGCACATTGTTCCCCGAAATACCTATGATGATTCTACCAAAACGCGCAAACCTTTTCAAGGCATGTAAATTTTGACAGTGTTTACAGACCTTTATCAGCCAAAACACCTATCCCAGGCAAGGTTTTGGTAGTGTGTTAATGGTTTATAACGTCGTGAAAGTCGTAGATAGGTCGAGAACTTTGAAAAAGGAAATCACGAATAAGAGCTTATAATTCCGAATACTTTCCTGCTCTATTTTTCGTCAACCCATTCCAATGGCTTGTTCTCTAAATATGGTCGGAGAAGTTCACGTAGTTTTCGATGTGCCTTATGTAAATGGGTTTTTACCGTACCTTCTGATCGATTTATATGGAGAGCGATCTCTTTCATAAGAAGTTTCTGATCATACCGTAGTTTAAAGACCTCCTGTTGCTTAGGTGGCAGATGTGTTATTGCTTTGGTGATCATATCCCCAAGTTCTTCCATCTCTACAAAGTGTGAAGGTGATGGAAAACTACCAAATAAGAGACACTCTTCTGGTGTTTTAGGTAATTCATCATATAAGTAATTTTGTCGTCTTTTCTGTTTTCGCTGAAAATCGATGCAACAATTCTCAGCTATACGGTATAACCAACTATAAAAAGCGGAATCATGTTTGAATCTTGGCAACGCTTTATATGCTTTTAGGAATACTTCTTGTGAGAGATCTTTTGTGGCTTCAACGTCTTTAACGTATTTGTAAATAAGTTTAGCAATCTGATCCTGATATTTTAGTACTAATGTATTAAATGCCGATGTATCACCATTTTGGAAACGTGTAACGAGTGTAATTTCATCAATTGAATCGAGTTCATTAGTTGACAACATATCTACAGTGTTTTCTATTTTTTGCATACTTATCTCTCCTTGAGCAGTTGTTTTATTATTTCATGCATATTGGATTATCTTAGATTCACATAAAATCGACTTTGGTTTCTCTCAATTCTTTATTAATCTTTATAATTATTAGGTGATAAAAGAGAGTTTACAGTAAACAACGATGGAGTAGGACGGCATACTACGTGGGACAACTGTATTTAAGGTGAAGGACTGGAATCCCAACTACAAGGAGGCAACCTCATACAATTGACACCCATGGGTAGATTGTATTCACCCATGCAAAACACACTTATGCCGATATGACATTATATATACACACCAAAAACCAAAAAATGTTCCCAAAATTTGGTTTTTCTTTTAATCATCGCATTCTTGTCTAAAACCCGAAATAGGCAATAGGAAGTTTATGAACAAAGTAAAGTGAATGGTAATAGAAATGGTATAACTATTCTGTGTGCATTCTGCTTTTACTTGACAATAACAGTTTAGTAGCGTAAAGTGTTTATAGTGCTTAGAGATAAGGTATACCTATGCGCCGCTTTAGTATTCAAACCAAAATTGTCCTCCCTTTTCTGCTCCTGTTTGTATTTGTTTCGATCCTCGTGCCATTGATAACTGTGGAATTATTCGTCTGGAAATACAGTGAACAGTTTACACGTGAAACAGAAGGATGGCTGAATGTCATAGTCGACACAGGATATTTCTTGGATAATATCAAGGTGAAACAGGCGTATAGTGTAGAAATCATGATTTTTGGATCGGATTATACGCTCAACTCTACAACTCTCACCGGTCTCTCTGATGAAGAACAAAACTACGAATACCTTGCTAACCTTTTTGAACTAAAGGATATCAAGCAGAAATCTGAAGACCAAGCCGCGAATACCTTACCCATTACCCATGACATCACACTCGGTGGTATTCCTTACAAAGTATTTTATCGAATCCTTCCTCAAGGCAGATACTACTGTCTTTTACGTCCTATGGATGAAATAGCAGATGCTAAACGGACGCTTACATGGTCAATGTTGGGAATTGCGGTGTTTGTTATTGCCCTTGTGGCTTTTATCAGTCAGAAAATAGGAAAAAATCTAACAGATCCGATTAAAGATTTAGTTGGTTTTACAACACAAGTAGCAGAGGGTAATCTTGATAATCAGTGTGAAATTAAGACACAGGATGAAATTGGGGATTTAACTGTTGCGTTTAACCAGATGACTCATGATCTAAAACAATCGCGGGACAAGTTAATTCAAGCGGAACGTTTAGCAACTGCGGGAAAAATGTCTGCCTCATTTGCCCACGAAATTCGGAATCCATTATCATCTATGCGGATGTTATCGCAGATGTTAATGAAAAAGCCTGATGTAACACCAGAACAGCAAAAATCTCTCGAATATATCCTTGAGGAAATCGAAAGAATTGATAACATTGTCAAAGGTTTGATGGATTTTGCACGTCCGACAACGCTTAATCTTGAGCAACAACCGTTACCCCCTGTATTACAGTCCGTTTTAGCATTGATGGAAGCAAACTTAGAGCATCACCAGATTCATTTAGTATCTGATTTTTCAAGTGATCTTACGGAGTTTAAATTCGATTCGGATAAAGTGAAACAAGCATTTATGAATGTTGTTTTGAATGGAATGGAAGCAATGCCAGAAGGTGGTACATTAACTGTGTCTACTTTCAAAGAGAAAGCTGCTGTGTGTATCCAAGTTATGGACACAGGAGTAGGTATATCTGAGGAAGATATCGACCATCTATTTGAGCCGTTTTTTACTCGTAAGGATAAAGGGACAGGCCTCGGATTAGCAAATGTAAAACGGATTCTTGAGGAACATAACGGTAAGATTGAAATAGATAGTACTCTTAGTGAAGGGACAACGGTTACGATGTGGTTGCCGTGTTGACCCCTCAGAACTGCCCAAGCAACAATAATGGTAAAACCTCAAGCACTCTCATATTTCCTTGCGAACTTACTCTCTCAAGCACGTCGTCTCTAATCTTAGTAAAACCTAACTAACTTGCGACTTCCTGAAGAATTGATTTCCAAACAAGACAACTATATACAGGTGTTTTTACAAACATTCTGAAGAAACACCCAAACAAACCCCGCTGGGAAACAACGTTGATTTGCACTTGAACTTATTTATATGAGTTATGTCGGTGTGAGAAACTCACTGAAACATTGGAAAAGCAGAAAAATGTCCAAACTTTAGTTCTTTTAAGCAAGGGAACATAATTCCTGATCATGATAACTATCGGCTTTGATGTCCTTAGCGTTATGTCGATACGTAGTACAGACGCGATAATCATTTTTACATTTGGCGCAGGTCTTCTCTTGATGTGCAGTCGTATCCTGACAGGACCAGAGGATTGTCGACTGACAACTACAGGGACCGATGAGATGTGAGTCAAAGGTTGCCGTTTTTTTCTTACATTTCCTACATAGGATGACAGGCGGAACCCCGTATTTCGCAAAAAGATTGTTGACGATTTCTTCAGCGGCAGCCGCACCGAATCTTTCGGTCAATTCCGCTGTAGTAACAGTCCTTGCTTCTGCGGTAACGTCCGTATCTTCTGCAAGTGCGGCGAAGATTTCACGATAGGCTTCGCCGAATTCTGCGTCCCGTTTCTCAATCTGTTTCTGAAGTTTGAGACAATCTTCCATGGTAGGATAACGTCTTTTGAATAATTCGGGAGAGAGTCGTAGAAAATTGAATGTGTCGGGATATTTCTCGATTACAAGGTCATTGCATTCACGCAACTTTAAGACCCTGGACTCTATGCGTATGGTGTCTTTCATCTTGTTTTGCATAACTTTTCCTTTGCCTTCTTGAAATCCGCTTCAGATGCGGCTTGTTGTCCAAGTTTTTCTATTGCAAGCGCACGATTATAGTAGACATCAGCATCTTCAGGGGACAGGCAGAACGCAGCATCGTAATCTAAGATCGCACCACGATAATCCCCAAGTTCATCTTTCGCATACCCACGATTATAGTAGACATCAACATCTTCAGGGGACAGGCATAACGCAGCATCGTAATCTAAGATCGCACCACTATAATCCCCAAGTTCACCTTTCGCATACCCACGATTAAAATACACATTGTCGTACTGTGGATTTAACCGGATCACTTGTGTGTAATCTAAGACAGCGGACCGAAAATCACCAAGTGCCTCTTTCGCAAGCGCACGATTAAAATAAGCTACGACAAATTCAGGATTGAGACGGAGTGTCGTATCGTAATCTGACACGGCAGCACTAAAATCGCCAAGTGCCTCTTTCGCAAGCGCACGATTAAAGAACCCATAGAAATACTCAGCGTTTAATTTTATAGCACAATCATAATACGATATAGCTTTTTTATACTTACCTTTCTCTGATTGGGCGGAACCCAAAGCTATCTTCGTATAGGCTCTTATTTCGGGGCGTTTCTGCCACGTTAGCAAAGACTCAACTTGCCTTGAATTCGATATCAGTTCTCGCAGCACTATTGTTGGAATAGCATTTACAAAAATATAACTCTTTTCACTATTCTCAATTTCACAAGCAGAAACAACAACACCGACGACTTCACCGCTGTTGTTCAACACAGCCCCTCCACTATAACCTGGTCCCACATTATCTTTGGGGCGTTTCACTTTTATTTGAAAGAGTTTGTTACAACGTGGATCAATAACAACACCCATCATACCATTATATTCGCTGTTATGTCCATACCCAATAAAATAAACAGGTTCACCCTTTTTAAGGGCTTCAAGATTTCCAATCGGTAGTGGAACACCAGGTCCGGAAACTTTTATCAACGCCAGATCATTTCTGGTGTCAAACGCTGTTACACCTACAAGCGAGTACCTCTTTGTAAGTGAATGACCACCACAAATAGAGACTTTTGTAGATCCATTTATTGCATGCACGTTTGTCACAACTATGTCGCGCGTAACAAAAAAGCCACTCGCCAATCTTCTCGTTAACCCAAATTTTTTCCTCTTTATGCAAGCGGTTGATCTACGGTTGCTGATTATTTGAGACAATGTGTCTTGGTTAACTCCCATACCCATGTGCTAACCTCTCACCTTCTACAAAGTCTAAGACGCTTTTGCGTTAATCTGATGAATATGACATAATAATCAGAGGCTACCATACAATAAAAAAGGGTGTTAACCAAATAATTATACAAGGTTTAGCAAAATACCGTCTGAATCTCGCTGTATCATCTCAACGAAAAGAATAATAACATTTATGACAAAATTGTCAATGAAAATCAATCTGAGTATTAATTGACTTACATGGTTAAAACCTCTGTACTCATTGAAAGCAAACAGACTTCCACACAATCCTTTTCAAATCAATTGTAGATGGAATCAATGCTGAATACTTGTATGAATTCAGCATTGGTTCGTAAGGTATAACCATTTGCGAAACGATTTGAAGGTCTCCCTACAATTCTGATAAACCTATTTTATTGTCCCCCATTGTGTTGGTTTCTTACCTTCAGGAGAAACTGAAAGCACATCATCACTTATCCAATCAATATAAAAATGATCTCCTTCAAAATCTGTAAGTCGTTTCATTTCACCTGTCTTGATATTATACTTATAGATAGTATGAGGTGGGTTTTCTCCCCATCCAAGAGGTAACTCGTTCAAGGCTGCCTTCCTTCCAGTAAAAACAATAGATTTATCATCGTCCATCCAATCAATGTCTATACAACTTATGTCTATAGGTATATTTAACCGTTTTACCGTATTGCCGTCTTTATCAGCGATAAAATACCGAAATGCCTTGGTGATCATAGATACAATTTCCGGTTTTCGTTCCTCCCACGTATAGTCAATTTGTCTATATACGAAATATCTTCCATCGGATGACCATTTTGGTGCCCATCTACCTATATTCAACTCATCCCCAATTGGTGGGGCTAACACTTCTCTAATGTTATCACCATCGGCATCCATAATATAGATACTATTTCCAGCTCTCTCCCCACCCAACTGAACAGGTGTGGAAAATATAATGTATTTACCATCCGGTGACCAATCGAGTTGCGCTATGTTTAGATCGTCAGCTATCTTCTTGATTTTGCGGGTCTTGATATTTATCACACGAACACTTCGTACGTTTTTTCTATTTATCTCTTGAATCATAGAGAATACAATATAATTCCCGTCTGGTGAAAAAGCAAACTTACCAAGATCAGCTTTCAGCTCCTTGGGTCCGATGAATTTTTGAATATTTGAACCATCTGGATTCATAAGGTATAGGCCTCCGAAGTGGCTATGATATATCATAAGTCCGATCAGTTCACCATTGATTGCCCAACGGGACTCATACTTTTCGCGTATTTCGTTCCGACGGAGTTGTGTCACATTATCCCCATTATCGTCCATAACGTAAACACCTTCATCACCTTTGTGTATATCGTGTCTTACGGTAAAAAGTATCTTGGCATCCGTCATTGTTGAAGAGAGTATTAGTACAATACAAAAAATTACCTGTTTCAAAAAGGGCATATCTACTATCCTTTTGCATATTAATTATTGAAGAACCCCTTCAAAGAGGAGTTCTTCAATATAGAACAGTTGTTTACTCGGTAATATCAACCGCTTCATCTACACTATTAAATGTCACATCATTCTCAATAAAATAATGATCTTCTCCATTAGGACCTGATACGACAAGACGAACATACGCACTGGAAGTGTAACTCTGCATATTAAGATCGACACCATAATGCGTTATGGAATTACTATTTGAATATGATCCAAAATTAGGACCGATACGTTTCGCTTCGACTTGACCGTCCTCATTTTTCGGTTGTTCCTTTTCTTTTACCTCGCGTCCCGTTAATACATGTCTACAACGGGAGTAAACTCTTCTCCTTTTGATACCTTTCTGGTACCATTATTTCAATCAATATCTGAGACATTGATTTGAAGGAAAAGTACTATATTTTAGCACATCTCCCGTTTACAGCAAACAAAACGTCATTGAATACGCTATTACCGTTTGCTATTTTGGAATAGCGACACACCGAAATGCTCACGCACTTTCCTAATAATCACACGTTTGCGCGACTTCACTGTGCTTTCTGGAATGCCTAACTTCTCACCGATTTCAATGGAAGTCCATCCTTCAAACCATAATTCAATGACCATCTTGTATATAGAATTCATTTTATCAATTACCTCAAATATAAAAAGTGTAACTTTTTTCATATTTTCGTTGCACAGACAATACAACAACAGCACGATCTTCTGACTGAGTATTTAGGATTAAATCTCTGTTTTTATACCTTATTTTTTGTCTGTATATTAGGATTAAATGTTTGTTTTGATACCTTTTGACCATCAGAAATATCAGTTATTAAACAGGATTCTCTACGTGAAATATGTGTAATCCACGTAATCCAACACAAGATAAGCGAATTAATGTCAAACTTTACATACCCTGAATCTTGATTTCTATTGAATCAAAACGACTAATTACCTATAATGTACAGCAAAAGTTATCTACATATATATAAAGAACAAGGACGGTCTGATAGTGACAAAAATTGAAACACCGCGTCCAGAATATCCAAGACCCGATTTTCAACGAGGCACCTCCGAAGGAATTGATTGGATAAACCTAAACGGCACATGGGAATTTGCTTTTGACCCAAATGATATCGGTAATAAAGAAGAATGGTTTTTACCCAATGGGAATAATTTTCCACTGCAAATACAGGTCCCGTACCCATGGGAAAGCCTTGCAGCGTGGGGAGAAGAAGACCAAGCAAATAGCGAGAATTACCTTAGCACAAATGCTTATCTTACACCTGAAGAAGTTACCTGTGGTGGTCTAAGCCGCGAAGGAAATTATCGTGGTGAACCACGACATACTATTGGGTGGTACCGAAGGTCTGTTTCTGTTCCTGAGAATTGGAACGACAAACGTGTAATTTTGAAATTCTGTGCTGTTGACTGGGAAACAACAGTGTGGGTGAATGGTAAAGTCATTGGTAGCAATGAAAACGGTTACCTTCCCTTTGAATTTGATATAACAGATGCACTTACCCTCGGTAAACCAGCAGATATTGTTGTCCGTGCGTATGATGCACAAGACCACAGTGAACAACTTGCTGGAAAACAGATTGGTTGGTATACCCGTACCAGTGGCATTTGGCAGCCTGTTATTCTGGAACCCAGAAACGAAACATATATAAATCAATGCCACATAACTCCCGATATTGACAACAGCACTGCAGCTTTTGATGTTACGGTAGATGGTAATATCGCATCTGGCACCGAAATACATTGGGAATGTGAGGATATGTCAGGGAAGGTTGATGCTGCAGATAAGACAGAATTCACCGTCAATATCCCATCAGAAAAACTCAGACTCTGGGATGTAGATACACCTAACCTATACAATGTGACACTCAAGTTGGTATCTGGTGAATCTGTCATTGATAGAATTTACACATATTTCGGAATGCGAAAAGTTTCTATTGAGAAGGCACCGGGTGGTGATTATAATTATATCTACCTAAACAACCGTCCAATATATCTTTTAGGTGCATTAAATCAATCATTTACACCTGACGGGGTTTATACCTTTCTGACAGATGAGGCTATCCGAACCGATATTGAACGCGCTAAAGAATTTGGTTTTAACTTTCTACGGCTTCATATCAAAATTGATGAACCGCGACTCTACTACTGGGCAGACAAATTGGGTATGCTCTTTATGTGCGATATTCCCAACTTCGGTAACTATACCGAAGTGGCAAAAAGTAGATTAGAAACTGCACTTCGGGGAAACATTGCACGCGATTTCAACCACCCGTCCATAATCTCCTGGTGCGTTTTCAACGAAACATGGGGACTCGGTGGCGGAGAATTCAAAGAACTAAAAGATCGTCAAGAATGGGTAAGAGAGATGTATCACTTAGCAAAATCAATTGATCCTACTCGTCTTATTGAAGATAACTCTCCCTGCCTTTATGACCACGTTGAAACGGACATCAACTCTTGGCATTTCTATATAAACGATTACAAACACGCGAAAGATCATATTGCAAATGTCGTGGAACAGACATATCCCGGTTCAAAATTTAATTACGCAGGGGATAATGCACAAACAGATGCCCCTTTAATTAATAGCGAATATGGCGGTATTAGCGCTGGGGCAGGTGATAAAGATGTCGCTTGGTGCTTTAAGTATCTGACAAACGAGTTACGCCTACATCCGAAAATCTGTGGATACATCTATACCGAATTGCAGGATATTGAATGGGAACACAACGGTTTCATGAACTATGACCGTTCTGTAAAGGAATTTGGATACGATTACAACGACATCAACACGCTTGATTTTATTGCTATTGACTATCCACCCGGGACAGTCGTTGCTCCTGGTGACATCGTACAAGCCGATATCTATGCCAGTCACTACTCAGACAAAACGATTAACGGCACTACGCTCCATTGGCAACTGGATACTCTTGAGCAGAACGGTGATTTAACGCGTAGACGGGTAAGTGGCAGTGTTGGTATTCCTTTTCCGCAGTATCAAGTAGAACAGGTACACCAACTTGAAATTACCATACCAGAAGTTAACTCGTCTGTTGGTACGCTCCATGTATGGGTATCTGATGATAGTGGTGCAGTAGTTGCCCGAAATTACATCAATTTTGAAATCTATCTGGAAGACAGTTCTGGTCTCACCTCACTTTCGCATCTTCCAGGGGACATCTCTACCAGTAAATGGGATGCCGGTTCCGAAATAACCGAACAACGTCTTACTGCACAAGGTGCAGGTTACGTTGAATACCAGGTGTCTCTCCCTGATGATGTAATCCGTGAAGAGATTACCAAGATGGAACTTGTCTTTGAGGCATCTTCATCAAACGGGGGTTCACGACAAACTGAACCTGAAAAATATCCATCGGATGTTACAATTTCTGTAAATGGTACTGAGGTAGAAACCATAACACTCCCTGATTGTCCTGCAGATGCACGTGGTGTCCTCACTTATATCCACGAAAACCTTGGCAACTACGGTTACCTGTATCGGATACCATTAGATCAGGAAACATGTCTGAATGGTGTCACAGATACACTTACGGTACGTTATGAAGTCAAAGGTAATGCCGAAAACAGAGGTGGACTCACTCTCTACGGTAACCGCCGTGGAAGATATCCGACCCCACCACACATTGTTATTTCATAATAGGAGGAATAGTTGAATGTCAACACCGCAATTCTTATTTACTCGTAACCCTGGTTTAGAACGTTCATGGCCCTTCGTCCACGAACAGATGGTAAAACGTCTGGAAAACTTAGGCGTAACCCTCGTCCTCAACACAACCAGCCAAGATCCTATCCATCAACAGGTGGATCTCAGCGAAGTTATCGGAATTTCACAATGGGGTGGCCGCCTCACTGATGAGTGTATAGATAACGCACCAAAACTCAAGGTCGTCGGTACAATGACAGATAACACAGGACACGGTATCCCGTATGCAAAATGTCAAAGTCGTGGTATACCGGTGATTGAATCCACACGAGCTTGGTCACAATCTGTAGCTGAGTGTGCATTCGGTCTTGCATTGTCTTCGTTACGCCGTACAGCACAATGGCATATGAAGATGGCTACCGGTGAAAAACTGTGGGATTGGGAGAACCCTATTTGGGGACCTCAAAAATTACCCGTTGCACATCAATACTGTGATGATCCTGATTTTGTCAACGGGGATCTGGGTACCAAGCAGATCGGTGTTATCGGTCTTGGACAAATTGGTGGAAAGATAGCGAAATGGTGTAGTGTATTCGGCGCAACCGTTATGGGTTTTGACCCGTACGTACCAGATGAACTTCTTGCTGAATGGGATGTAGAACGTGCTGATATGGACACACTGGCTGATAGAGCAGATATTGTTTTTGTTTCTGTCCCTCCAACACCATCCGCTCGCCATCTACTAAACCGTGAACGTATTGAACGTCTACGTAAGGGTGCGTTAGTTGTTATTATTACACGTGCACATGCTGTTGATATGGAAGCTTTGCGTGAACGGATTGTAAAAGACGAACTCGCTGGTGCGTTTGATGTTTATGATAGGGAGCCAGTACCAATTGATGACGAACTTCGGAACCGGGATAACGTCGTTCATACACCACATATCGCAGGTAGGACTGAGGATTCGAATTTACGTGTTGCTGATATGATTGTTGACGATTTTGAACGTGTACTAAAGGGAGAAAAACCTCTTGGTGCGTTAACACTAGAGGCAATTAAGGTTCGTACGGCTGATAATCCGAATGAGTAAGGTTGATTGTATAGTAGTAGGCATGCTCCGTGTGCTGTAAACCCGTTGTATGGAATGCGGATGGAGTGTGTCTATGATGTTTTATGAAACGGAAAATAGCGGTTACGGATTTTTTACCTGTTTATGACAAGTAATACAAAGTATGTCATACCTTCTAAAAAGTGTATGAACAAACCGTGGGATACAAATGGCAAGACACCTTTACAACCACAAATGTTTTAATATAGGAAAGACAACAAAATTATCCGTTTGTAAACAGTTAATTATCGTTTGTGGTTGATGTTGTAGTATTTTAAATGTATAATAAGACTTACGGAATGTCTATTAAAACAAAATTAATCTTCATATTATACCCCTTCATATAATATAGTGTCTTTTATAAAAAGGTTAGTGTTATGAATGCATTGTCAAAAGATAATAAATCCGTAGTTATTTCTGCTGTGGATCTATTTTGTGGTGTTGGCGGTCTGACTTATGGTCTCCACAAATCAGGTATAAACGTAGCTGCTGGAATAGATGTTGACCCAACGTGCCGGTATGCATACAACAAAAATAATGAAGCTGAGTTTATTGAACAAGACATTCGTGAAATAACAGCTGATGATCTTAACGATTTCTATCCAGAAGGTCATCTCAAATTACTCGCTGGATGTGCCCCATGCCAACCATTTTCATCTCTACCTAAGAATAGAAGACAACCTGCACAAAATGATGAAAAATGGAACTTACTATCTGAATTTGGGAGACTGGTTGAAGAAGTTGTACCTGAACTTATCACATTTGAAAATGTTCCGCCAATTCGGCATCAGAACATATATTTAGAGTTTCTTGATAAATTGAAGTCTCTTGGTTATAAATTTGATTCCGATATAGTTTACTGTCCCAATTATGGAGTTCCACAGATACGGCGTCGGCTTGTTGTTATAGCCTCTATCTTGGGGAAAATCGATCCTCTTTGTGAAACACATTCACCGTATGGTCACAATGGTTTAGAACCTTATTCAACCGTTAGAGATACAATAGGGAATCTCCCTAATATTGCTGCGGGGGAAAAGTGCGAAACTGATAAGTTACATGTATCACCAAGACTCTTAGATAAGAATATTGAACGAATTAAACAATCAAAACAAGGTGGAACATGGGACGATTGGCATAAGGACCTACTTGCACCATGTCATAAAAAAGCGTCCGGACAAACTTATAAGTCTGTTTATGGACGTATGAAATGGGATGAACCTTCACCTACGATAACAACACAATTTCATAATTATGGTAGCGGTCGTTTTGGGCATCCTGAACAGAATCGAGCCCTTTCAATTCGAGAAGGAGCTCTTTTGCAGACATTCCCGAAAGATTACGAATTCGTTGATCACGATCATCCCGTTCAGATTCTCCAATTAGGAAAACATATTGGAAACGCTGTCCCTGTGAAACTTGCAACTACCATCGGCTATCATATACAAGATCATGTAAAGGATTATTATCATGATTGAAGAAAAATATGAAATGAGTATTACCCTTAATGTCTTGAACCACCTCGGGATCAATCTTTACAGTAATGTTCCTGCCGTTCTGTCTGAAGTTGTCGCTAATTCTTGGGATGCAGATGCATCAGTCGTTAACATTAAGATTGAACCTAAGTCAATTACCATTACAGATGACGGTCATGGCATGGATGAAGTGGATATAAATAAAAAGTATCTCAACGTTGGATACAAGAAACGTGATGATACTAAAGTAACTGCTAAATTCAATCGTCCAGTAATGGGGAGAAAAGGTATAGGTAAACTCTCGCTCTTCTCTATTGCAGATACTATTGAAATACATACCGTGAAATCAGGAAATAAGTACGGATTTCGGATGTCTGCCAAAGATATTGAAAACCTGACAGAACAGAATAATAGAAATAAAGAGAATAAATCATACTATCCGGAATCTTTGGATGACACTCATATAACTTTAGACGATAATGGAACTAAAATTGTTTTAACAAATATAAAAAAACGTACTTCAAATCTTGAATCCTATTTGCGTAAACGAATAGCACGCAGATTTAGTATTATCGGGGACGAATATACCTTTTCAGTTAATATAAACGGTGAACCAATACAGATCACAGATAGGGACTATTTTCATAAAATGCGGTATTTATGGTACTTTGGAGATAAAAGTGAAGAATATATTGATTTATGCCAATTAGAAAAGGATGAATTCGCTGAGAAAATAGATGGAGCAATTGATATAGAGGGGGATACTCAACACTCAGTAACAGGTTGGATTGGAACCGTGCAGAAATCTGGGGATCTTACAGACAAAGAAGGGGATGAAAATCTTAATAAAATAGTGATTATGGTTCGTGGAAAACTTGCACAAGAAGATATCCTTGAAGACTTTAGGGAAGGCGGTCTTTATACAAAATACCTAATCGGTGAAATTCATGCAGATTTCCTTGACCAGAATAATGAACCTGATATTGCAACCAGCAACCGGCAAGAAATCATCAAAGATGACCCTCGATATTTAGCTCTTCGAGATAGGGTTAATAGTGCATTAAAAATAATTGAAAAAAAATGGTTGGCGCGTCAAAAGAAAAAAGGAGTAATTGACGCAAGAAAGATACCCGCAATCGATAAATGGTTGGATACCATGAGAGGTGACAAGAAGGAGAATGCGGAAGCTATTTTAGGTAAAATTGGTCAACTTGAATTAGACGATCATCAGCGGGTTGATCTATATAAGCATTGTGTTCTGGCTTTCGAAAATCTAATGTATAGAGAAAGGCTTTCAATGCTTGAAAACTTGACTCCTGAAAATTCTGCTGAGATAACCAAGATATTCGCTGAACATGCGGACGTTGAAGCTTCACACTATTATAAGATAGTTAATGAGCGACTCCATGTAATTGAAGTCTTTAGTAAACATGTTGAGGACAATGTTCTTGAAAAAGTAATACAAGAATATCTTCCAAAACATTTCTGGTTACTTGATCCTTCATGGGAAAGAGCCAGTGATCATATGTATATAGAGCAAAATGTTACGACTGCATTTGATGTAATTAGTGAAAAGTTAACCGATGAAGAGCGTAAAGGACGAATTGACATCAGATATAAAAAAATGGCAGGACAAAACGTCATTATAGAGTTGAAGCGTCCGGGTGTTAAAATTAGTGAATCTGCATTATGGGAACAAGTTAGTAAATATAGAACTGCTTTGGAAAAACAACTTAATTTGATAGGTGCTGGTGATGATCCTATTGAAATACTCTGTGTTGTTGGTGAAGAACTCACAGATTGGACGACCACACAAAATCGCCAAATGTCAAAGGATAGTCTTGATAGGAAAAATACGCGTGTCTTACTTTATAGGGAACTCATTCAAGAAGCATATCAGAGTTATAAAGAATTTTTAGAAAAGAAAGAAGACGTTGGAAGAATATGTGAACTTATCAAAAATATTGATATTGAATTTAGCACATAGAACATGATGTTAGGAGTGGTAAATTATTTGATATTTTCAATAAAAAAGACAATCCTTTATTGATTTAAATGTATAAAATTAGAGGTTCATGTAGAGAATAAGTGCTAATAGAAAACAAGAATACCCATGTCCATTGACTTCGCTGAAAATGTTCGCACTCAATTCATACATGAGCGAATTAGAATATTAACAATGAAAAGAAATCAGTAAGTTTGTAAAGACAGTTTGAGACAGTTATAAACCTTGTTCACTTTGAAATATGGATATTAAGTGACATTGGAAGGACAAGAATTCGGCTAATGTTTATAACAAAATATATGCAATCCGACCCGTAAGAGATATAATCGGAAACCCAGAATATCAGACAGTTTTGCAAAAGTGTAATTATATCAAAGAGTGAGGCTGTTGAATGTTTATATTTACTTGGAATCCTCTGCATAAGGCACAAGCACATCATCCACCGAACGCGTATTGGGAAACCATCCAACTATCTTACGCAACACCTCATCAAGGAGGATATCTGGACAAGACGCACCCGCAGTCAAAACAATGTCGACAGGAAGTCTATTCGGTTTTTCAGTTAGCAGCCAATCCTCCGTCAACTGAACCTTTTTTGTTTCAAGACTCAGATGGCGAATCTGTACTGGACTGATTAACTCATCAGCGTCTCGTACAAAGTAGGTTGGAAGTTTATGTTCGCACAGTTCCACCAGATGACTCGTATTCGAGGAATTATATCCACCTACTACAACTGCTACATCTCCACCTTCAGCAATCAACGCTAACGTTGCATCTTGATTCTCTTTTGTTGCGTAGCACAATGTATCCTTTGTATCAGCAAAATGTTCTGCCAGATTAGCTTCACCATAACGTAGGACAATAGCTTTTCGTAATAAATCTGCAATCGCCTGTGTTTCAGTAGCAAGCATCGTTGTTTGATTAACAACACCGACCCGTTTTAGATGTAAATCTGGATGGAAACCTTCCGAATATCGGTCAGCAAACTTTGCAAAGAAAAAATCAGCATCTGCTTCTCCGCTAATTACTTTCGCAAGGTTTTCTGCTTCAGCAAGATCACGAACAACAACAACAGGAGCTTCTGATTGAGCATGTGAAAAAGTGGCACGGGTCTCTTCATGGTATCGCTTACCATGAACAACAACCGTATAATCTTGCTTACCGATTTCTTGACTACGTTTCCACACCTTTTCAACGAATGGACATGTAGTATTATAGGACGAGAGGGTAACACCGCGATTGTTGAGTTCTTCCTCAACCTCTAACGTTGTCCCAAAGGCAGGTACAATTACGACATCGTCAGGGATTAACACATCAAACGGTAGTAACGGGTTTCCCTCTGTATCAGAGAGAAATTGTACACCGTGATGTCGTAAATTGTCGTTAACACGAGGATTATGAATTATTTCAGAGAGAAGGAATATTCGTTTATCAGGATTCTCTTCAAGGGCACGATAAGCAATCTCTACAGCGTTTTCGACTCCATAACAGAATCCGAAGTGGCGTGCAATCTTAAAACGAACAGGTCCAAAATCTAAAACGGAGGGGGATAGATCCCGTTTACGGGCATCCATATTTCGCCGTGATGCCTTAACGGTCGATATGATTGGACTTTCATAAAAACGAGGTATGTTAAATGTACGAGGCATCTTTGTTCCGAAGCAGCTTTAGGCACTTAGGACTCTTCTACCTTTAGCGCGTCTGCGGGCAATGGTTTTTCTTCCATGCCGAGTAGACATACGTTTTCTAAATCCGAGTTTATTTTTTCGTTTCCGCCTATGCGGTTGATAGGTACGTTTCATTACTCTTATCCTTTCTATTGCTTAACTTTTTGGCACCGCATGGAATATTGATTTAACGCAATCAGCAACAATAAGGATACCCAATTTTTCTCATTTTGTCAAATTATTCTGTTTAGAGAATCGTTATCAATTCCGTAAAAGCAACGTTAGTTATAATGATTTGTATAAAAACTATAAGATTTAAGCATGCGAGCACACCCATTTAGAATGTAATTATCAAACCAAAACAGACCATAATTTTACTTTTTTAAACAAAATTGTGGAAAGGATTCAGTTAGAATCCCGCTTAATTCCTACTACAAAATTTCTGAAAAAATAGGGCGTAAAAAGACCTTATTTTTTAATAAAAAATTACGCTGTTTTAATTTGATAATTAAATTTAATTCTGTATAATTCACGTTCGCGTCGTTAAGATTTGATTGGAAATATCCCAACTAATTACAGCTGTAATATTATAAATAAATAGGAATATTCTCATGAATCAGAACCCTGATAAACTCTGGTTAGATATCTTAGAGGATCTTGACGATTCTGCTGACGATGATGTCTATTTACGTCAAGCAAGACCTCATACTCTCACCGAAGATTCCTTCATCATAGCTGTTCCTTCTACATACACACAGGCTGAAATTGAGAATAGATATCTCAAGAATATTGATAAATCATTAGCTGATCGAATGGGTGTAGACTGTACATTAAAATTTACCGTTGAACCACCACTTGAAAGTGAGACGGCATCCGAAGAACCAAAACCGCCTTCTCAAAACGGATCTTCTGAATCTGCCAGTTTAAATCCAAACTACGTTTTCGACAATTTTATTGTTGGGCAAAGCAATCGTATATGTCATGCAACTGCGTATTCAGTTTCAGATGACCCGGGCGCGGAGTATAACCCACTTTTTATTTATGGTGGTGTTGGACTTGGCAAAACACATTTATTACATGCTATTGGCAACAGAGTACAGGAAAAAATACATGATTGTAAAGTTCTTTACGTCACCTCTGAGACCTTTATGAACGAGTATATTGAATCTATTGTCAAACGCACTTCAGCACAAGATTTCCGGAACAAATATCGTAAAACCGATCTACTATTAATTGATGACATTCAGTTCTTACAACGCAAAGAAGGTACACAAGAGGAATTTTTTAATACTTTCAACGATCTGTATTTAAACTCAGGGCAAATCGTTTTGTCAAGTGACCGTTCACCAAGCATGCTTGAGAATCTTGAAGAGAGATTAAGCTCACGGTTTGAATGGGGTATGGTGGCGGAAATCGATAAGCCGAATTATGAGTTGAGACTGGCAATTCTACGAGGCAAATGTCAAGAACAAGGTCTGGATGATATTTCTGATGAAGTTCTAAATTATATAGCAGAAATCGTCACATCGAACATCCGTCAATTGGAAGGTACATTATTAAGCCTTAATACACGAGCGTCCTTTCTCGGTGAAAAGTTAGATCTCGATTTTGCACGCTCAGCACTAAACGATACATCAACTCGGAGCGGATCACGTCGTAAAGCAGTAACTGCTGCAGCTATACAACAAATGGTAGTAGACCACTTTCACTTGGATAAGGATGACCTACTTTCTGCCAAACGGACTAAGGCTATAGCCTTCCCACGACAAGTCGCAATGTATTTATGCAGAGAACTCACACAACTTTCATTATTAGATATTGCTGAAGCATTTCATAGACAAAACCATACAACAGTAATACACGCATGCACACAAATAGAAAAATTAAGTTCTGAAGATGAAGATACAAAAAAATTAGTAAATATGTTCATGGATGAGTTGACTTAACCTGCTCCCTGCCTAAGTTCTAAGGCTATAAACACATGTTATGCACAATTGCTGTGCATAACTCCTAAATTCTTGTTGATAACTTGTTGATAACTTGTTGATAACTTCACTCGCGATAATTGTATTAACAAATTGTCAATAATTACAAAATTGAATACACATGTTATCAACACCCCTAATCTCAAATACCATAAACGATTAGAGCAGTTATCAACTTATGCACACCCCCTACTACTACTGCTAATTACAATTTTAAATTATATGTAATTATTAATATAATTAATATAGGTGAATAATTACGAAATAGATAATTTTAAATTTAGGTTGTAGATAATAGGTATATTTGCAAGCAATCATTATGGTATAGTTTATTAGTTGATATGAGATTTTTTTGAATGACAAGTTTATATAGTAAGGAAATTTCAAAATCTTATATTAAACTGAAGATAAATATATACACCCAAACGAGTGGAGTTTAGATGTACCTTGAACGATTGTGCTTGCGAAATTTTAGAAATTATCAGGAGTGCGACATAACATTTCATTCCCCAGTAACCTTGATTGTTGGTAGAAACGCTATGGGGAAGACAAGCCTACTGGAATCTGTATATTTTCTGTGTACCGGTGAATCCCACCGATCTAATACCGCAGCAGAGTTAATACGTCATAATACTGAAGGGTTTGCTGTTACAGGATATTTCCAAAGTGATAAAAGACCAGGTACACATATCCGGCTTGAAGCAGTTAAACCACGACAAGGTCCGTTTCGTTTAAAAACTGATGGTGTTCTCCAACGGAGACGCTCGGATTGGATAGGACAGTTCAATGTAGTCGTTTTCTCACCAGAATCATTGGATCTTGTAAAAGGATCTCCGACATTCCGCAGACGATGGATTGATTTACTCTTATGTCAATTAAATCGTGAGTATTTAGATGAACTGCAACGGTATCGTGGAATATTGCAACACCGGAATGCGTTATTAAAACAGTTGAGTATAGGGAAAGGTGTTGCTAATGAGGTGTCTGTATGGGATGGATTACTAATTGAATCCGGAGTCGCTTTAATTGGGGCTCGATTTACTGCCTTGAAACGTGTAAGTGTTGTTGTGGAAAATACCCATCTATCGTTGACAGGTGGAATGGAACGGTTAATATTGGAATATATCCCCGGAATAGAGAATGGTGGAGAGGCTATATCAGATATAACTAATCTAACCGAACATTTTCGTGAAGCAGTAACAAAAGCTCGTCGTGATGAAGTGCGTCGGGGTGTAACCCTTGTTGGTCCACATCGTGATGATTTTACATTGGCATTAGAGAAAGTAGATGCTGAAGATGAAAAATTACGAGAAACAGCTCGTACCTATGCCTCACAAGGACAACATAGGACAATTGCCCTTGCTTTAAAACTTGCTGAGTTAGAGTATATAAGAGAAGATACTGGAAGTGCTCCACTTTTCCTTTTGGATGATGTTTTATCTGAATTGGATGTAAAGAGACGAGCGTATCTATTATCCTATCTTCAAGGGGTTGCTGCCCAAACAGTTATTACCGCTACCGATAAAGATGTTATGGGAGACGAACTACCAGATGTTCACCTGTTAACGGTTGAAGAAGGTGTCATCGTAGATGGAAGTTAGAACGTTGAAAACAGTAAATTTATACTAATACTTGTCATGCCATAATCATATATTGGATAAGGTGTATTAAATGCAATATGGAAAATCAGGTAAACAGAGACGGAGAGTACAAATACAACGGGGTACAGTAAAGGTACATGATGTTGTAGAAGGTGTTCTACGTAAACGTGGCTGGTCTGATAAACTATATGAAAGACGTGTTTTTGATATTTGGGAGTCGGTTGTTGGGAAGGCAAATGCTGCACAAAGTGCACCGATTTCATTATATAACGGGATTTTAAGAGTTGATGTGTCCCATCCTGTCTATGCGAATGAAATGACAATGATGAAAATTGATATTATAGAAAAACTCAAAAGTGAACTTGAGAACGAAGATCCAAAGGTTCGGAAAGTTACCATGACAAAAAATATCGTCGATATTCGGTTTAACTTTAACCCACGTTTTTCCAAAGAAAAATCTCATAGTGTAAGAGATAAATCAAAGACTGATACAGTTGAAAAAAATGTTATACCGGTGTCATCAGAAATGAAGCAACAGATAGAATCTATGGTTTCAGTTGTAAACGATCAAGAATTACGTGAGGCGTTAAAAACCCTCTTTACAACACAATGCGCTGACACAGAAAAAGTAGATGATGGGAATTGAACAGTTGAGAATAATGTCTATAACATTTTCACAAAATAGATAAAAAAAGAGGTTGCAGAAGTAGTGTCGTTTATGCTACAATGCATATAAGTAAAATCAATTTTATATTAGTGATATTACAAAACAAGTTAGACTATAAAACATATATAAGTTGACGGATTTTGTTATAAATATTTTTAATATATTATAACTATAAGTAATGTTTTTGTGTTGCTGTGATTCGGTTGCTTTATCTTACAGATGATTTCATAATTGCTTTCAAATTTTACCTAATTGGGGCAACTGATAAACAAAGCCAATAACTGATAATCTATAAGGACTATAAGGAAAATATAATGTCAAATGACTATACTGCATCATCTATTCAAATATTAGAAGGATTGGAAGCGGTTCGTAAGCGACCAGGTATGTATATTGGAAGTACTGGTGCTGCGGGGCTTCATCATCTTGTGATGGAGCTTGTTGACAACTCCATTGACGAATTTGGAGCTGGGCATGGATCTGAGATTAGAATCACGCTCAATGCTGATGGTAGTGTAACTGTATCTGATGATGGAAGGGGTATCCCTGTAGATAAACACCAATCTGGTGTATCTGCACTTCAGGTCGTCATGACAACCCTTCATGCAGGTGGTAAATTTGATGGACGTGCAGATGTCGGATATCAAACAGCTGGTGGATTGCACGGAGTAGGGGCTTCCTGTGTAAACGCTCTGTCTGAATGGTTGACTGTCCGAGTGGCACAGGATGAAAAAATATACGAACAGCAGTATAAACGCGGAATACCTGTAAAAGATGTAGAGATTGTTGGTGAAACAAAAAATAGTGGTACAGAAACCATGTTCATGCCAGATCATGAAATCTTTGATTCACTTGACTTTCAAGCTCAGACCCTAAAGGAACGCCTACGTGAACTCGCATTTCTCAACCGAGGGGTTCGCATCCGATTCAAAGATCTTAGAGTGGGCGAACAAGGAGATGAAGCAGAAGTAGTCTATCATTATGAAGGTGGTATTGCCTCTTTTGTTAGTTTCCAAAATGAAAATAAGGAAGTATTTCATACAACCCCAATATATTTTGAAGGGACTGCGGAAGGTATTCGTGTTGAAATTGCTATTCAATATAACACAGGTTATTCAGAGAATATATTTTCTTATGCAAATAACATTAGAACGACAGAAGGTGGGTTTCATGAGAGTGGTTTCAAAAGTGCTATGACACGGACATTCAATGTATATACAAAAGATAATGGGCTGCTAAAAGGTGAAAAAATTACACCTACTGGCGAAGATATCCGTGAAGGGATTACTGCTGTCATCAGTGTTAAAGTACCTGAGCCTCAGTTTGAAGGACAAACAAAGTCAAAGCTTGGGAATACTGAAGTTGAAGGTATTGTTATGACTATCGTAAACCAGCAGCTAAAAGAATATTTAGAGGAACAGCCTGGACTTGCAAAAAGAATCGTACAAAAGAATATACAAGCAGCACGTGCCCGTGAAGCAGCAAGACAACAAAGAGATATTATTCGACGGAAAGGTATTCTTGATTCAGCATCAATGCCAAGCAAACTGGCTGATTGTTCTGAACGCGATAGAGAAAAAACGGAGATATTTCTTGTTGAGGGTGATTCTGCAGGGGGACCTGCAAAACAAGGACGTGACCGAACATTTCAAGCTGTCTTACCATTAAGAGGTAAAGGTATTAATGTTGATAAGGCACGGTTAGATAAGATTCTAAAGAATGAACAAGTCGTTGATATTGTTACTGCGCTTGGCACCGGTATTGGATCAGAAGAATTTGAGTTGGAAAAATTACGGTATGGTAAAGTTATTATTATGGCGGATGCTGATGTTGATGGTGCACACATCCGTACCCTCTTGTTGACTTTTTTCTTTCGACAGATGGCAGAATTAATCCATGCGGGACGTCTCTATATTGCCCAGCCACCCCTCTTCCAAATTAGAAGAGGACGCCGATCAGAATACCTACAAGACGACGATGCTTTGGAAGATTATATGTTAGAAGCTTCTGCTGGTTCTCAAGAGATAATGAATAAACGGCGCGATACACCTTATACAGAAGAGGAAGCAGTAAATTGTATTAAAGCCCTGTCTCGAATTGAGAAAGGATTGTCTGAGATGAGCGGACGTTCGAACAAAACGCTACAGGAATTGGTTGGATATTTATGGGAGCCTCTTGAAGAGCAAGATATACCTGAAGTAGAGGGTGGATCTACTCTCACGGAGTCCGAAGACACCCATGAGGATCCAGTAGATACAGTAATGGATATTCTTGAATCGCATACAGAAAATGCCCAACAAGGCGAATTACCGCTTGAATTCAATGATGAAACATCTGGTGACGAAAGTGGAAATACTGAATCTGACGATAGCGGTACGGACACAGAAATACCAATATCAGAAATGTCTGTTAATGACGCAATCCAAAATCAGGTAAAATCTGATGCTACTATACATACCGAACTTTCAGACTATATACAGTGTATTAAAGATTTAGGTATTCTACCTGAAGATTTTGTAGATACAGAAGAGGATGATGATCCGTTGTTTGAAGTGTCTAAATCGGATGATAAACAATCGGCTAAATCTGTTTCCCAACTCCTTACAATTGTCAGGTCAAGTTCTAATAGAGGTATGACGCTGATACGTTTTAAAGGACTTGCTGAAATGAATACAAAGCAATTACGAGAAACAACGATGCAAATAGATGCGCGTGTTTTATTACAGGTGACTTTGGAGGATGCTGTACACGCAGAGCGTATGTTCACATTGCTGATGGGTGAATCTGTAGAACCTCGTCGTGCCCTTATAGAACGTTTCGGAACACAAGTTGAACTTGATGTTTATGGGGCATAACACATTCGATATGTCATATTTTTCCGATTTAACAGGCACAGACGGCATATTCATAACTTAACATAAGTTTGATAATTGGAATCGGTAATTTGTTGCTTCAGCGCACCGAGTATAAATGATTTATCAAACTCAGGTTATACTACCAACTTAGATTATAAGAGAAGGAAATGCAAGAAGAAAATATCATTAGGCGCACAATAGAATCTGAATTACAAACATCATATCTCACCTACGCTATGAGCGTAAATACGAATAGAGCTATCCCAGATGTACGGGATGGTTTGAAACCGAGTGCACGACGGATAATCTATGCTATGGGTGAACTCAACCTAACGAATGACCGTCCTACTGATAAATGTGCTGCGGTCGTTGGTGAGGTGATGAAAAATTTCCATCCACACGGGGATGGTCCGATTTATGGAACACTTGTAGGACTTGCTCAAGACTTTACTATGCGGTATCCCTTAATTTACGGACAAGGCAACTTTGGATCAATAGACGAAGACCCTGCAGGTGCAATGCGGTATACGGAATGCAGACTTACCAAGATTGCTGAGACACTTCTACTTGATATTAAGAAAGATACAGTTGATTTTCAACCAAATTATAAAGAATCCATGGAAGAACCAACTGTGTTGCCAGGTCTTCTTCCGAATATCCTTGTTAATGGTACCACCGGCATCGGTGTTGGTTATCAAACGAAAATACCGCCACATAATCTAAACGAAGTAGTTGATGCTCTCTTACATACACTTGATTTTCCTGAGGCTACTGTTGATGAATTACTTGAATTTATTCCTGGACCTGATTTTCCTACGGGTGGAATCATTGTCGGTAGGAATGAAATCAAGAAGATGTATACTACAGGAAAAGGGAATATGCCGGTGCGCGCAAGGGTAGAAATTGAACCCATGACAAATGATAAATCTCGAGGTGAACGGGAGCAGATTATCGTTACTGAAATACCTTATCATGTAAAGAAGAATAAACTACTTGATGAAATATATGAGTTGGTGGTGACCAAAGTAATAACTGGAATTTCCGATATTCGAGATGAATCTGATGAGGATATTCGCATTGTCATTGAACTCAAGCGAGGAGAGGTACCACAGGTTATCCTAAATCAGTTGTATAAACACACAAAGATGCAGCAACACTATTCTGCAAATATGCTTTGTCTTGTAGAAGGACTCCCGAAAGTATTAACGCTCACCGAAATTCTGAATTATTATTTAGAACATAGACGCGATGTTATCCGTCGACGAACACAGTTCGATTTAACACGATGCGAAAATAGAGCTCATGTTTTAGAAGGATACCGTATCGCTCTTGAAAATATTGACGAGGTGATAGAAATTGTTCAAACCGCCGAAACACCACAAGAGGCAAGAGAACAACTTCAGGAACAATTTGAACTATCCGAAATTCAAGCACGGGAAGTATTGGATCTAACTTTGCGCCAGTTGACCGGTTTAGAACGCCAACGTATTAATGACGAATACGAAGATCTACTGGTTCAAATTGCAGAATTCAAGGCAATTCTTGAAAGTGATGAACTTGTTACCAATATCATCAGAGAAGAATTAGAAGGATTGAAAGAAGATCATGGGGATGATCGTCTTACCGAAATAGTTGATGAAGTAAGAAGTTTTGAAATGGAAGACTTGATTGCTGATGAAGAAATGGTTGTTACACTGACACATTCAGGTTATCTAAAACGAATTCCAATGGACACATATCAAACACAAAATCGTGGGGGTGTTGGTATTAAAGGTGGAAATCCCAAAGATGGCGATTTCTTAGAACAATTAATTATTGCAACAGCCCACCAATCTCTGCTTTTCTTTACGAGTTTTGGTAAGTGTTATGTAAAAAAAGTTTATGAAATACCGGAAGGTTCGCGTACCGCAGCTGGACGTGCTGCAGTAAATATGTTAAAGCTTGGAGATACCGAGACTATTTCCGCATTCTTACCTGTACGAGAGTTTAATGAAGAACAATATATCCTTATGGCAACAAGGAATGGTATTGTGAAAAAAACCGCACTTACCGATTTTAGCAACCGAATTTCAAGTGGTATCATTGCTGTAAAATTGGATGATGGTGACCAGTTAATTGGTGCTCAACTGACTGATGGAAATTATGAAGTTATTTTGGTTAGTCACAATGGGAACTCTATCCGCTTTAACGAATCAGAGGTGCGGAGCATGGGGCGCGCAACACGTGGGGTTAGAGGTATCCGACTCAGTGGTGAAGATGACTATGTCGTAGACATGGTGTGTTCGGCAGATGAAAACGATTCTCTATTGGTTGTAACTGAAAATGGTTATGGTAAACGTACAGCATTGTCGGCATATCGTTCTCAAAAACGTGGCGGCGTAGGTCTCACAGCGATTAAACGTTCAACTCGTAATGGGGCAATGGTTTCTGCAAAATTAGTTGCGGATCCAGACGAGCTTGTTTTGATTAGTTCTGCAGGATATGTTACTCGGATGGCTGTCAGCGATGTTCGCGTAATTGGACGGGCGACACAAGGTGTGAGACTCATGAGTTTAGGTGAAGATGAAAAACTCGTAGATGTGGCTAAAATAACCGCAACTAACACTGAATAAAAAATGGACAACAAGTTCCATTACATTAATTGAATAGGAGTAAGTTAGGAGATGGTGATAAAAAAGAAAAATTGGACGGTCTTATTTCTTGTTAGTATATTTTGTCTTATGGCTACAAGGATCGCTATATTTGCCCAAGATGTTTATCCGCTTGAAACTCCAGAACTTGTAACAGAAAATAATGTCTCCGACATAAGCAAGACCTATTCACGGATGATGGCAGCAGTCTATTTGCAGCGATCTACAGAAGATCTGACGATCTCAAAACAGTTGTACGATCAATTGGTAAATGATGTTGAAGACTCTGCTTTTGTCTGGTATAAACGAGCACAGCTCCGGTATCAACGACTACAGGATATTCGTGGAGCTGAGAAAGATATTGAGAAAGCTCTTGAAATTGATCCTTCCCATGTTCCCGCGACATGGCAACTTGCCCAAATTTTAGCACACCGTGCGTCTTATTCAGGAGGACGCGGGATAAAAAAATTAGTAGAGACACTTAAAAGAGTTACCGAATTGGATTCAGATCATTTTATGGCACATCGGATGCTGTCGGATATATCATTTCAACTTCAGGATTTTGATACTGCTGAAAAATCATTCAAGGCACTTACACGGATAGTGCCTTTCGATCCCCAATATCACAAATCCTTAGGAGATATATACAAAAAGCAGAAAAAAATACAAGAGGCGATTGACGCTTATCAACGTGTTATAAAGATTAAGCCTAATGATTTAAATGTGCTGAACACTGTAGGATATATATACTATGATACCGGGAAGATTAAGCAAGCACAAGAAACTTTTATGAAAGCTGTTGAGGTCGAACCGAATAATGTTGATGCAAACATAGGTCTTGGGTTGGTACTGGAAAATCTGGCTTATGAGATACAAGCACTGAAAAATAAAGAGGATAATAGAGAATTGATTGATCCTGCAACACTTATTCAAGATGCAGAGAGATACCTCGGACGTGCAATCTTCTTTTCTAAAGAAATTCTCAACAATCCTAAGAATGATGCTCAACATGCATTCTATCTTGAAAAAATGATTACTGCACAGTATGCATTGGCTAATGTTTATATAATATTTGAAAAACTTGAAAATGCTGAGGACGCGTTTAAGCAACTTCTCGCTGAAGTTCCAGATCATATCGGCGCAACATACGGAATTGGTTCAGTCTATCAAAGTATGGGAAACTTTGAAATGGCAGAGACATATTTGCGTAAAACGCTTACTATGGAACCTGCACATGAAATTGCTCTTAATGCACTCGGGTATCTATATGCACAACAAGGTATACAACTTGATGAAGCTGAGGCGTTAATCAAACGAGCACTCAAAAAATCCCCAACAAATGGGGCATATCTTGATAGTCTTGGATGGGTATTTTATAAACAAGGAAAGTTTGCTGAAGCTGTCAGAACTTTAGAAGAGGCAAATCAACAAGCACCTAATAACGCAGAAATTCTTATGCATCTTGGGGATGCATATCTCAAGAATGGTGAACCCGGAAAAGCTCAAAGTGTCTGGGAACAAGCCAAAACAATTGAACCAGATAACGAAGAGATACATGAACGCCTTAATCAATGATGCGATATATCACCATCAAGGTTATCTTATTGACACTAACGTTTTTCATCCAATACGGTGAAACGTTCCAGTGCGGGGTTCCTGAAATAAAAAACCATATCGGTACACATGTTATACCAGATGTACCCTCTGCACCCGCACAACCTGCTGCCCCAGAACTTCCAATCGGGTCCGAACGCACCTTCTTTGCCATAGATTTCGCAAAAAAACAGCAGTACACTATCAATACTACATTGCAAGGTAGTGGACCTCACTGTTATATTTATGTTGAAAACTCAGAATGGCGACGAAATGTCTCTCCCATAACAGTTCAAACTATCCAAAACGCATTTAATTTTACAACACCAGCAGATCCAAACCGTGGAATCTATCAGATCCTAACGGAAGACATTGGACCGGTACCAGATATTGATAGAAACGAAAAAGTAATATTGCTACTACTCAATATACGTGATGTTGGTAACACCCATTCTACAGTCGGATATTTCATGCCGATTGATCAACATCGAGGTATTCTTCAACACCCGACACTCGGACCACTCCACAGTAATGTTGGCGAAATTTTGTATATTGATGCAAAAGATAAACTCCTGAATAATTCTCAAATGCAGGCAGTTATTGCTCATGAACTGCAACATATTATACACTGGGAACACTCACCAAAAGAACATACATGGGTTGATGAAGGATGTGCAAATTACGCTGCGTTTCAATGTGGATACGATATTTACCAGCATGTTAAAGCTTTTCAGGAAGCTCCGAACACGTCCCTTACTGATTGGTCCCAAACAACTGATACCAACTTACTCGCACATTATGGGGCTGCCTTCATATTTATGATGTACCTACATGACCATTATGGAGGTTTGGAAACCATTTCTGCCCTTGTGCAAAATCCATTAGATGGAATTCCAGGGATTACCAATACACTGGATGCGAGAAGTATCACCAACTCTTTCTCAAATGTGTTTTCTGATTGGAAAGTTGCAAACTATCTTTCTACATGGGGATTACTCGGTTCGATTGGAAAACAATACCTGTATAACTCGATTAGACCTGTTGTAACACCACAATTCACACACGATACATACCCAGTTAACAGAAGAAATGAGACGTTGGCAAATTTTACTGCACACGCAATTGATTGTAAGGTAGCATCTGCTGGTCAGTTAGGTCTTAACTTCAGTTTTACGACACAACGGAACACAAAGGTTGATATAAGAGTTGCTTATTTAAATGATTCTGGAGAAATATCTGTAGAATCACTACCCTTTAAAACAACTGATGGAACAGCAATACTTGATCTTCCTGACTTTGGTTCTACAGTCAAACGTGCTATACTTATACCAAGTCTACAGATAGAAAATCCGAGTTTTGCTCAACAGTCTATAACATATAACTATGGTGTGTTTGAAGGGGGACTGGGAACTTATTCCACAAAAGTCCTTCCGAATCCAATACATCCAAATTATTGGGAAATAATTGCTGTACCAGATGATGCAGCAGGTATAGTTTCACTTACTGTGAACTTGACTTACCAAAACCGAAATCTTTTTGAAGATAAACCGATGGTTTACATTCAAAACGCCGGCAAGACATTGTATCGCTACGCTTTCCATCTTAAGCCTGAGATTAATACTGAAGGAGTAGAATGGAGCATCAACCGAGGGGATACTATTATTGATGAAGGGGTTTTGGATGAAACAACAAACAAGAAATGAGTATCAGAAACTAATTAGGAGGTATATATGTCGAAAACATTATATGCTGGGACAATTGGACAGAGTATTTGGCGAAGCACTGATATAGGTAAAACGTGGGATAGAGCAAGTAATGGTATCTTTCCAGAAGCAGATATTCGTGCTATTGTTGTTGATCCTACAGATTCAAATATCTTGTATGCTGGCACAGAAAAAGGCGTTGTTAAAACCACTGACGGTGGTAATATGTGGGAACATATGCCAAGTGAAATGGATAGTAAAGAGGTCTGGTCACTCGCTATCCATCCAACAAATCCAGGAACTCTCTTTGCTGGAACGTGTCCATCCGCTTTTTACAAAACAACTGACGGCGCAAAAACATGGACAAAACTTGATGCAGAACTCGCACAAGAATGTGAAGGTATTCCTATCATACCCCGTGTTACAACTATCATAATTGATCCAGAAGATCATGATACCATCTATGCGGGAATTGAAATTGATGGAATGCGTCTCAGTAATGATGGCGGTAAGACATGGACAGAACGAAGTGAAGGTTTGAGTAGTTTAGACATACACGGTCTTACGGTGGTACCGGGTGAACAAAAAACACTTGTCGCTGCAACAAATAACGATGTTTGTATCACTACGGATATGCACAGTTGGACACCATTGAAAGTTCGTGAACATTATCCGTGGCCATACTGTAGGGCAGCCTTTTATCTTAACGGAGACAACGCTAAGGTATTTATTGGAGCAGGAAACGGACCTCCGGGTGACCAAGGTGGAATATTTTTTATGAAAGATGCAAGTGATGCTTCGGATGCAGAAGCTATTCAATGGGATCGCTCTGATATCGGAATTACAGCAAACAGTACAATTTGGTGTTTCGGATATAATCCGAGTGTTGATGGATTGCTAATTGCCTGTAGTGTAAGCGGTCAACTATTTCTGAGTGAAGACAACGGTGATTCATGGGAGAAGTTATCACATGAATTCGGAGAAGTACGCGCATTAGCAATTGCTTGATACGGTATATAGGTTTGCTAATAGATAATGTAGTTAGCGAACCTATCCACTAATGCTTATTTGATGGATTCCGACGATAACCTTTACTTCTGTATGGTATTGATTTAACGTGAGTTTGACAAGGTGCGGTTTCCTAACCGCACTGATAAATAAATTTAAATTAATCAAACTCACGTTTGATTAAGGAATAACTTGCTCAGATATCCGGGGTGTGTAAACTTTTGGCACTTTACAAAAGTGGTTTTATACCTACTATCGTTTGGGAAATTTCCGAGAGGATACAACAAAATTTCAAAGTGTTATGGCATTTTCGATATTTTACTAACGAGAATCTAATTCCAAAAAAGATTTTGGATAAGATAAAGGGTAACCCCGGGGAACGCCTAATGGCGTTCATACCCGAGGAATGTGTGAAATCCTATTCTGATTCGGGATAAAACAATAAATGAAGCAAGACCGCTTCTCCGCGCAATCCTGTATCATCTGCGATTCAGAAAAGAAAACCATCACTACCCAAAGGCTTCTTTTCCGTGTAATCCGAGATTCTGCATAAAGAGCAATAGCAGACGACTATCAGCGTTACAGACAACATGCATAATACAAAAAAAATGAAGAAAATAAATGACAAAGCAACTAATATCATAAAGATAAATATGCATCGACATAATAAATACACACTACAATAACATATAGAGAATTAGTATAATACATCGTAGTAAAATAAAGTGTATTAAAATATAATCCAATAATCTGATTTTTCTGGAGTGAATCTGCCGATAAATATTATGTAATAATAGTAAAAACAGAATCATCGCTCATCAAGGAAAACTACAAAATTGTAACTTTTTTCAAATTTTAGAATTAGAGGTTAAATTCGTTACAAACCCAGACAGGGACTAACAGGAAAGGCGGTGAAAGAACAAGAAACATTCCTACACTTTGTAGGAAAAGTGTAACATTTTCTCACACATCTAATAAAATGTACTAAGTTCGAAAACGATAAAATCATTTTAAAAATGTAATAGCTTAGATTTAATGCTACTGTAAACTGTATAATGAAAACCAATTACTGTAATCTATGAAATATATACATGGATAATACGGTATTTATACCAAAAACTTTACATACCCAGATATCCTAAATACGGTGGTATTCTTCGATTAGTTAATACTGATAAATAGGACTAATTAACTTAAAAATTGGAGTTCCGTATGGACGGAATGTTGATAAATATAACATTGAACTAAATTAACTTTGTCCTAATGCAAATAATGTATACTTATCAATTAGAAATGGTATTAGAATATCTAACCGATGTTTAATTAACTTCACACGTAGAAATTGCCCAAACGAAGGTAATTTTACTGAAACCGTAGTAAATTACCTTCGTTTTTATAAAACCTTGTGAAAATGATGTAGAAATAGGCTTTTTAGTGTAATTTTAGTGAATTTTATTTGACATATCTTTCATTTAGTGATATACTTAAGGTCTGCTCTGGGATGAAACAATGTTTCTCCCGTTCTTTGAAAATAAATTTGACTTGAGTCGTATAGCATGGTATACTACTTTTTCCATTAGAGAATGGATTTGACTTAAGTTCGGATTTAGGGTATATTTGAAATATACCAGACGCGAGGGGGTGTAGCTCAGCTGGGAGAGCAACTGCTTTGCACGCAGTAGGTCAGCGGTTCAACTCCGCTCATCTCCATCGTCTATCAGAGGTAATTTATCTTCTGAACATTAGACGGCGTTCTTTGACAACTGTATAGAGAGGGTAAATCGGTAGAATACAATATCACCTTATCAAGCTACTAAGGGCTTACGGTGGATGCCTTGGTGCTAGGAGACGATAAAGGGCGTGACTGGCTGCGATAAGCTTCGGGGAGTTGCATAGTAAACTATGATCCGGAGATTCCCGAATCGGGCAACCGAACAGGTTAATACCTGTTACTTAGATTTATCTAAGGGATAACCAGGAGAAGTGAAACATCTCAGTACCCTGAGGAAAAGAAAGAAAACCTCGATTCCCCCAGTAGCGGCGAGCGAAAAGGGAATAGCCCAAACCTAATATATGTTCAAGCCTGAACGCTTTGTATATCAGGGGTTGTGGGGTCCGTTGAGTGTGGGTTCAGACACACTAAAAGGTAGACTGGAAATTAGCTTAATGCCTCTGGAAAGAGCAACCGGAGCGGGTAAAAGTCCCGTGAGCGAAAGTTGAAAGTCCCTTAATGGATACCCCAAGTACCACGGGATAGGTCAAACCTGTGGGAATCTAGGAGGACCACCTCCTAAGGCTAAATACTACCTAGCAACCGATAGTGAACGAAGTACTGTGAAGGAAGTGGTGAAAAGTTCCCCTGCGAGGGAAGTGAAAAGTTCCTGAAACCGTATAGCCTACAATCTGTGGTAGTGCTAAGTCACGCAAGTGACATGCATGACCGCGTGCCTTTTGCATAATGAGCCGGTGACTTACTCTGTGTAGCCAGATTAAACATTTTTGATGTGGAGTCGTAGCGAAAGCGAGTCTGAATAGGGCGTTTAGTTGCATGGAGTAGACCCGAAACCAGGTGATCTACCCATAGGCAAGGTGAAGCATATGTAAAAGTATGTGGAGGCCTGAACCCACCAAGGCTGAAAACTTGGGGGATGACCCGTGGGTCGGAGTGAAAGGCTAATCAAACCTGGTGATAGCTGGTTCTCCCCGAAATAGCTTTAGGGCTAGCCT
>JAGFCA010000018.1 GCA_022394755.1 Candidatus Poribacteria bacterium
GAGTTCGATTAACCAATATGAACAATACATATCGGGTATCGCTACGTTCCACTCCGACCTATAAATAATTCACGAATGTGAACATTATAGAAGAAAATACCGAAAACTAAATAACCCTGGAAAACGTTAAATTCTTATTGTGAATATATTTAAGTTTTCATTTTAGTTAATGGAACAATAGATTACCAAGAAAGGAGGCTAAATGTGTTAGGTGATTTTCTTACAAACAAATGGATTCTCAGCGGTGTTGGTTTTCTGATAGTGTTTACTATTGTGTGTATGATGTGGTATCAGTACGATACGGCACCATATAAACAACAGGCAGCGAATACTAAAAAGATTCTAAGTCAATTAGAAGAAAGACAAAAGATTTCTGGGACAATCAACAAGAAGGAACAAACAGAAACTAAAGTATCTACGGCAGAGAAACCGTTTATTCATGAAGATGTCAATAAATCAACATTAGACAATAAGATCGAAGAGAATCGATCAAAGAAACCCTATGGAAACCCAACAGAAACAAGGGGTAACGATGTTCCTAAAAAGATAGGTGTTTCACCGTTTGGATTGGGTCCATACCCCGATATACCTGAAGGTTTTGCTAAAGATCCATCCAGAGTTTTCGATCCCTTTAGTATCAACACTGAATTAATTCAAAGAGTAAGAATTAAGTTGTATAATCAAGGTATTATAACAACTGGCGGCACCAGAAGTAACAAAACAGGATTAGTATATCCTACTGTAAAAGGTGAGGTATACGCAAGTTGGAGTTATACCACTATACAAGGTTTAGGTAAAATAAAATATGCAACCAGAATTGGAGGATCGAGAGATGCAATGTCAAGAATTGAGGAAAACGTAAGAATACGTGAGTCTACTTATCCAATTAAAACAGGTCAAATTATAGAATTAGATATACCTTCAGATGTGGTTGTTAAATCCCGCAGAGAAGGTATTGAACCGTATAGTTTTCTTGATTTAACAATGAAAAATAGAACAAAATAAGGAGTATTCTAATGAAAAAATGTAGAATCTATATACTTTTATAATGTTCACCATTTCACAGTTATCAACTATTGCAATCAATAATGGTGGTTTTTGGAGAAAATCTAACAACAATGGGATTTCATATTGGAACGAGTCGTTGGGCAAGTGATAGCGATACTCTGTTAGAATCAAGTGTCGCAACTTCTGTAGTTGAAACTAAGGCAGATCCAAACAATAATATTGATGATGAATTAGAAACAGAACTTGAATGGAATACAGAATCAAAAGTAAAGTATACTGGAGATGATAATCAACATAGAGGTGATTATACAGTTAGTACTCAGATAAATGGCATAGTTGATTATGACGGAGGTAATTGGGTAGGGGAATTAGAAGAACGAGCAGGATTTCGTATGACACTTAAACCAAAACCAAGTGAGATGGATATCGATATAGAGGATTGTAGAGCCTTTGCTCAAGCAACGCGTAAGGAATGGGGTTGGATCTTCGACAGTGAAGTTGAAGAAACAACTTCAATGATTCCGTTCCAATAACAAAGATAGATATTTCGACTGTCCATTATTGATTTGATCAATTATATACTGGATTGTCCTTTAGGATTATGGTTGGATCGGATTCCGATCCTTCAAGATCTTGTTCGCATCCCTTGGTAGGTTCGGTTTCTAATCACGGGTATTCCAGGAGTATGTCTTATGAAGATTAAATTAATAGTTCGGTAATTTAGTCCATAAAATTTCGTAGGGACAAAGTATTCATGCAGTTGATTTCTTCATTAGGATTTCACCAAGAAATTACTCAACTAAAGAATTAATCTTCAAGAGTGGTAACTTTATATAATCATCACTCCTTTTTCACTGAACAATTCCCGCCTTTTGTGTGAAAATACGTAAAAACCGATAAATTTAGCAAAAAACCCACATTTTTCCTTTTTTCTCTTATAAGTGTAATTATTAATGCGAATAATGTAGACTAATCAATTAGAATTGTCATTACTTCTATTCTTTAAGGAGCGAACCATGAAATTTATCAACGTTTGTATAATCACTTTCTTCCTCTCTTTTTCTTTAATCATAACCGGTTGTTTATCTGGTGGAGCAATGAAGAGCGCAGGGGAATTAGTTGAAGCAAAGGATTATAATGGTGCAATAGAAGCATATCAAACTATAGTTGATAGTAAACCTTACAGTGCCGATGCGCGTGCTGCACAACTCGCTATAGGTAGAATCTATATTAATATTCTAAATAATCCTGATGAAGGGATTAAAGTTTATGAAACGATTATTGCTGATGCCGGGGGAAGCGAAGAAGCAGCGAATGCACATTATCGACTTGGAATGTATTCCTATAACCAAAAAGACTATAAAGAAGCACAAACTCGTTTTGAATCTATTATTAAAGATTATCCAGAGTTAGTATTGGTGCCAGATACCCAACTGATGTTAGCAAAGAGTTATGAGGGTGGACAAGAATATGTACGAGCGGTAGAGGCTTTTGATAACTTTGCTAAACGATATCCCGATAATAAACGTGCTTTACAGGCTCTCACAAATAAAGCACGAATACAACGTGAATTTCTAAATGATGAAGATGGGACAATACAAACATATCAATCAATTGTAAGAGGATATGGCGAAGATGAGAGTGCGAAAGCAATTGTTGAAAAAGCACGAACAGAATTAATTGACTTAGGTCAATCTCCTTATGGATTTGGACCGTATCCTGAAGTTCCTGTGGACTATCCGTATCAAGAAAGACTTTGGGATAATGCCTCACTCGAACATGAGTTGTTAGTACGTGTTCGTGTTAAGTTATGGGAACAAGGGACAAAGACCAAAGGGGCAATGTTTGGATCAAATGGACTGGTTTATCCTACTATTCCCGGTGTATTCTATGTTGAATGGAATGACCCTGATACTGAGAGAGCTATTTCACCGGGTCAACGGTATGCAAGGAGACTAAGCGGACACTCAGAAACCATCGAGAAATGGAAATCCATATTCCTTACTGAAAATAGGTATGTCCGCACAGATTTACAACAGAAACCTGAGGACTTCGGTATAACGGTTTATGAATATCCGGATGGAGGTATTGATCCTTATGAGTTTCTCGGCATTGATAAAAAGGATAAGGCACTTGACACTTTATTAGAGTGATATCTATGGGAAGGTATGTTACCAGGAGAAAACGATGGTTAAAAAACACTTTAAATTCATCATATCCATTTTAATAATCGGATTGATTGTTGTGGTATCGTTATTCTATACTTATAATCAGTATATAGATAAAGAGAATGACACACCTGTTAAGGTATACAAATACACTGAGCCAAAGTCTGTCGATAGGGCTAAAGATGTTGTAGATGAAAATAGACAGGTTTCAATCAAAACTGGGGGAAATGAAAATGTGTCTATTTCTACTTCTGATAATTCTGAAGAACAGAATCAATCTACTGATATTTCAGATGAAATTATGGGGTTCCAAACAGTTCTAAATCAGAAACAGAATCATCCTTTGAATGAAGACGATGAAAATCAAAGTGATACAAAATCCGATGATATGGATAATGTTAACCCGATTATAGATCCGGTTTCACAAGCTTTAGATAGACTTTTCGCAGCTGATACTACAACTAAGGAGAGTTACGATGCTCTTGACGCCTTTATTGATGAATTATCAGTCAGTGATAATCCAGAACTTATAAGGTTTGCAAGTTTGATTCCGAGAGAAGTTAAAGGTAAACGCGTAACAAGTTGGGAATTGTACCAACGGCATTTAGAACGTACGCAAGGGAATAAAGAAACATCGGATGAGTGAAATTCAATAGAAATGGTATTAGCTGTAACTTGTTATGGGTTTATTGACTGCGGTGCCATTCCTGAACGGCTTTTGGAATTTCTTGAAGGTTTTCGATTGTTGTTTGGAGGGGTATGGCACATTCAGGACCAATCAAAGGTACACCTGCTTCAAGATTCTTTACAACTTCTGCATTAACAGCTTCTGGATCTTTGGCAAAAAGAGTTTCAGGATTGTTGATATTACCAACCAATGCTATCCGTTTTTCTACGATATCCATTGATTCTTGCGGTTCATTCTTTGAGTCGTAGTGGAAAGCTGCCATTCCTGTTTGTGCAATATATTCCATACGGTCAACTGTCCGTCCACAGATATGTAAGATGAGCGGAATCGGAATTCTCTCTACAAATTCAATGTGAAGATCACGTAGATATCGTTGGTAATATTCACCACTGACAAGGTCGCCCGTCGCATGGTCAGGTAGGGTGAGGGCATCTGCCCCCGCTTCAATTTGTGCAATGCCGAATTCTACAGTTGCTTCTTTCATTCGGTCTAATGCAAGTTTCGTTTTACCCGGATCGTCGAGTGAGAGTAATAGAAAAGGTTCAACCCCGAAGCAGTGGTATCCAAGCGACCAAGGTCCCATTGTTTTACCGATAACAGCGACTTCATCACCATATTCTTTTTTAAGAATCTTAATGGCTTCAAGGACACATTGTGTATCTGGATGCGTCAAAAAATCGCTTGGAATAGATATATCATCAACATCTTCCCAAATAGGCTCTCGCATTCTGACGGTTGGCCAGTTGTCCTTCTGTTCCCACTGAATTTTGCATCCGAGGGCACTGGATTCTTGTATGATAGTGAAAACAGGCATAATGGTATCAAAACCGAGCTCTGTATATCCGGTTGCTGCAAGGCGTGCCATCAATTCTGGATCACGATTTGCTTGTGGGAAAGGTGCGTCGACCAAGTCCATCAATTCCACAGTCGCAACAGAGGTGGGATTGCAAACTGGGGTCCGATCAGTAGGTTCATTATGGAGGGCAGCTAAAACGCGTTCTCGACCATTCATAGATTTTGTATCTCGTTTATTTCAACCTATATTCTAAATAATTTATGTCTGTTGACTCGGTGCTGCTAAAACACCACGGGAAGCACTTGCTTCCTCTTCTCGTAGAATAACTCGTACATTTGGGGCACGTACTAATAACAACCCAATTAAGGCATCGTGAGAATGACCACATAAAAATGAGACCGAATCGTTTTCATTATCCTTCACGGTTTCCATCTCACCTAACTTCAGTAAACCACCAGATATAGCAGAAATTCTGCGTTCTGCCCCACGCCCTTCTCCATCTGCGGATACCTTATAGATACCATTCCCTGATGAATTTACGGTAATATTAAGTTTTGATTTCTTATCCAGTGTATTTAATGGTCTTTGTTCTGCAGGAGAATCTTGCGGAAGTTTACAAGCTTCTAAGAAAACGCGTCGACACCCGGCTTCATGTTTTTCACCACATGGAAAGTAGAGAAGTCCTTCACCAGATGTTTCCATACCCCCTAAAGTTTGCATCGACTGAATGACATTTTGTATCCGTTCTTGAACCCTATCTATCCCGCTATAAGTGTGTACACGAAAAACAGTACGGTCATCCTGTTCGTCACAATAGAGTGCTATAGTAATATCCTTGAAATGTGTATCAATTGGAACAAGTTCAATCCTTCTCCCAATATTTACTATGGATGCCATTGACTACCTTAGAATTGAATTAACGTAAAATATAACTTCCACCGTAGGAATTGTCTATGTAATCATATACCCTTTCGGAAACACGTCTAAGGATATTCGCCCGGTTTCCAACCCATGCCCCGAAAGATATTCGCCGTCTACGATAGTTCGTTTTCGTCTTATCTTCAATCATTCCTGTAAAGACATAAGGTCTCGGATTGCCTTTCGGATCACGAAGAACAAGGATACCGCTATCACCGATCAATCCGTAAACTGTCCCAGTTTTATTGTAGACCTTAACAGAAGAGGGTATACTCGTTCTTTTATAGATATAATCTCCATTAGGTAATTTAAAATACCATTTCATTTTGTCAGAGAATGGTAATTTATTATTCCACAACTCTACATAGAATTTATTGAGATCCTTCGCACTTGTGGTATTCTTATATGTCCTTCCTGTTACAGGTATTCTCTCAACAATTCGTGTCTGAGTAAAATAAGGATAATTGTCTTTTAGAATTCTGTTAACTTTGTATGGACTCCCAATGAGATTAATAAAATAGTTGGTTGAGGTATTAGAACTGACTTTAATCATATTCGTTAAATGGCGTTTATTTGTATCTGTGTGTTTCAGACGACCCTGTTTAACTTCATGGAAGTATACAAGCATAACAAAATTCTTTATTAATGAGGCAGCCATTCTTGGGGTGTTCTCATTAATAGAAACCAATTTATTGTTTCTATGTAGATCGTAGACAACAAAACTGGTCTTATCTGTATTTGTCAGCTTATTCTGTCTTCGATATTGCTTGACGAAATCTTCGATTTTTTGTTCAAGGGGAGAATCAATAGACTTATCTTTGGAAGCAGATGCTGTTGTAATACCGGAAAGCGAGATACCGAATACACATACAACAAAAATTGTGAAAAGGTTGATTAGATATGCGTTCATCAGTGTTGGAATTCCTCTTTTTATATGATGATCCAGTTGAGTGGTATAAATTCCTGAAAAATAAGGTCTATAATATTAGTTATTCAGTTTTTAATCGATTGTTAGTTTTCGTCTCATCTTCAATCATTTTGATAAAGACGTAAGGTCGCGGATTGCCTATTGGATCACGAAGAACTAAGATACCACTATCCTTGATTAATCTGTAAACTGTGCCTGTTTTATTCACACCCTTGACAGATGTCGGGATACTTGTGCGTTTATAGATATAATCTCCGTTTTGCAGTCCAAAATACCAATTCATTTTATCCGAGAATGGTAATTTATTATCCCACAACTGTATATAGAACTTGTTTAAGTCCTGGGCACTTGTGGTATTTTTATCTGTCCTTCCTGTTGCGGGTATTCTCTCTTCAATTCGTGTCTGTTTAAAATAACCGTAATTGGCTTTTAGAATCCTGTTAACCTTGTTTGGACCCCCGATTAAGTTGATAAAATAGTTTGTTGAGGTATTTGAACTAACTCCAATCATCCGTTTTAGGTGCTGACGATTCGTATTGGTATGGGATAATCGTCCTTGCTTAACTTCATGGAAATAGACAAGCATAACAAAATTCTTAATTAAGGAGGCAGACGTTCTTTCCGTATCTTCATTAATTGAGACCAATTTCTTATTCTGATATAGATCGTAGACAACAAAACTGGTTTTATCGGTATTAGTCAACTTATTCTGTATTCGGTATTGCTTAATGAAACCATCGATTTCTTGTTCAAGAGGTGAATCAATTGGCTTGTCTTCTGAAGCAGACTCGGTGGTAATACCGAAAAGCAATATGCCGAATACACATACAACAAGAATTGTGAATAGGTTTATTTTATATGTGTTCATCAGTGTTGGAATCCTCTTTTTTTATGATGATCCAGTTGAGTGGTATAAATTCTTGAAAATAAGGTCTATAATATTAGTTATTGAGTTTGTAATCGATAGCATGCGGCTTCTTGACTATTCCGTACGAGTAGAAGATTGCCTGTGAGTGCAGGATTGTTCCAAGTCTGTCCAGTTATGCCTTTGATTCGGGCAAGTTCAGTATGTTTTTCAGGATCAGGTTTAAGTAGAACTATGTCGCCAGATTCTGTAAGGACCAAAAGGACTTCTCCAATTAGAAGTGTTTGTCCATGACCATAACGTCCTTTCTTCCATTGACGAGTACCGTCAGAGGGGTCGATACATGCGAATATGCCATCATCAAGACCGTATAAATAGTTTTTGTGATATATTACAGTAGTGAATTTTGCTTTAAAGCGGATTGTTTCCCATAATAAATCAACGATGAATTTTTCTGACTGGTTACCTTTTGATATCTGAAATAATTTTGAACCAATCCCGTATGCAGTTGAAACAAGGAGTTTATCTCCTGGCAGAGGAATTGGTTGTGCAGCGCATTCTACCCTTGACGGCCATGCCTGTTTCCATAAGAGTTTCCCAGTAGACGGTTCATGTGATGTGACAAGACCATGGTCAAACAACACCACCTGTTCAGTTCCTCCTAAAGTTAGAAGAACTGGTGAACTATATGCACTCTTAACTCTATGTCCTGTCCATGCAATTTCACCACTATCTTTATGATATGCTACTGCTCCTCCAGCACTGACAATAACCAAGTTATCTATGATTAGAGGGGAAACCGCTACCCCCCATGGTGGTTTTTCTGCATTGTTCTCTTCGAAGATATTCGTTGACCAAATATGTCTGCCAGATTCAAAATCTAAACAGTTTAGGATTCCTGTTGACCCAACTGTATAGACCTGATTGCCATCAATTGTAGGTGTAGCACGGGGTCCAAGTCCACCGAGAGATGTATAATATCGAGCATTATCTTTATGTGTCCATTTCTCTTTTCCTGTGTTGAGGTCATAGCAAACAACTTTTTCCCACTCGTCTTCTTGTTCTTGGGTTATAGCAGAGTTCCCTACAACAGCAAATCCTGACCATCCTGCACCAACAGGTATACGCCATACCAATTCTGGTGGGGTTTCCTCCCAATTTGTGTTGAGAGTTATCCCGGATAGAACCGCATTTCTGTTGGGTCCAAGGAATTGAGGAAAATCATTGGTTAGTTTATCTGGTGTGTCTTGTACATTGGACGCAGCAATAGAAGATATTGCAGACCCACCCCATCTCAATTCAAACTTCGGTACCAAGTCACCACTGAAACCATCAAATTGAAACAAGAATATAAAAGTAAGTATACTTACGAAGATGAGTGCGAAAGATTTGAATTTGGTTTTCCAAGTCAATCGAGATAAACCCAGCAACCATATTACGCCAAGAATACCTGCAAGAATAAGCAGTAATTGGGTAAGGAGAAACTTATCTTGACGATGTCCTGCCTCTCGTATCCACACATATCCTATACTTAATATACCGAGGCAAAGCAGTATAACTAACGGCCATAGACGGATACCTTTTTTTGTGTGGTTCATGAAACAGATTACTCTTCCTAAATAGTTCGAAAATAATACACCTTATTGAATCATAATAATTAAAGCATGAAAAGTCAAGTCTAATTGTGAGGTATGGGTGTGTAAACTTTTTGTCCTCTTACAACAGTGTATCAGAATATATCTACAACACTGTCTTGATTCATAGGCTTCACTATATGAATTCTGCTCATTGAAAGAGGGATCTCCGACTCCTGACTCCTTGTATTTCCGCAAGCTCCAGAGGAGCGAAAAGTGTAGAAAAGAGGAAAGAAAAGAAATTATCCCCGGGGAACCCTAAATAGGGTTCATACCCAGGGAACCCCTAAACGGGCTTCATACCGTTGATTCTGATTCCTGATTCACGGGACGAAATGTGTAAAGTCCTATTCAGATTCGTGGATCAAGAATAAATTTAACAAGACCCTTCTCTACGTAACTCTGTATAATTCTTTATTCAGAAAAGAAAACCATCCATACCAAAACCCTCTTTTCCGTGTAATCCGTGTAATCCGCGATTCAGACACAAAAAAGCACATATGGTGACAAATTCTTTACACACCCAACAGGACTTATGCAGTTTGATAATAAAGGAAGATTTGATAGACTTACGCATTTTCTTTTGCATGTAGCCCCGAGGAATGTCTAAATGACATTCATACCGTTAGTTTCTATAGACATATCACAACTCTGGTGTGAGGAAACATCGAAATATCGGTTTCGTTATTTCTGTATTGATTAGGACTAATACACGTATAAGTTGTGGTCCCTTGCTCCAGCGGAGCAAAATGTCTATAGTAGTGAAGCATAGGAATCCTGCACTCCAGCGGAGTGCTATGTGGATAAAACTGTCTAAACTATAGTATAAAGGGAGTTTGATAATAGGTAATTGAACATCACATTATAACGGTTTATTCTATTTACATATAGTATCTTATGAATTTCACCTATTCGATTCATGTGTGTTGAAAATTTTGAACTCTCTGAACAACAGGTTCGATGTTGTTTTTACACACCTAATTCACTATGACTCATACCAGATTCACAACTAATAACCAGCAATTTTATTGACATGCTGATATTATGGTGTTAGAATTTCAAAATCCTTAGTAGGTTACAGGAGTTTATAATGCAAAATGTGCTGGTTAGCGATTTACTTTCCCAACGGGGTCTGGACGTCTTAATAAAAAGCGGCGATTTCAAGGTTGATGTTGAGTTGGAATTAAGCCATGAGAAATTGATTGACCGGATTCCATTTTACGATGCACTACTCATTAGGAGCGATACTCGGGTAAATGCTGAGGTAATTGATGCAGCAACAAACCTTAAGGTGATTGGACGTGCAGGAGTTGGAGTTGATAATATCGATGTCGAATCGGCAACACGTAATGGTATATTAGTTGTTAATACCCCTGAAGGAAATACAATTGCAGCAGCAGAACACACAATAGCCCTAATATTAGCCTTATCCCGTAACATACTTCCTGCTGGGATTTCTCTCCAAAACAGAACATGGCAACGAAACAAATTCATGGGTGTTGAACTCTACGGCAAGGTCTTAGGTTCAGTAGGACTTGGCAGAATCGGTCGTGAAGTTGCTAAACGCGCACATAGTTTTGGCATGGAATTAATCGCTTTCGATCCTTATATCTCTGCCGCGGCAGCTGAAAAAATGGGTGTACGTATTGTAGACAGAGAAACTTTATTTCGTGAATCAGATTATATTACTATACACACTATATTAGATGCAGAGACATATCACAGCATTGGTGAAAATGAGTTCAATATCATGAAGCCTACAGCACGTCTAATTAATTGTGCACGGGGTGGGATAATTGACGAAGAGGCGTTAATCGATGCATTAAAAGAGAACAAAATCTCAGGTGCAGCTCTTGATGTCTTTGAAAATGAACCTGCAATTGATAGTCCATTACTCGACCTTCAAAATGTCTTGGCATTACCACATCTTGGAGCATCTACCACTGAAGCACAAGATCACGTAGCTATAGAAGTCGCACAACAAGTAATTAATGCTCTCCAAGGGAAACCAGTTGCTAACGCGATAAATCAACCCAAAATTGATCCGAGAGTATTCGACATATTAGGTCCGTACCTTCAACTTGCAGAGAAGATTGGTAGTTTCCACGCACAAATTGTTGAAGGACAAATCTCATCTATCAAAGTACATTATAGCGGTCCACTTTTTCAAAAAGAGGATGTTACACCTATTACTGTCGCATTGCAAAAAGGACTACTCACACCAGTTCTAACAGAAGTAAATTACGTTAATGCCCCATTTCTAATCAAGCAGCGCGGAATATCAATTACTGAAACCAAGAGTGAATCGGAAGCGGATTTCGCAAACTTAATCACTGTAACTGTTACAACTGATCGAGGGGATGCAGTTATCGCCGGAACAACCTTTGGACGTAAAGATATCCGTATTGTGCGGATCAATAAACTACATCTGAATGCAACACCAGAAGGACATCTACTACTCATTTACAACAGTGATCAACCGGGGATGATCGGGTTAATTGGCACTATTCTTGGAGAACATAAAATTAACATTGCCGATATGACAGTTGGCAGATCCCAAATCGGTGCAGTTGCTCTCACACTAATAACTGTTGATAGTCTTGTGCCACGAAATGTATTAAAGACAATTGCTGAACAAAATAAGATAGACTTTGCAAAACAGGTTATCCTCTGATATACGGATTAAATAGAAATATTCTATGAGGGAGTTTTAGTTTGGATGCCAAACAGCTATGTTTGTTAATTAATGAAGAAATTCCGAAAGAGAAATTATTCTCTGCAGAAAAGCGTGATATTCATCCGGATTGTAATACCTCCTGGCGGATCTCACCGGAACCGTTCTGGATTTCTCAAGAAGAATTAGATTGGTTTGAAGAACTCGGACCCCATCTACTCATTTTTTATCGTGCCTGTAACCTCCTATATTCACAAAGCGTAAGAGGCATTCAACCAACTTGGGTAGCCGAGTATTTAGATATTGGAAAACCTGAAAACGTCATCCAATATGGAAGGATGAACCGCTTCAAAAGTCATATCCCAAGTGTCATTCGACCTGATATTTTACCCACTGCTGATGATAATCATTTTATAACCGAACTTGACTCAATACCGGGTTTCATCGGTGGAACTGGATGTTTGGCAAGAATGTATACCAAACTTGGGTATAACATAATCGGTGGAAAAGATGGAATGGTGCAAGGATATGCAGAGATGATAAAAGCCTTAGCCAAGAAAGATGATCCATCACTCGCAATTGTTGTTTCGGATGAATCTGAAGATTATCGACCTGAAATGGTGTGGCTTGCAAATGCTCTCTGTGAGACTGGGTTCAACGCTATAACGCTCCATCCTCAAGAGATCATCTTCACTGAAGAAGGACTTGTCGCAGAAACAGATAATGGCAAGATAGATATTGATGTGGTATACCGTTTTTATGAACTGTTCGATCTACCCAATATACCAAAGGCAGAATTAATCTTTTACAGTGCCAAAAAACGGAAAGTGGTTATGACACCACCCCCAAAAGCCTACTTAGAAGAAAAAATGTGTCTGGCATTATTCCATCATCCCTCTCTTCAAGACTTCTGGAAACGACAACTCGGTAAGAAATCCTACCCATTTTTACAGAAGGTAATTCCTGAAACATGGATACTTGATCCAAGACCTTTACCACCCCATGCAGTTATCCCTAATCTGGATATAGAAGGTGTTCCCGTGACTGACTGGCGGCAATACAGTTCCGTAACACAACGACAACGTGAATTGGTTATCAAACCATCAGGTTTTTCAGATCTTTCATGGGGGAGTCGTGGTGTATCAATTGGTCATGATCTTTCTACGGAAGAATGGGAAGCATCCATAGAGAATGGACTCGCAAATTTTGAAAAAACACCTTACGTCCTTCAAAAATTTCATACTTCAATGCGGGTTCGGATGCAGTACTACGACTTCGAATCACAGGAAATGCAGGAAATGCCTTCCCGACCACTTCTCCGACCCTATTATTTTGTCGTTGGGGATACTGTTCAGCTTGGGGGTATACAGGCTGCTGTCTGTCCTGCAGATAAAAAGATTATACACGGTATGGTTGATTCTATTATTGTGCCTTGTGCTGTAAGAGAATAACGAGTTGTGCTAAATAACTTTTAGCAACTATTATATCACAACAAACGATGTTGATTCTGATTCGAGAGGCGAAAGGTTTGTAGAAACGCTATCCTTACCCAAGATAAAAGCCCATCGGGGTGAAAGGTGTATCGCATAAACTGTCCAAACTATAGTTACCTATTACATCTTACGGATTAATTATATGATAGTCAGTAATCTGTTTGTGTTCTCCGTGATGGTCTGCCAATAGATAGTGATGTAGTAGTGTTTTTGGACCGCTATTTAAAGCAAAGACACCATAATCTTTACCATTTGGTGATCTGGTAATCGTATGAATGTGGTTGGTGCTTCCACCTCCTTCATCATTAAATTCAATCCAAACTGCCGGATTGAATACTCGATAATATATCGGATCGTTTTCTGTAGTGCCGCCAATCCAAACAAAATAGGTGTCATCCATAACAGCGTCAACATCTTTCATCCAAACATCAGCAAACTCTGTTTCAAGATTATACACATATATTTTAATCAAATTCTGAAGAGTTTGTTTCTGTGCAGTGGTCATATCGGATGCCTTCAAGCCTATACCTTCAAAATCGGAATAATCGTAATTCAGGTATGGATCAGTCGTATTGCCTGGACCGACCTTAAGTCCACGACGCGCACCCGTTTGAACTGCTTTCTTGGATTGTGTCTCGTTAAGACTGTTGCGTAAGGTTAAAGCGTTACCTCTTTCTTCCCCCAGAACAGCGATTCCACTGACAGTTGCAGGATTAGTTCCGATAAAGGCTGGAACAATTGAAACTTCATCACCATGAACCAGAAAGTTCAGTGCCAAATGATGACCATCCAACTGAAAACCCCAAGAACCATCAGTGCTGGGATTTCCAAATAAAGCTATGAAATATGCAGAATTGTTCCAGAAATTTGGACCAATTGTACTCAAAGGCATCTCAGATTTTTTCGTAATGAGTGAGGCTTTTCTATAACCATCGTCACTTAAAAAAGCATTTAATACGGTATAAAAAAGTTCCAATTGTTCCTGAGATAATACACCAAAATGTATACCACCTCGATTACTATCTGTACGTGCAGGAACATTTGTCCAAGAATAGGATTCCTTATGTCCAAGTGGAAACGAAGCATCTGTGAGCAGTTCATCGCTTAATGAATCTTGAAAATTCTTCATAAGTGTTGCCAATGCAACAATTGATGGTTTTTCCGAGATTTTCGCGGTTTGTGCTGTCTTTTCTGCATCAACATTTCCTGCTTCAAATAAGCTGAGGGTGATGGCAAAAATACAAGCTGTTGCCATGACTATTAGTAACAGTTTTATTTTCGGTAGCATATTAATCCTTTAATTTGGTGTTGTTTACATCTCGAAATATCTTCTATATATATGGTTTTACTATAGTACTCTAAATTAACTATAGTTTGGACAGTTTTTAAAGTTCTCAGATTGGTCCTGATAGGTAGAATTGTTCAGGTCAATGTTATCCTTTGGATTCACCTTTCGCCTCTCTGGGGCTTATTGTTTTGGACTATTACGTTTTCTACACACCTTCCGCCCCTCTGGGGCTGTTCTTATCTGTATGACAGATTTTCTACAAGTTAATTCCGTAAACTATATTATGGACATTTTCTGAGAGATACTTCACCTATTTTGAAAGTCTTTGTGGTTTTCTCCTCGATTCTCAAACCAATCTAAATCAGAGAAAAATAAGCACGGATAGACATTAGAATAGCCCCAGAGGGGCGAAAGGTTTGTAGAAACGCTATTCTTCCCCAAGATCAAAGCCCCAGAGGGGCGAAAGGTGTCTCCCTTAAACTGTCCAAACTATAGTAAATTAACTATAGTTTGGACAATTTCTGTGAGGTGTTTCACTTGTTATCAAAGTGTTTCTGGTTATTCGTCAGGTTTCTCAAACCAAATTAACTTTGAGAAAAATAAACTTGGATATACAAAAGATTAGCCCCGGGGAATGCTTAAATGGCGTTCATACCCGGGGAACCCCTAAACGGGGTTCATACCGTTGATTCTGATTCGCGGGGCGAAAGGTGTGTAGAAACGCTATTCTTTCCCAAGATCTGTCCAGCGGGATGAAAGGTGTAACGCTTAAACTGTCCAAACTATAGTAAATTAATCCCTGCATATTTAGTCATTTCAGTAACAAAAATGTTCGTATTAGCTATGTCCCTATCGGTAATTCTAAAGTTACCCCAAACCCGGATTTTCCAAAATTGCCGAATTAATAAATTAATCTTATTTTTGCCATTCATAGTATCCAAACATATCACATAATCCCTTCCACCGTACAAAAGAACCTGATACACCTAACGCCTCCTATCCGCGTAATTCTGTGTCATCCGCGCAATCTGCGGTTCAGACACCTTTGGTATAATTTTTTTATATTAGCATGCCAATTGCTGCTAATCTGTTTTGGGTATGTCAGTAGGAATTGAGTTACTGACTTCTGTAACGATAGTATCTGGTGAGATACGTTCGCCTTGACCTTCAAAGTTGAGAATAATTCGATGCCGTAGTGCAGGAAGCAGAACTGAATCTATGTCCTCAAAGGCAACATTATAACGTTCATCAAGGATAGCCTGAATCTTTGCAGTAAGGGTAATTGCTTGTATACTACGAATACCAGCACCGAGATGGACGTACTGTTTAACTATTTCAGGAGCATTTTCAGAATCTGGGTGGGTTGCTCTGACAAGTTGAATTATATAACGTTCAACATGTTCAGCGATGATGATCTGCGGAACAAGTGTTCGCATGTTGTTTAACGTTTCTGTATTTGTAACTTTTTCAATTGAGATTTTTGTGTCAGTTGTAGTTCGGCGTAAAATTTCCAGAATTTCATCTTCTTCAGGAAATTCAATCAAAAGCTTGAATAGAAAACGGTCAAGTTGTGCTTCTGGGAGGGGATATGTTCCTTCCATTTCAAGAGGGTTTTGTGTAGCAAGAACGCAAAACGGTTCTTCTAATGAATGACTTGCTCGTCCAACAGTGACCGTCCGATCCTGCATCGCTTCCAAGAGGGCAGATTGTGTGCGTGGGGTTGCTCTGTTAATCTCATCCGCAAGTATAAGTTGTGCAAAGATAGGACCTCGTTGAAATTCAAACTGCTTTCTACCTTGGTCATCTTCAACAAGAAAGGTTGTGCCTGTGATGTCTGACGGCATCATATCTGGTGTAAAATGGATCGGTTTGAAGGATAGATCTAAGGCTTCACTGAGCGTTCGGATGAGTTGGGTCTTTCCTAAGCCGGGGATTCCTTCTATGAGTGCATGTCCATTTGCCAACAGACACAACAGCACACCTTCTACTATCTGATCTTGACCAACAATACGTTTTTGGACTTCGGTTTTGACATTATAGAAGGTATCACGGAATTCTTTGATCTGTGTGTCTAAATTCATAGAAATCAGCAAATATCTTATGTGAGACAAAGCAACGTCTCACATCAATCAAATAGTGTTACCAATCTTTTCTGCCAACATAGAGACTTCGATTTTCCATTGGTAAGGAAACCCGTTGTCCACCGAGTCTATGTGATTCTATAATTCCCATCAAGGTTTCTTGGCTTCTTCTGGCAAGTTGGACAGGTCCTTTTGTTTCACGGTCTTCATCCAATGCTTCAGCAATATCGGTAATCCCCATAACTGTACCCGTAGCACGTGAAACTTCTGGAAACTGTACATCCTCGTAGAATGTGCCATCTTTCTTTCGGAATTGCACTTCACGACTGTTATTTTGGATACGTATTTTGCCACCTGAACCACAGATTTCAAATTCAGGACCGGTTCCAGCAGTATTATACCCATGGACACCGTTTGAATAACGTATGTATCCACTGGTAATAGCGGGATCAACATTCAACCTATTTCCATCCCAATCTGAATCCGAACAGGAAACAGTTCCTTGAACGAAGTCAACTTCAGGATCACCAGCCATAAAAAGGAGCATATCGGCAGCATGTGTTAATCCCCACAATGCAGAACTTGCACCATATTGTGCTATAGTGCATTGCACATTACCAATTTCTCCACCATCTATAAGTTCACGTACCTTCCTATAGATCGGCATGAAACGACGTTGTGTTCCATAATTGAATTTAATCCCATACTTTTCAACAATATCAACCATTATGTCTGCTTCTTCCATTGAACAGCAAAGCGGTTTTTCGCAGTATATACCTTTTACGTTATTCTCTGCAGCAAACACTGTAATGTCAGCGTGTGGACCCGGACGTGTCGCAATACAAACGATATCAGGTTTCTCTTTTTCAATCATTTCTTGGTAATCAGTATATGCGCGTTCTGCACCGTATCGTTTTCGAATGGATTCAGCTTTATCTTCAAACACATCTGAAACAGCAATTAGATTTGTTCTTTCACAAGCAACCGCAGCTGCAGCGTGAGAGAAGGGAAGCCAGATAAAATTGTCAGGACGGTTAGCAACTTCATCGTCAATCGTTGCCCCCATTCGTCCGCATCCGATAAGACATGCTTTATATGTTTGTGGCATTATATAGACTCCTCTATTCAACTTGTTATTTTACATATAGGCGGTATTTCCAGAACAAGCATACTTACTGAAAGTATAGTATCAAACGAATTGTCTAAAGTCAAGGTATATCTAATGTGAGTTTGATTAGACGTCTATAAACTTCAATTCTCCAAAAATCCTATTCCTATAGACTTGGTAGGTTTGGTTTCCTAACCGAACAGAATACAAAATCTGATTTATCATGCTCATGTTAAATCTAATATCCGTAAAGGTAGTTCCTATTTTCATGGCTGAAGACGATAGATTGAGATTTATAGAGTTTGAGAATCTAAAAACAAGAAATGCTGATACGGATTATTCCATACCAGCATTAACATAAGAATTTATAGTTGTCAATGAAGCCTATTCACCAGAATAAAGTTTTCCGAAATAAGGTCGAAAACCGTTAGGCCCTGGATACCCATTCCAGTATACAGGGTTTTCTGGAAAATCTGCTTCTCCACCACTTCGTAGCCAGGATATGAGACCAGGATCAGTTCCTCGACGTTCTATTTCATCTAAACCAGCTGCATGCAACTTAGCTACAATATCCTGATGTTGATCTTGTATATATTCTAATTCACCCAGTCGGACAAGTTTAGAATTTTCCGGTTTTGCAGTCAATTCTAAACTCCATTCTTGGTCAAAGACAGTAAACAGGATAGCGTTATCCCGCTGAGAGGCTTGTTGCCATCTTTCAATACTTCCACCAGATAATGCAACCTCCCTTTCACCCGATTTCCCTTCACGCGCAGGTGTAAGAAAATCGTACCCTTCTAATCCATCAGGACGATCTTCATCAAGAATACTCATTATAGTAGGAAAGAAATCTTGGGGTTGAACAATCGCGTTACTTCTACCTGTATCCCCATCTGGTAAACGTACAAAGAGAGGCACATGTCCCTCCTGTTCACGCACAGGTTGTCCTTTACCAAACGAACCACGATCAGCAACATTTGTACCATGGTCGCCTGTGAGTATAACAGCAGTAGTCTTATCTAAACCAGTTGATTCAAGTGCATCTAAGAATTGTCCGAAGCAGTGATCCATCCAAGTTAATTTAGCTGCATATTGGTCTTTTATATGTTGGATTGCTTCATCTGATAAATTAGGGTTATTTCTTCCACCAAGACTTCGCGGGTCAATACCACCATCATAGCCAGGACGTTTATCATATTTCTTCATGAATTCGGGGGGTGCGTCCCACGGTTCGTGGGGATCAAAACAGTCTATCCAAAGAAAGAAATTCTCTCTTTTGGCATTGTCTTTTAAAAACTGAGCAGCAGTGTTAAACAGTTTAGCGCAGTTCCAATCTTCAAGTTTTTTACGATTTCTGTTGGCACGAGCATAGCTGCGTAACATATTCGATTGTGCAGCTTTGTCGTCAAGACAATCAAATATCTCTTCTTTTCTCCAATTCTCTGGAACGGGGTCAGTATCCATAATCCAATCTCGATCAACTTCTGCCCCTCTGACGAATGTCCATGCATGGAATGGCCAATCAAAGTTATGGCCACCGTTCACAAGATGCGGTGTATCGTGAATTAATTGTGTTGCATACCCGTTCTGTGCCAGAGTCCATGGTATTGTTTGTCTTTCATGTCTGAGTGGTTTCCATGAGTGAAATGGAGCACCATATTGTCCAGTGATGACATCAGTTCGATATGGGATAGTGGGAAAACTGGCACAGAAGGCACGATCAAATGCCCAAGACTTAGAGGCAAAGTTATCAAAATGTGGGGTTTCTATCCAATCATTTCCATTGGCACCTATATAATCATAGCGTAATGTATCTATTACAATGTAGGCAATATTCATATAATATCTCCGTTTAGATCAAAAAATTGTTTGTTTATGATGGTTGGCACATGTATCAGCAGATTGATAGATTACCACTTCGGAATTGCACCGAGTAATAGTTTTTGTTTAGGTGTTCCTTCCTCTCGTAGCTTAGTAACGCGAGGTCCATTAAAGGGTTCTCGTGATTTCATCCATGCATTCTGATAACACATCAAACAAACGCGCCGTCGTTGAGAAGAGGTGTTTGCTGCCCCACGATGCCACGTCCATCCATCAAACATGACTGCTTGTCCTGGAGAAACCAAAACCCGTAATTCATCGGGAAGTTCCACGGGTGTTGGCGGTGGTCGAAACAGTGCTCTATGACTACCGGGTTGTACTACCGTTGGTCCAGATTCGTCTGTTATCTCGTCAAGATAATAACCACAGTTAATTTGAGCTGGAAGACTTCCGTATGGCGTTCCATGAGGGTCGACGGGCCAAGGACCATCACGATGCCAACCCTGATCAGGTGTGCCGGGTTCAGTGATACGAGCAGTCGCACTATGAAGTTGGACACATGTGCCTAATATCGCTTCCATTCGTTTCATGACAGGAGGATTATCAAGGAGAAATGCGAATCTATCATCTTCCTCAAGCAGTTCACCAATGAATTGACTTTTTTCACGACGTTCGTAACTTTCATCAAGGGCATTGCGTAGATCTTCAATCTGTTCTGGTGTCGCAGCATCATTCACTACAAGGTATCCCCACTTCAGGAAGAAATTTACCTCCTGTTGCAATACTGGATCAGGATCTATATTTAATTTTGGAGGTACCACAGGTCCTTCAGCCATCTTTTATGCCTCCTTTATTGCATCACGATCCGCATTTGCCCACTCTTCCCATCGTTCTTCATCGGAAGAGAGGAAACCGGAATTACATCTGGGTTGAAGCTGTTCGTCAACACCGAGTAACCGCATATGTTGATGATTATTTGCTGCTTTTGCTTGTTCAATGAGATCTTGGGTGTGTGGTCCAGTATGATGATCGGTGTGTTTTAACCATGTTAGGTTGTAATAGATGCTAAAGAAATATCGTAACTGACCTGATGTGTTGGGAGTCCCTGAATGAATGAGACCATTATGTGTGACAACGACATCCCCTGCCTTCATGTGAATTATGGTCTCATCAGGGTGGGGTATACCCCGACCATCCGGTTCGATTGTAATTGGCTTTCGGTGAGATCCAACAATTACACGAAGTGGTCCGTATTCATCTGTAAGATCTTGTAAATACGAAATTGCGTTGATGGCATTTGGTCGATGGTATTCATCGGTATACGGAACATGTGCCCATCTGTCACGATGCCATCCAGATACCCTACCCTCTGCTTTTTCGGGTTCCATTGATGGAAAAGCAGCAAGTGTAAGGTTGTCTAATTGGACAAATGGTCCCATAACTTTCTCAAGAAACTCCAGTATAGTTGGATTAGCGACCGCTTCCCACATAATATCAGGCGCTAATTCAAGTGTATTTGCAAACCATGTTTGACCATTATGTTCTGCAGAGAGTTCTTTATATTTCTCACGCCAGATTTGCATTTGTGTTTCGTCAAATAGTTTTTCAAAAATTGTGAAACCATCTCGTTTATAGGCTTCATATCGTTCTTCTATTGTTGACATTGTCTTTCCTAAGTTATATAAGATGTGTATTTACTTTATTTCATAAGAGAGCATTTTACCGTAGGCCGTCAAGGATGTCATCCGCAAGTTGCATAGTCTTAACAGCTTCGTCAAGATTTGCAGCAGGAAATGATACTGGGGTATTAGATTTGACGCAATCAAGGAAATATCTATCTTGCTCTACAGTTCCACCACTACCGGGGTCAGTAAGTTCATGTTTAGTTCCGTCGCTGAAAACATTGCCCCGTGAAACACCTTCAAGGTAGGCAGAGATGTTTTTCCCATGTATCTCATATCTTTCAAGACGTGCATCCGTGGTATAGTTTGCAATATGTTGAGCAACACAACCGTTCTCAAAAAGTATTAATGCAGCATGAACATCTTTATACTTAGATATAGTGCGTTGAACAACACTATGAACTTCCTTTACATCTGCTTCAGCTAAGTATCGGATTGTATCTAAAGCGTGTATCGGGGTTTCAAGGAACATGTTATCCATAAGATGTTCAGGGAACTTACCTGACTGTGCAAGACTGGTGATACTTTTATGGAATTCACCTACTAATTGCGTGATATTGCCACGTTCCTTTACCATCTTTTTTGCTTGTACAATTATTGGGTGAAACCTACGGTTCCAACCTACCATCCCTTTAGCACCAGTTTTTTTAGCAGTATCTCTTAGGTTAATAGTTTCAGAAGCGCTCATTCCTGGTGGCTTTTCAAGTAAAGTGTTAATTCCTCGTTCAAAGCAAGGCAGTGCTGCTTCTCCGTTCAAATGCGCAGGAGTAGCAACGAAAATTGCATCAAGGGATTCATTATCCAACATTCCTTCAATCGTATCATAACGTTTTGAAATGTTGAATGAATCACCAGCGTTATTTCGTGCCCCTTCAATCGGATCACATATAGCAATTATATCCGTATCATCAAAAGCAGATAGGATTTTCAGATGACCACGTCCACGACTACCACAACCAATTACTGCGATTCTCAGGTTTGCCATATTCAACTCCATTATCGTCTAATATGTGGTGCTTCCATGACTTCACGCTGGTCTGGTGTCATTTCTTCAATATAGTCAGGATATACAACAGTATGTGCTCCGGTCCCATAGGATTGGAAGCCGGGACTGAACTTATATAGTAAGGCGCGACGTTGGTGTGAGGCAGTCCAAGGAAGTGTGCCGTGGGTTAATGTCTCAGTAAAAATCACTGCATCACCCTTCTTAACATTCACTTCTTCTACCAAGTTCTGATATTGTTCGTACCTTCTCATACTGCTGGGACAAGGCAGGTTGGCTTTATGACTTCCTGGAATTATCGCTAAGCCACCATCCCCAGGACCTTCATCAGCCAGCATATATTCAACTACGGTAAGTCCAGTATAAATTCGCCCGTATTTGAAGAAGTAGGCTTCAGAAAAATTAGGTCTTTCAATACCTCCTCCATGAAGTGTGCCACCTTCTGTTCCCTTCTCCATGGCGATTAATCCAGGACCGTGGTCAAGTCTATATTTTTTCCCTAAGATTTCTTCAAGATGGGGTCTTATATTTGGATGGATTAGTAGCTCTCGAAAAGGTTCACACCAAGGTTTTTCCCATGCCAACATACCCCCCATATCCATACGATGAGCGGTGCCGGAGAGTGCTTCTGAACCACCTGCTAACGAACTGTCGCGTTCTCTGAGTGCTTCTATATGGTGGTCAATAGCTGTATTACACTGGTCTACCTCTTCTGTTGAGAGTGCGTTTTCTACAATTAGATATCCCGTCAAGTCAAAAATGTATTTTTGGTCTTCATTCATTGGTGATATCTCCTTATCTGGTGTAGAATAGAGTTATTATAATAGGAACTTTTTCATATTACCAACCACTATAAAGTGTGTCAAGAAAAAAGCAGGATTATTTAGTTTTCGGTATTTTATGCAATTATATTCACATTCGTGAATGCTCTTGTAGGTTGGGTAGAGCAAAGCGAAACCCAACATGTATTGTTCTTGTTAGGCATTTTCTATCTTAATCCAAGATGCAAGAAATACACTATGTAACACACGTCAATAGAATATTCGTAAAACTAAATAGACGTAAGAAAAAAGGGTGTGTAAACTTTTTGGCACTTTACAACAGTGTTTTTTATACAACTATAGTTTGGGAAATTTCAGAGAGGATACAACCAAATTTCAAAGTGTCATGGCATTTTCGACATTTTACTCCCGAGAATCTAATTCCAAAAAAGATTTTTGGAGAATATAAGGGTGGCCGCTGTGTACGCCCGGGGAATGTCCAACAGCGTTCATACCGTTGATTCTTGATTCTGATTCCTGATTCGAGCGGTGAAATGTTTGTAGAAACGGCATGTTGGAACAGAGAATAAGCCCATCGGGGCGAAATGTGTGAAATCCTATTCAGATTCGAGCATCAAACAATAAATGGTGCAAGACCGCTTCTCAGCGTAATCCTGTATCATCCGAGATTCAGAAAAGAAAACCATCACCACCCAAAGCCTTATTCTCCGTGTAATCAGTGTAATCAGTGTAATCAGTGTAATCCGAGATTCTGACATAAGGGACAATAGCAGTCGACTATCAGCGTTTCAGACAACAACATGCATAATACAAAAAAATAAATTGAAGAAAATAAATGACAAAGCAACTTATATCATATAAATATACGTTACAATAACATATAGAGAAATAACATAATACATAGTAGTAAAACAGAGTGTATTATAATCTAATCCAATAATCTGATTTTTCAGGAGTGAATCTGCCGATAAAAATCATGTAATGAGAATATTAATAGTAAAAACAGAATCATCGCCAATCAAGGAAAACTACAAAATTGTTACTTTTTTCAAATTTTAGAATTAGAGGTTTAATTCGCTACAAACCCAGACAGGGACTAATAGGAAAGGCGGTGTAATACCGAGATACAATCCTACACTTTGTAGGAAAAGTGTAACATTTTCTCACACATCAAATAAAATGTACTAAGATGGAAAAACGAAAAATCATCTTAATAATGTAGCAGCTTAAATTCAATACTACTGTAAACTGTATACTGAAAACATATAACTGTAATCTGTAAAATATACACATGGAAAATACGATATTTATGTCAAAAACTTTACATACCCGATTGATTCTCAATATTCTATTTAAAGTTGGTCTAATTCAATATTTTTTGATTACTTGACACAGACAATCTGTTCATTACAATACGTACTATCGAAAATAGGGATTATATTGTAATTTTATAAATTTGCAGTAAGGATATTATATGACATTTAAAAATAGTTGGTGTCTTGGATTAATCGTATTGACAGTTTTAATTTATATGGGATGTGAGAAGATACCGACAGAGGTAATAACCACTACACCTCAAAATAAAATAGCATTAGCTAATATCACAGCGTTAGACGGAAGCAGTTTGACGGGTACAGCAAATTTTATTGAGATAAGGGATATGTTACAGGTTGCAATTGAAATACATAATGCAACCCCAGGTTTACATGCAGCTCATCTCCATATAGGTAAAGATTGTAGCGATGTTGGACCGCATTGGCATCCAATGGATATCTCTGCTGGAACTGCTGGTATATCTGTTGCTGATGCTACTCTTGATATACCACCAATTGGGGTTGGAGAAATAGGGAATATCTATGTAAATAAAAATGGGAGTGGTGTATTAGAATTTACAACCCCATTTTGGACAATTGGTGGTGATCCAAGCACAAATATACTTGATAAATTGATACTGATACATGAAACTGGAGATACATTTCAAATAAACCCTCATAATGGAAACACTGGTACACATACCCAGATACAAGGTGAGACGGTTGATGTTATTCCTCAGGATACACATAACTGTACGTTGGCAGTGCTTGCACAACACATAGATTTGCAATCGGTTGATCACCATCTTCCTGGTCAAGATTTCAGTCCTCATAGTCATAATTTATTAGAGTTGCTATTAAATTGTTTCTTGAGTCCTGAACAGTTAGTTGACCCAAGTATACTAATTACAATTCCATTTGAGGGTACAGTAGCATATAAATCATTCTTAAATATCCAACATAAGACCTTAGGAACATACCATGCTTTTTTTATTGATCAAGGACTACCAGTAGATTCCGATTTCTTTATGAATCAATTTAAGCAGATAATTCTATCAGGATCACCAGAGGATCTTGAAGAAGAGATGAAGAATCGATTGAGACACTTCTATATTATATCTGGAGTGGATTTAGAAAAACCTAATGTCACTATGGAATTTAATGTGCTTATGACGAATTTTTTGGATGATCGTACAACAGCATGGGTATTGGGTTATTTCCAGGGTGATGATGTGGCGTTTAGAGAATGGATATTTTCTACAGTAAAAGCTTTCGGAGTAAGACCTGGTGCAGGTTCTCGTATTGGTTGTGGTGTGATTGAGTTGGTGGAGTAGATGTTTTTAGACGTTATTAGGCAAATGAGAAGCTTTATATAAATCCAAAATTACTAAAACCTAATTTTTTGATATATTGTATGGAATAAAACGATATTCATTTTAATGACATTTTAGTGTTGGTGTTTGTTATACATAGTCCTACAATATTTCTTGAATTTCGCACATAATTACGATAATATATCACCTGAAATGAATAAATCAATAGTCCATAGATCATATAGAACTATCCTCATTACCTCCATTCTATTATTACTGGTAATTCGATATGTAAATTCAGAAACTCTAATCGATTCTATCATAGCAATTATAGATTCACAGCCAATTACGCAAAGTGACCTTATGAATGAATTTCGAATTGAAGGGATTATCAACAGAGGTATAACAAATGAACCGAATGAGGAGGACAAACGAGATTATCTGAATCGTATTATTAATCGAAAGTTAGTTCTAAAGGAAGCAGAACATATTGGTATAACGACAATTGATCGTAATGAACAGGTGGTTGACAGATTAACTGAGATATCAGGAACATATACGAATAAAAAGGGGTTTAATACTATTCTAAGAACCCAAGGGATAGAAGTAGAAGTTCTTAGACAGTGGATCCATGATAGTATCGTTTTCGATGATTATTATAAGCTTCAATTTATTAACTCTATTGATAATAGAGAGGTTGACGACTTAGCACCACAATACTTTGAAGCAAATAAGTCCGATTTTATCGTGCCGGAAAAGGTGACAATGAATTCTATCCGGATTGTATCAACAGAACATGATAAGAAGGAAACACAAATACTTGCTGAGAAAATTATGGAGCAGTTGAATCAACGGGTTTCATTTAACAAAATTAAGAAGGAGTATCAAACAAATCCTGTTGTTAGTGTTAATGTGGAAACAAATCCAACGGATTCTTTCTTAGGGGCAATCGTCTCCGAATTGAGACCTTTAGAATATAAAGGACCGATAACAATACCTCAAGGTTATATTATCGTTAAACAGATAAAGAAGATACCTTCACGGCAAAGACAGTATTCGGAGGTTAAAGTTGAGATTGCCAAATTGATTCGTGAAAAGAAGGCGAAAATTGAATATGAGAAATGGTTAGCTAAACAAAAATCGAGAATTTCGTGGTACATTTTAGATGAAGCTTTAAATCGAATTTCCAATATCACGATTCCATCAATGAAGTAAATCAATAATTATGTTACGTAACCGTATTTTCTTCTATGTTCTATTGTTTATAATTACCCGTTTCACTTTTGCTGAAGTGATCGCTTGGGATATAACTACCTTACCGGATGAAGTTCAAAACCAACTTAGGAATGTCCAGAAAGTATTTCAAGAAGAGAAATGGAATGAAGTGTATCAGATATATCATTCCATTGGAAAACAGCATCCGGGATTACCAATTGTTCATATTGGATTAGGGGATGTGTCAGGAAAACTTCGGAATTATGAAAATGCAATTACCTCATTTGAACACGCATTAGAACTGATTTCACAATTCCCACATATAGAACGTATTTTGATTGAACCTACTGTACAAGCCAAACTTGGGACTGCGTATCATCGTAATATGCAGTTGGATAAAGCAGATGAATTTTTTCAGAAAGCAGTTAAAGGGGCAGGTGAGAATGCTCCAGTGAATTGGTATATTGCATTAGGACAGATAGAGACGGAACGTGGAAACTTGGAACAAGCACGTCGTTACTATATCGTAGCAGTTCAACTGGAACCAACCTCAACAACAGCATATAATAATCTTGGATATGTTCTACTCAAGCTGAACCGATATGATGAAGCAGATGCTGTTTTCCGTGAAGCATATACATTAAATGGAAAACTTCCAAATGCTATCTATGGGAGAGGCGAGGTGGCACGGAAAAGGGATTTGTTTGAGGCAGCTCAAGGTTATTATGAAAAGGCGATTACCATTAATCCAGATGAACCGTTATTTTACAAATCACTTGCAGAACTATTTGTAGAAATCGGTGAAGTAAAACAGGCAAACACAGCACGTGCCCGGTACAAACAAACATTGGCAAAAGAATATTGGAAGCAGGCACGAGTTTTTATTGAAAAACAACAAGGATCCCCAGCATTAGAATTACTACAAAAGGCATTGGAGACTGATGAGACATATATACCTGCTTTGAAAGATTATGCCTTTGTTCAGATGCAACTGAACAATTTGGAAGAAGCAAAGAAGACATACCAACGTGTACTTACCCATGAAACTAATTCACGACAAGCGTTGTTACATATAGGAATGATTGAAGCAAAGTTGGGAAATCATAATAATGCCGAAAAACATTACTTGACTTTGATTCAAAGTGATCCTGACTTTATGGATACTTATTCTCAATTAGCAAATCTTCGTAAGGCATTTGGTGACTTAATAGGTACAATTGAAGCCTATTCAATGGGGATCCGACAAGAGTCATCATGGGCACCAGGTTATTTTTGGCGAGGACAGATTCAACAGCAACGTGGTGAATCAGCAAAAGCGGAATCAGATTTCCGTCAGGCAATTAAACTTGCTCCAGATGTCCCATTTCCAAAGAATGCTTTAGCATCACTTCTTGCTGAAGAAAACAGATTGTTGAATGAAGCACTGGTTCTTGCACAGGATGTTGTAAAAACAGATAAACGGCCAGCTCATTTAGCTACACTTGCTTATGTATATTATCGTCTAAATATGAATTCTGATGCACGTAAAATAATTATTGATGCCAAATCGCAAGATTCTAAGAATCTTCGTATTGAAAAGATCTATACAGAAATCCTGAAAACAGATTAATTATAATTGTCTAAATCGCTGTAACAGTAGACATATACTATTCTTCTATTTTCCATAATTATATAATTGAATTATAAGTTGAAGTATAGTATAATTGTAAAGAACTTGTGTATTACATAAAATTCGTATAGAGCAGCTCATGAACTGCTTTATTCTGTTAGAGATTTACTAACATTAGGTAAGTAAATCTGAAATTTATTTTCTATAGAAAAGAAAAGGAGCATTAACAATGCTAAGATATCAAGTGCTCTTGATTACAGTCTTAATATTTTCAGTAGCATTCATGGCGTGTGACCGTACTCAAGACATGTTAGAAGAAGTTATGATGGATCCAGAACCAGAGATGGTGGAGCCAGAAGAAGAGATGGAGATGGTCATGGAAATGGCTATGCACCATTCATGGGCAAGTGTTGAACTTGATGCCCCAATGATGACTGTTGAAGAAGCTGCCGCTGCCATGAATGCAGCAGGAACCGGTCAAGCACACGGCACTGGTCCCCGTACTGTATATTTCAACGAAGCCGCAGCTATGGCGAATATGACTGAAGGCGATAAAATGTATCCTGTTGGATCCATTATTGTCAAGGAAGTCTTTGGTGAAGGTGACATGGCAGATCAAGTAGTTCATGTTGCCACGATGGCAAAAACCGATGATCCAATGTATGCCGAACGTGGTGGATGGATTTATGGTGTTGGAGGAAATAACCTCGCCATTGCAGACAGTGTTGGATGTGACAAATGTCATGCGAAGGCTGGTGAAGGCAATGATTATGTCTTTGTGTCATTGAAGGCTGATGCCGGAATGGAAGGTGAAACTGATGCCGGAATGGAAGGTGAAACCGATGCCGGTATGGATGCTGAAGCCGACGATGGCATGGTCGACGATGGCATGGCCGATGATGGCATGGCCGACGATGGCATGGCCGACGATGGTATGGCCGATGATGGTATGGAAGGTGAAACTGAAGCCGGAAACGGCGAAGGTGAAACTGAAGCCGGAAACGGCGAAGGTCAGTAGTCTTTTCCTATCATAAAGAATAAAAACGGATTAGCAACGACACTTAGTTGATGCTAATCCGTTTTCTTTTAATCTGTAGATTTTATTCGTTTCAAATCACGTATAGTAGTTAAAGTTTATTATCCAAATTCTAATTGATATGTATGTATGTATTATTCACTTTAGAAAACAGTTAATTTACGTCAATGTAATTTCTAAAAACAGTACCTTCCTCGAATCAGGAATCAGAATCAACGGAATGAATGACATTTAGTCATTCACCGGGGTGTTCCCGGGATTCAAGATAGTGTATAAACCAGTCTTCTATAAACATTCCGTCACTACCAAATCTGGAATCAGAACCAACAGCATGAATGTCATTTAGACATTCTGCGTGTATTAATGTGAGTATGATAAGGCTGAGACCACAATATAACAGTTTGTGGTTCAAAGAGTCAGGATTTGGAATCCCTCTTACAAGGGGCAGAATTCATAACTTATATCATTTTCAATTGATAGATTTACATTATGACTTACATGATACGAGGGTTATCATATACTTATTATGAGTCCCATACGGACGGAATGTCTATAGAAAAATTTGTTGATACAAAATCTTGAGTCCACATAGGGACGGAATGTTTATTGAATACCTTTTTAAATAAATTGGCTGTACCGATCTGCTATTAATGTAGACAAATTAAGTGAAATTGGTATTATATGAGCGCTTGTAAGAGGTCTCAATTGTAGAAGCTATGAACCAATAGTATGAATCCCAAGGATTGACATTACTACAAAGGAGAATTGCTGTACGAGTTGTTGTTTTATTTGGATGGTTATTATCTATTGGAATGGGTTCAGTGCTTTCTTGAGTGTGTCGTCGTTTGTTTGCAATCGCACATCTGGCAGTTGTACGAGAAAGTATAGAGCTTGATGGATTGGTTGTAAGGAATACCCTTTTGTTTATTAAATATAAAAGCCGTGTAGAATTACACGGCTTTTATATTTAAATACGGTATATAGACAGTCTATTTATCGCCCCAAGCAGGACCACGCCTAATCCATAAACGTTGACCAACACTCAACCTTGTTCTATCAAAGATATAGTCATCTTGGTTTCCAGCGACTAACCGTGTCCATTTCTCTGGATCGTCGAAAATCTCAGGTCGTGCGGCTATATATTTTAGTGCTGCTTCACCATTTTCTTCTTGAATATCCTCTTCTTGAACTATATATCTGTCAACAGGTTCTGGACTTGTTGTGCTAAAACTGAAACTGTAATCACTTGCAAGTGGATTATTTGCCATATCAGTTGCACCAGAGACAGTAACAGTATACATACGTCCTGCACGCATTGGCATATCTGCGGTAAATGTAACAGAATCTCCACTTCCACTTACTGTACCACTAAGCATACCTTCTGCAGGTTCACTTAATGATTCTTCGGTTTTTGTGACTGCAACCTGAACATTTACACTATTTGTATTGACAGGTTCACTAAAGGTGATTGAAAAAGTATCTCTAATGTTGAGAGAGTCTTCATATTCAGATAATACCGTACCGTCTGCTGGATCAGTGCTTGTTACCGTTGGAGGTGTAGCATCTTTATATGTAAACTTTTGACTAAGAGTAACAGGTGTATCAGGTTTTCCATTATTTGTAATAACAACACTTACCGATTCTCCAGCAGTTCCCTCTGGGGTAACGACAGTAACCATTGTGGCACTTGAAGTAGTTGCACTAAGACCTTTTACATTTCCGAATGTGACAGTTACACCATTTTTGGTATCAAAATTTTCGCCAGTAATCTGGACAGATGTGCCACCAGATTCAGGTCCTTCAGTCGGTGTCATACCAGTTGGTGCTGGTTCTGGATTACACCCTCCACAGCCAAGCATCCATACACAGACAATTCCCAGGATAGCATAAACGGCTATATTTCTGTGTTTATTCATTAATCGCTTCTCCTTATGATCAGGAACATGCCTGTTCCATCAAACAATAAATCAATTCATCCAACCTTAGGACATCACGCATCAAGTTGTTGTAAGGGTATGTAAGCAACGTCCAATAATCCCAATTTTTTAAAATTATACATGCAAACTGATGGTATTGTCAACTTTTTTATTCCTCACCACGCCATGTTGTCCGCTTTAATGGATCGTGTACATTAACAGCCAACTCAGGACCGAACTTTTCTATTCCTAATCGAACTGTATCACCGTCCCCGACATCAGTGAGTGCTTCATGATGTGTACCAGTTGAGACGACATCCCCAGGTTCTAATGCTATTACATTTGTTATTTCAACCAATAATTCGGGGACAAATCGCGCCATAGAGTTAGTAGAAAAATCGTGTTGTAAACGGTCATTAATCCAGAGTTTTACATCAAGAGTATTTGGATCAGATACTTCATCAGCAGTGACGAGTGCGGGACCCATAGGTGCGAAGGTATGCCAACTCTTCCCTAAGAAGAAACCACCATGCAGACCTCGAGCAGACACATCAATAAATTGTGTATAACCGAACACGTGATCAAGTGCATTTTCTTGAGTGAGATGTTTTGCAGGTTTTCCAATAACAAGTGCTAACTCAGGTTCAAAATGGAATACGCCTACATCTGCAGTGGGAAGTTCAACAGTATTTTTTGTTGGAATAATACTGTTTGGAGATTTTAGAAATGCATTAAATTCCAATCTTGTTGGACTATCTGGTTCAATGTAATTCCCAGCCATACAAACCAGTTGTCCAGGTTTTGGTAGTGGTGGTTTAAGTTCAACTGAGTCAAGTTGAACACCATCATTATTTTGAACAGTGTTTTCGATAATGGGTTTCAGGTCATTGAAATTCTCAATTACCATCTGAATAAGTTCTTGTGGTGTATGGTATGAAATATCACTGACAGCTTCAGAAATGTCAACAATAGAATCTCCAGTAATTATACCGAGATTATAGTCATTAAAAAAAGCAAGTTTCATTCAGTTTTATGCTCCTGTAGTAAGACGTTTTTTAAGTGGATGGTATCGTTTTTCCAAGGGAAGTTGTACCTTCTTATTTGTAAAATGTGATGTGTAAGTGGCACTAACACACTCGAGAGATGTGATAGCGTTTTGTCCACCGAGTTCAGGTTGGGTTCCATTTTTGATAGCGTCCCGTATATTCTTTGTACTCCAGATTGTGTGGCGAGACTTCCACGACTTTCCAGATATGATAAATTCAGATGGATCAAGTTCTAATAACTCCCAATCAGGAGTATACTGTGCAAAGGACACATCAAAAGGACAGTACCACAATTCATCAAAACCTGTAGTAGGGTTTGGTTTTATCATGAGTTGTCCATTCGATCCGAGTAGATGTGGTCCCATCATCCAACCGTGTCTTTGTATTCTTGGGTAGAGTTCCATAATACCGTATGTGCTACTTGATCCACCAATATGAATTAACATGGTATCACCAGCAACTATACCATTATCACGGCGGTCTGATGTACATAATTTACTACTGTGCATTATATCTGCAGTAGTAACGTCATGCCCATTGTAAGTGATATGTGCTTGTATCCAGGAGATTCCGTTCATGAAGAAGTCCATCTCGTCAAAGTAGTGGACTCCCATTTCCATGAGTTCAAAACCTGCTTCTCGTCCTTTCCCGACTTCTCGTATGGAACGTAACTCACCAATTATTCCTGATTCAATCAGAGTTTTGGCATGTCGAAACAAAGGCGTAAATCGGAATTGGTGGCTAACAGCTAAATGGACTTGTGCATTACTACATGCCTTTAGCATTTTATCAGCAGTTTCTAAATCTACAGACAACGGTTTTTCACATAATACATGAACCCCATTTTCAGCTGCAGCGATTGTAATTGGGGCATGTAATGGTGCATGTGTACAGACGCTGACAATATCAAGGTTTTCTTGTGACAACATCTCCTCATAGTCGGTATATCGATTCTGAATATTAAATTCGTCAGCACGGTTATTTAGTGCATTCGTATTAATGTCACATAATGATATGAGTTCAATATTGTCTAATCCGTCGTATGCTGCAGCGTGGCTTTTACTAATTCCGCCGCATCCAACGATACCTGCACGTAGTGTCATTTTGATTAAGAAGTTTGCGTATAATTAATAATTCTTGATTATTTTGTCAGTATAACTAAACGGAAATATTGACTATGGTATATCTGTCATCATAGCTTGTAATGCTTCCCATTGTGTTTCATCAACAATAACACCTTTTTCAAGACTCTCTTTTCGTGTTCGTAACATACCTTCACCAGGATAACGTACATCTTCATTTTCATTTAATGGTGTAGCTGTATGGAAATCTTTGATTATTGCGTCTACAGTGTCGTTTAAAATTGATTTCCCTGCGATACCTGTGGCATCAACAGCTATATAAACTTGAGAGACAGCATATTCTGAAGATTGTTGACCTATCTGATGTGTTGCTTGTCCTCCTGCGATTATGGCAGCCATCATATCAAGAACCAGAGCCAGACCGGAACCTTTCCAGTAACCTATTGGAACTGCTCTTTGTGAAGTGAGAATTTCACCAGGATTAATAGTTAGATTCCCTTGGGAATCATATCCTCCAGGTAATGGAAGTTGTTTGTCTTGTATTTTGAGTACTTCTAATTTTCCATTGGAATATTGGCTCATTGCCATATCAAGGAGAATATGTCCATCTTTCCTCGGAATAGCAATTGCTAAAGGATTATTCCCTATTTTCTTATCAGCAGAACCCCATGGTGGCATGAGTTTTGTGGTGTTTGTCCAGCAAATCCCAATATAACCTGCTTCAGCAGCTTGTAGTGCATAAGCACCACCGCGCATCCAATGGTTTGTGTTTGAGAGACCAACACAACCTATGGTATTTTCGGCAGCAATTTCCATTGCACGTTGTATACATAAGTGTGCATTAACTAAACCTACTCCCATCTTACCATCCCACTGTTCAAGTGCTCCAAGACTGGTTATTCTCTCTGGTTGTGCGTTGTAATCAATCTGTTTACTTTTCAATCCTGAAACAAATCCAGGGAACCGATTGAGACCGTGTGAATATATCCCGTCACGTTGATTTTCTGCGAACAATTTAGCACATAATTTTGCCTTGTCACCAGTAAAACCGACCGCAGATAAGACACGATAGAATTCATCATTTAAAGATTGAAAAGGTACTCGCAGCATAGACGTATTCCTTTGATTGATGGTTGATATTATTATGCCTAATGTCTTCGAATAAAGCAAGTGACTTTTGGATGTGAAACTAATAAAAAATAAGATTAGATTGATTTATGTAATTCCGAGTCTATACGATTTTTTAATATAATTCCCATCTACATGTTCCCGATGTATATGGTTTCTATTGACGTTTCTTTTATATGAATATTGGTAAATGTTAAGGAGGGATTTTATAGACTTGCTGTTCTTACGTACACAGTTTAGCACGTATTAGTGAAGTATAAAGAATGTATAAGTAGTTTTGTTGATATATTACATTACCACATTTCGAGCCAATCTGATAGTGAGGTAAGGGGTTGTGATTGACTTTTTATAACCCACTTAAAATCTGGATCTTTCCAGTAGATTGAACCGGGATGGTCACCGTCACGGAGGTATCGAATATCAATTGCCCAACGGATAATATTGCTTGTAGTGTGGGGTAGAGATCGGTGTAGTGTCAGGTTGTTAAATACCAACGCATCACCAATTTCCATTGGACATGTGACTATCTGTGATTCTTCGATGAGTTCATCCATCACTTCAAGAAACTTGCCTTCACGATTTTCTGTGTGATGACTAACAACACCTAACTTATGTGAGCCCGCGACAACCTGTAAGCATCCATTTGTTTCGTCAACAGGTACGAGTGGAATCCAAGCTGTAGGTATAAGTGATTTTTCGCTGATAGTGCCAAAATAACCGCTATCTTGGTGCCATGGCACGACGGTTAATTGTTGCCCGGGTAATTTTGGACGCGCATTAAATACAGGATGTCCGATTACATCAGTGCCAGTGAGTTGACCAATAGCATCTATAAGCGGTTCTGCATAGTGTAGGTCGAATATTTCTGAGGTTGCAATTTGTCCACGCCAAGACCGTCCAAACCGATTAGCATGTTCTCCTGCAACCTTCAAGAAACGTGTTTCAAAAGGTAGGTCTGTACCTATATCATCAATAGTATCTGCTTCTTTTAATTCGTTAATAATTCCATCTACTACAATGGCGAATCTATCACGTACACCATTTATTATAGATTCTGGTACAACATTTTTTAACAGTAGATAGCCGTCGTTTTCCCACTGGACTAACTGTTCAGGGGTGAGGGGTGAAGAATGGGTTTCATTTCTCTGCATTGTCTGACCTTGTCAACTGATAAAAGATATTGTTTCAGGGATAATTTAACAGATTTGTGAATCTATAATTTATATATGATTAATGATAACTAAGATGTAAGAAAAATGCAATATAAATATGATAAGGGATAAGGTTCTATGGAATTCGATGTATGATTCCCAACCCCATTAGTCAATTATATTCAAGATAGATAATTAAAATCAGTTATAGTTTTATTATTAATAGAGAACTAATTACATGTATAATGTCTATCAACTCTATAAGGTAGTTGTGTAATTGAGAGATGAACGAATATGTATACTAATATCCGATCAAAGTAATTCCTTTAAGTGGTAAAAGTAGACGATTGCTAATGTATAATGTTTCCAAGAAAGTATAAATCTTATCAAAATCGTTTGTGTTTTTATAGTTATTCCTTACAGCAAGAATAAGATACTCTACATCATACATCAAAGATGCCTGAAAGATATCTTTTAAAAAAGCATTATTCGCGTAAGCTCTTCCTGCTTCAACTTCCAAGACGATTTTTCCATCTGCACTGATTCCATCAGCATGAAAGTGTTTATCAACTGTGTTATTCTTACCATATAGGACAGGAACAGGGATCTTTTGATTTTTTGATTTCCAAGTTTCAACAGTAAAGTCCGCTTTTTCAAGAAATGGTCTTAAAAGATTCAATACTTCGTCACTTTTAAGTTCGTTCTTAGGGGACTCTATTTTATCATAGGTTGCTTCAAAACATCCAATGACATCTTGAATTTGGTTTGTTATTCCAATAGATCGGGGAAAGAGTTGATACTTTAACACATTCTTATGCTCTGGCTTAATATTTCTTTAAAACTGTTTGTCACTATCTAATAATATGGTGACTGGACCGTCATTAATCAGTTGTACATCCATCATAGCCTGAAATGTACCACCTTTTGTTGGAATGTTTAACTGCTCTAACGTTTTGATGAATTGTTCATATAGTTCATTTGCAACATCAGGACGTGCTGCATCAATAAAACTGGGTCGTCGTCCTTTACGACAATCCCCGTATAGTGTGAATTGAGAAACAACAAGGGCTTCGCCTTTTGTATCAAGAAGGGAACAATTCATTTTACCTTCTTCATCTTCAAAAATTCGAAGATTGGCAATTTTGTTAGCGATATACTCTAATTCAGTTTGTGTATCGGTATGTGCTATACCGAGGAAGATTAATAGACCTTGACCAATTTCAGATACAAGTTCATTCTTAACTGTGACACTTGCAGATTTTACGCGCTGGATAACGGCTCTCATAATAGTTTATGTATAGTATGTATTGATTTGACTAATGCAGGTTAGAATAACAATTTATCGCCTTTTGTTGCTTCTGCTTGCACCCCACCCAATGTTAGACTAAAGTGAATACCTGGGAGTGAATTAATTCCAATTTGAAAAGCAGAATTATCTGTAAGAGCGTACCGCATTGCCAAGCCCAACATATTTGAGACACTAATTCCAGCATACTGTTGTTCCCGATTAAAATCAGCAGCGATCCATAAATTATCTGAAACAGCAACCTCTCCACCTGCCGACCAGTTCGTTATGAAAAAATCTGTTGTTTTCAACATTTTGGATGATAGTGAAATTCCCAATCCAGCATGCACTTTAAAATATCTACCAATTCTGTGTGTACCTACAATATAAGGATATGCACCGATAAATGGGAAGCCATCAATAGGAGTAGTATCAATAAAATTTCCATTTGAATTCAATCTATCATCAGCGGTTAATCCGAAATAGAAATCTCCTCCAACAGAGATGCTTGGAAACCCATCATTCAATTCGGGTTTAATATTATATTTTAAACCGATAACCCCTTCGTAGACTTGTTGTTGATATACACGATCTTTACCTTCGATAATAGAATCCTCAGCGTTGTAAAAGTTTTTCACAACTTTTTGGACTCCACCCGTAGATAAAGTTGCTCCAAGTTGCATGTCAAGTTTATCACTTAATCCGTAAATAAATCTAATAGGTACAAGGAAAGTTTGGATGTCAAGATTAACTTCACGAGATTCTTCAAAACCACCGATGACAACACTCTGAGAATGGTCTGGTGCCAATCCATCTTTCTTTGCATATTGAAAGAAACCGATGGATGTGGTAGACCCACCTTTGCCAATTGGTTCGGCAGTTTGTATAGTTGTCAGTTGGGTTGCTGGAGGTGCTTGAGCAAGTATTTGAGGAGCAATTAATAGAGATATTATAATGATACCAAAAAGGATTCGGTATTTAAGATACATTGTTTTTCCTTTTATGACAGTTAGTTTATGGCTGTTAAAAAATACTAAAGTTAATTAGAGCCAACGAGTTCACTTTCATCTCTTTTGCCATCGGGACCGGGTGTATCATCAAATGCTGTAATAAAATATTCCTTATTTACAGCCTCTTGATTTATGACAAGAGGGTCTTCACCTGAAATGGTAACACCGTTTTCACGTCTATTTAAAGTTCTACGTGGAATTAGATTACCTTTTGAATCTTTTGAATAGATTTGGTAACCTGCAAGGTCAAATTCTGTATTAACATCCCATCTCATAATTGCGTCATATTTATTATTAAATAAAGAGCGAGGGACAATAGCGACTCTAAAGTTTTTTGGAGGTGCGGGTGGTAAATGCGGTGATGTTGCACTAATTGAAGTAATAGCTTCTACACCAAACTTATCAACACCTGCGACACGATACACCTTGGCTTCACCGTCCTTTCGAAAAGTTAAATCAAAGAAGTAGTTCTGATCCGGTTTTATATCATGACTAACCCTGAAAGCAGGACTTCTTCCGATTCCTTCATCTCTTGCGATGTACACACGGAATAGAGAAAAATCATCTGGAAATTCATAACCTTCCCAAAACAGTTTGACAGTGAGATCGCTTGGTGTTCCTATTGTTACCACCGGTGCTGGCGGAGGAACACTTGGGGTTACCTCTGCTGATTGCCAAATTCGTAAGGGGACTTCATCTGGACTTGGTGGATTTTTTGGATCTGGTGTTTCAATTCCATTTACATCAACATAAGATATACGGTATTCATACGAAAGAATACGTCCAAGAGAATCTACCCGATCATTTTGTATATTTTGTGTATCTACAAACTCATTCTTAGGAGCATCAACTGTTCCAACTAATTCAAAAGGTTCATCTGAATTACTTATTGAACGTCTGTATATTTTGTATGATTTTATTCCTTCTGAATCAGTTTCCGCCCAAGTTACCCGTACCTGTCTATCACCAGCATGAAGTCTAAATTTATCTGGTGATCCAGCTGTTCGTAAGTTATCAATATCAAAAGGATTGGCGTAATCTTCAGTATTTGCACATCCAGAATACAATATGGTTATAAGATATATAGGAATGCAGATTAGAAAAAGGTACGATATCCGAAGATGTCTGTTAAGTCTTTCAAAGAGATTGATAAAAGAGAACATTGGAATTCTCCTTTACTAATATAATTCGATTCATATTAGCAGATTTATAAATGCTTGAAACAATTCATAGTATGCATTAAAAATTGTGTAATAAACTTATGGAAGCCCGTTGTTTTTGAAAGTCGTAATGTGGTCGTAACTTAAATGCTGGTGATTCCTTTACTAATAAAGTACTCGATTTATATTTGTAATCTGTGAGAGAAAACACATTATTAGACTTGGACTTCATCTGAGATGACTTTATAGTGTTAGTCTCTATACCATCTATCTGTTTGAATATAGAAATTGCCACAGCCAATCCGATACATCCATATCCAACCCGTCGCATGATAACACTTGCATTCTGGTGGTTAGCAGCTGCAATTTTCTTATTCTGAATATCGTCTTGAATAGTAGCGGCAAGATAGTCCTCGTACCGTTCTTGTGCAGATGTGTTAAGAATAGTGCTTCCGACCTGCATACCCAATCCAGAAATAAACAGGGTTAACTCAAAAGTATGTGAACGAGTAGTAGCTTGTATCGGGGAAATAATTATAAAACTGAGAATGAGTACTATACTAAACCAAAGCGTATATCGGTTGAAATTTGTGGAGTTAAACTTCATTTGTAAGTGCCTTTCGTATACGGGTTACCTTGTTAAATAGATTAACTTAATCAAGGTGTGAAAGTCAATGTTATTTGGTTGAATATGCTTCATTTCTACATGAAATTCTGGTTGTTTATAGCCACATATTTAACTGATGTGTATTGAATATGTCAATGATTTAAACGCGTTACAAATCGGACATTATGTTTGATTAGTAAGTATTTGAATACATTTTAATATTATATGAGATAATATTAAAAGCAATAAATTGTTGACACATTTTGTATCACATGTTAGGATAGTTAGGTGATTTAACAAAAGTAATGTAAAACATGAAGTATATGTGATGCTTCTACTACTCCTGTTTATATCCCAGCAAGGGTAGTCTTGAATTACCTTACAGTTAATTCACTGAGGACAATTTTTTAGATAGATTTGTTCGAACGGTATTGAGTTGATTCAGATTGTTTCTGACGCGGGATTGCGTTAGAATGATAATCATGCATTAACTCAAAGTAGTTAATAAAAAAGAAAACGAGTAATGGGTTTTGACTCATTACTCGTTTTCTTTTAATTATATTATCAGGAAAATCTGATCACTCATAGTGTGTCATTCTTAACGGGAATCAACTAATCAGAAAGTAAATGACAACTGTATGGGTTTCTTTCTTGGATCATCTAAAATCAACAGTATGGATGGAATTTATCCATTCCTAATGGTCTTTTAACAACGTCTACAGATGTAAACACAGAGTATTATCATTGACAATAGTGAAGTTTGATGTCATAATATCTTTGTTGATTCTTGGATATTATCTTGTAATAATGAAGATAATCTATCTATAAAATACATAATATCAATCTCAATTGGGTATTTTTTTATATAATACATAACATTCTAACTGGAATAAAAATGGTATGAATTGTATTCTGACAATACAGTAAAAAATGACGAATCAGTATGTTTTATGCTCATTTTTTATATGTATCACTGTTATTTCAAGCATATGTTTTGTAGGGTGTGATAAACCTAATTTAAAGGATAATACCGCAGAGATACTTGTTTTTAATGTAGATGAATCAAAGGTTGAGTCTATATTCGAAGATACAGAACTCAAGATTAGATTTGCATCACCAAAAGGTTGGAAAAAAGTAGATGAATCAATGGTAGCACAAGTTGTGATGGCTGTTGACACATCACCCATGGACGGATTAGAAATTATCCCTCGATCAATTTTCTTAAACGAGGATTCTAAAGCAGTTTGTATTTTATCTAAGATTGATTGGAAAGGTATTGTTCCTGATGAGAAATTATTACAGAGTCTTACCATTGCTTATCAAAACCAATTTCCAAAAGCAAATGTTAAGCAAGGGTTATTTATAAAGGATGCGTTTCGTATCCATCAATTGATGGTTATAACATCAGAATCTGTACTTATAAAACTGATATGTGATTCATCTGAAACCTTGGTTTTTGGGGTAGACTATCATGTGCCAATTGAAGTATACAAATCTGAATTGTCAGCCATTGAATCATCAATTGGGTCAATTGACCTTATTGATAATATAAGTAAAAAATAAAAATAAAAATACATGGAGAACATAATGTTAAGAAAATCATGTGCAATTCTAATGATTGCTAGCATGTTATTAGTTATTGGTTGTGCTACCCACATCCACAAAGTAGGTGATGGTGCGCAAGGAAATGACATCACAAATGCACGTCAATGGTACATTCTATGGGGATTAGTTCCAATCAACGATGTTGATACAAACGCCATGGCAGGTGGGGCAAGTGACTATCAAATCACCACCTCAGTTACAGTGGTTGATTTCCTTATCAATGCAGTAGGATCTTATATTACTTTGAATGCCAGATCAGTAAGTGTTCAGAAATAACTGATTGACTAATTAAATTGGGCAAGACATCTCGCTTGAGACTGGCTTGCCCTATATTTTTACAATTATGCATTCATCAAGACAGGAACATCTTTCATGAAATCATCGGTTTCGTTCTGCCATCTTTTTAATTCAGTTGCTAACGTATTAATCCGTTCTACATGTTCTGACTGATCCGCAAGATTATTCATTTCCCATGGATCATTTTCAAGATCGAATAGTTGTATTATGTCCGTTCCATTTCCAGTTTCCTTAGAAACATAGTTTCGTATCAGTTTCCAACGTCCATCACTTACAGTGCGATGAATATCTTTGTAGGCTGCAAAGACTGAATCACGTACTTTATCAACACACCCTTCCATCAATGGTACTAAGCTACTTCCTTCAACAGTATCAGGACATTCTACATCTGTCAAATCACATACGGTTGGGAATAGATCGTATAGATAGGTTAGAGCATCAACCATTTGACCTTCGGGTATTCCGGGTCCAGCAAATATAGAGGGAACACGGATACTGTGATTATATAGATTCTGCTTACCGAATAATCCGTGCTGTCCAACTGCCAGTCCGTGATCAGCCGTATAGATGACTATTGTATTATCCAACTGTCCAATATCTTCCAAGGTTTGGATCATCCTTCCCATTTCATAATCCTGACTTGAGATCATACCGTAATAATCTGCGATGTGTTGTTGTACGATTTCAGGTGTCCGTGGAAACGGAGCTAATTCTTCGTCTCTTATTCTCATTTCTCCATTATCGAAAGGATGTTCTGGATAGAAATTTTCTGGAACAGGAACATCTTCAGGTGGATACATTGTTGCATATTCACCAGGTGGTGTTCTTGGATCGTGGGGTGAGGTAAAGGAGAGATATACAAAAAATGGATCTGTTTGGTCATAGTCTTCTAAGAATTGGACTGCGGAATCAGTGAACAGTTCTGTAGAGAATTTATCACCAATATATCTATTTTCCTTGGGGTATTTTCCTGTCTCATCAAAATCGAAAACTGGAACTTTATATTGGTTACCCATACCACCGAAGAATATTTTCGCTCCATCATCAAAGCTATTATAAAAAGTATTCCTGTCATTGTGCCATTTCCCACTGAAGAAAGTGTGGTAACCAGATTCCCGCATGGTCTGTGGCCAAACAGCTAAATCCGGGTTAATCTGGTTTCCTCCACTTCTGAATAGGTTAGCACTTGTAAGTACTGCTGCTCGACTGGGTACACAGACAGCACCAACGAGTGATCCCATGATATGTGTCTGACGGAAGGTGGTGCCTCGTGCCATAAGTGAATCCATCGTTGGTGTTTTTACAGTTTCGTCACCCATTCCTGCTATGGCATCCCATCTATGGTCATCCGCAATCATAAATAATATATTTGGTTGTGTAGACATTTGTTCTCCTTGTCAATAGTTGTTGCTGTTTGTTTATTGCAATGATGCAAACAGTCTTATTGTTTAGTGTCAACTTGGAAATTCCGATTTCCTCGAAATCAGATAGTATTATGTGTTGTGAATTATCGCTGTTACCATTACAATAGCAAAGATAGTTAAAATAGTCTATATCTGAGAGGAAATAGCAATGAAAATTGCAAAAATTGAACAATTTTATCCGCGTCGACGTATGCGGCTTGTTAAGATAACGACTGATATTGGGATTGTTGGTTGGGGTGAAACTACACTTGAAGGTAAGCCTAAAAGTACATGGGCAGCAGTTGAAGAATTGACTGAGTATTTTATTGGCAAAGATCCACTTCTTATTGAACATCATTGGCAACATGTGTATCGATCTGCCTTCTTTAGAGGTGGTAATGTCTTAATGTCTGCATTATCCGGTATTGATCAAGCATTATGGGATATCGCCGGAAAATATTACGATGTCCCATCCTACAAACTGTTAGGGGGTGCTGTACGTGATCGTATCCGAGTGTATGCTCACTGGGGTATCGGTAGTATGAATGATGAAGGGTTAAGTGCTGCAAAAGAACGTCTTGAATTCCTACAGAGTAAGGGAAATTATTCTGCATTCAAGAGTGGACCTGGTGGTAAATGGCGTGGACATGAACCACCTGCTGTGATCGATGACTTTGTAAAGCGTGCTTATGCAATGCGTGAAATAGTTGGTCCGGATATAGAACTTGCATTTGATTTTCATTGTAAGATGACACCTGCCCTTGCGATTGAGGTATGTAATGAAATTAAAGGCATGCGTCCGATGTTCGTTGAAGAACCCGTACCGCAAGAGAATGTAGATGCATTGAAATTAGTTTCTGACCATGTGTCCTATCCAATTGCTACTGGTGAACGTCTTCTATCTCGCTGGGAATTTCGGGATGTAATTGAGAAACAGGCTGTAGCATATTTACAACCGGATACTTCTCATGCAGGAGGGATTACTGAGTTGAAGAAAATTGCTAACATGGCAGAGGTGTATTATATGCATATTGCTCCTCACTGTGCTATCGGACCTGTTGCTTTTTCTGCTTCGCTTCAAGTTGATGCTGTTGTACCTAATTTTCTGATACAAGAACAAATTGATGGTGGTTTAGGTGGAGGATTATTCAAAGATGATTGGGAAGTTGTAGATGGTCATATTGATTTACCAACTAAACCGGGGTTAGGATTCGAGATTGATGAAAAAGAGGCAGAGCAAATTATTGATACGTATACTGAAGAACTCGGTGGAGAATATTACTATGAATCTGATGGTAGTGTGGCAGACTGGTAAGTATGTGGTTAATTTTCAGTTATCAATTGTCAATCTTTTGTCCATCTATAAGTATATTTATACATACTCTTGGTAGAACAATACCTTAGACCTTATGTTCGGAATGACAACTGATAACTATTAACTGACAACAGGCATTATTAGACCACTGGTTTACGATGTGCGACGTAGGGTGGTTCAAGCATTAATTTTTGATCTTCTTCGGACATCAGTTCACGTAGATCATCGTCATATCTACCCTGTCCCCAGGATGCGTGTCCTGGTGAATATTTGAATAGAATTGAACGTCTTGGATGCTTTGCTGTCCATGGAAGCGTTCCATGTGTCAATGCCTCAGTGAATATCACCGCATCTCCTGCTTTTTGATGTACTGGTGCCATACAGGTTGTATTATCTTTTACTGGTCGAAATTGTGGAGGACAAGGATAATTACTTTTATGGCTACCGGGTATACAGCAAAACCCACCCTGACCGGGTAACATATCAGTTAATGCCCATGAAACCACCGTAAGACCATTATACATACGATCATTTCGGAAGACATAGTATTGTGATGGGTCATAAGGTGTTCCCCCACCATGGAGTGTGCCTCCAGGATTACCATCTATCATCAGGATACCGTATACATGATCGAGTCTAAATTTAGGTCCGACAATTTCAGCTAAACACGGCATAATGCGGGGGTGGTTTAGAAGTCTCCGAAATGCATCATTTTCCCAGCTTAAGAAACCGCCGAAACGTTGTGAATGAATATTATCGTCTGAAGGATCAGCATAATTTTGTGTGTCAATTAATGCATTGAGTTCAGCAAGGTCTTCTTTAGTTAACACACCTTCAATATTGACATATCCCCATAGATCAAACAGATATTTCTCTTCAGTGTTCATGCTGTATCTCCAAATACTATTGATGGGGTGACCGAGAAGTGGGTTCCATGCGTGTAACCTCAATCTTGGATCTGTCAATGAGTTCACCAACTCGCGGTGAAATTTCATTTACCCATCGGTCATCTTCATAAACAGAAGCGTAAAGTTGTTCGCGCTGTTCTTCACTTTCAAACCGGCGTATCCAAATGTATAGATCATCTTCTTCTTCACCGATGAAACTACCAATTACAACCATTCCTTTTGAAATCTGAAACGGGATAACTGTTTCTTCCATATATTTAACCCAATTGTCACGTTGACCGGGTTGGGTACGATATTGTCTTAATTCAAAAAATGCCATATTTACTCCTATTACAGCAATTTCTAAAATTGCTTATACTGAAATCACGTTATACTTTGATTCTCTTGGTTTACATTATAAACGATCATATCCGTATCCATTTCCAGTTATATCAAAGAGAACAGATGCAGCAAGGAAATGGATATCTGCATCTGTATCTTCTAAGACTTTTTCTAAAATCTGAGTAGCACTATCATCTTTTGCATCTCCTAATGCACGTATTATGTCTAATTGGAATGCTCGTTCAGTTTTATCAGCGTATAGTGTTGTGAATTTTTCCACAAGTGCAGAAACTGCACCATCTGAAGCTATTTTACCAAGGGAGCGAGCAGCATCTCTACGTATTTCGATATGATTCTCATCTTTATTCATTATTTGAATTAATGCATCTGTTGTAGAAGTCTGTGCCAGTACTCCTAAAGCTTGTGTTGCTAATCGTCGTACATCTTTGTTATCTTCCTTTTCCCCGTTTGCAACAAGGATGAGTTCATCAATGAGTGCTACTGTTTCTGATTCTCCTATGGTGCGTGCTGTGTCTTTCCGTGTATCCACTACCGGGTCAGATAGATTTTCTCGTAACTTTGAAAGGTCAAGAGACTGTGTACGACCTAAAGCAACTGATGCAGCATTTCTGATTGGGGGAGACTCCCATGTATCATCTGCTCTTGTTTGCATTTTTTCAGAAATGAATTGAGGTAATTTATGCTTTTTCGCAGCACCAACTATAGGTTCCCAACTCCAATTTCGTTTTCTATCATCCAAAGCTAAATTTCGCCTATTTGCCTCATCTTCCAGAGCAATAATGAATTCAGTATCATTAATTAGACGGTTTGATAATGCAGCAATTGCTTCTGGTCCACCAATTTGACCGAGAGCAACAGTAGCTTTACTCCGAGGAGAAGCATTCGCTAACAAGGCAGTACTCGCATTCAGTGGAATCCCTACGTCTTCCATAATTCTTATGAGATGCGGTACAGCAGATTTAATTTCCATTTTACCCAAAGCTGCGATAGCATTATTAGATATATTCCCAATCCGGTTGTTAAGTGCACGAATTAGAAGATCTTCTGAAGCAGTATCACCGATATTTCCAAGTGCAGATACAGCCGCTGCTCGTATTGCATCATTTTCTAAAGTGTTTTCAGCCATTTGGCGTAGCTTTTCAACTGCTTTGGCATCTTTAATAGCTCCCAACCCGACTACAGCATACCACCGTATGGCACCATTCTGATCGTTAAGTGCTTCCCGCAATACAGGTGCAGCACGTTCGTCTCGAAGTGCATTTAATGAGCCAATTGCAGCTGCACGGATAGTTTTCGATTCGGTTTTATTTTTTACAATAGCAATTAAAGGTTCTACAGTTGCACGGTCTTTATACCCTCCTAACCGTGTTACCGCCTCCCTACGAATCACGTAACTGTCATGGTCTAAACGTGATAGTATTGCATCTAATGACGATTTGTGATGGATTACACCTAACATATATACTATTGCCCAATGTGTCCATTCATCATCAGCGGAATTTAGGGCATTTAGTAAATGTTCAGTAGTGACTGCGTTCCCATTAAGCAATAGTGCACCGATGACTTCATTCTGTACAGATTGTACTTCAAAACCGTCTTCGAAACTTCCTCGTCCTTTCTTGATAATATCTACAAGACCCTTATCTGCTAAGGTAGGATTTATTTCTCTGAGTGCTTTGGTTGCTTCAAGCCTTGCAGTTTCGTATTTATCTGTCTTAATGATATCTAAAAGAGTGTCAACACTCTTCGGGGATTTTATTGTGCCTAAAGCGATGGCAGCTTCTTGTCTAACGACACCTTGCTTATCCTTTTTTAGAGCAGTAATAAGAGCATCAATTGCCTTTTCTCCACTAACTCTTCCCAATGCCCATGCAGCATTACGTCTGACTGTTGCACGTTGATCATCGTTAAGTGCACTTATTAAGGGGTCAACGACAATTTCCCCCTTAAATATACCAAGTGCTTTTGCCACTTCACTTCGAACAAGGCTTGGTATAGGTTTTAGTTCTCCCCAGATACGGTAATATGGACGTGGGTAATCAGCTGTCCACATGATATTGAGAGAATCAAGATGAGACCTTAACGCATCAAGGGTTTTGAATTTCCGTTTCATGTGTCTTTGAAAATCTGATATCTCATCAAATTGCATTGATAAAACCCAGAACAACGCGGTGAGTGTCTCAGTATCCTGAATTCGACTGAGAACTTTAACAGCATTTGCACGAATTACAGGACTTGATTCATCATTAAGCATAAGCAATAACATGGGTTGTGTGGCAGATGCAGGTTTTAGCTGCCATAATGCATTTAATGCTGCTATGCGAACAGTCTCACGTCGGAGTTTATCCATTGAGATTGCAATCAATTTACGTGTTGTGTCTTCAATGTTGATATTAATTTTTCCTAACGCTTCTGCTGCTTGTGTCACAGTCGTGTCGTCTAATTCAAGTGCTTTGGAAAGAGCAAGAACAGCACTGTTATCTGTACCGCGTGCTCTCATGTTACCAAGTCCTTCTGCAGCAATAGCTTTAATCTCTTTATTTACATCAACCATTAATATATCAATAAAAGGGGCGATTGCACGTCGGTCACCAATAGCACTTAATGCTTTAGCCGATTCTAACTGAATTGCGGGTTCACCTGTTTGGATTGCATGGATTAGTGCTGGAACAGCAGCACCACGCATTGTAATTAATCCTGTATGTGCTGCAACTTTTAGGTCTTCATTGTCTAAGAGTTGGATAAGAGGGAGGATCGCTTCTTCTGCTCGTATTGTTGCGAGAGTTTCAATCGCAGCTGTTTGTGCTCTCAGTCTATATTTCTTCATCCAAGAGTCGTCAATATATGCACTTGCAATATACTTGTATTCATCAGAAATACCGGCGTCTTCATTAGGAATTATATTTGTAGCACCGGTCTTCAGAACATCTAATAGAGGCTGAACGGATGGTTGTCCAATTCTATCAAGTGCTACTATGGCTGTTGTTCTAACGTATGTGTTAGAATCTGATAGTAGTTTGATGAGATCATCAACAGCAGAAGCAGTTTGGAGTCTCCCAATGAGTTTTGCAGCGTGCATACGAACTTGTGCATTATTGTTTCTTGTAGCCAACTGAAGTAGAGGGATAACTTGGTCATTTAGTTTTGAATTCGGTTGACACAGTCCTTCTAAAGCGACAATGGCACTATACGATACCTCGGGTGCTTCATCAGTTTTGGATAAGATCGATTTGTAAATTGGAATCTGATCAAAGGATTGTAGTGCATATAGTTCTCGTAGAGCGGATTCCTTAATCTGTGGATCTGTCTGATTCGTATTAGTTAAGATGGCAGTAAGATTAGCTACAGTATTCTCAGTTGTAGTGTTGACCTGTTGTAATAGATTGTCGATAGTGGCATGTACATTTGGTTGATAACATTTTTGTGCTTCTAATAGTGCGGTAACAATGACAGTATCGGATCTATTGGCTAAATCGGATAGGAGTGTAGGTTGTTTTTCAACTGCTATTGCGAGTGCTGAAACGAGTAGTCCCGAAATAGAATTCCGTGACCTAATAAGTCTTTCTTGTCTGTTCAATTCGTCTGAATCTGGATCGTCAAGTATTGTAATAGTCCTTATATCAGAATTAACTGTTTTCAAATGATCTAATATCTGTGCAATCACCTGATGCCAATCATTCGTATCAGTACTGGTACGTAACTGTAATAGGCGGCTTAGGAATACAGCTTCTTGATTATCTGGGTTGTTTTGACGAGATTTATCTACTGCTGTGATTGCTGCTGGATAGTCTCCATCAACGATTGATTGCCTTGCAGAAAGGAGCGCTTTGTCTTCTTTATCTGCACAACCGATTATAAAAGCACCACAAAGAATGAGAGTAAGAAGAAATATTGAATATTGTTTCATAGTTTTATTCATTGATAATTATGTTCTGTTTATAGTCAATTTATATTCCAACTAAACTGAAAACTTTTTTCCTATTCTCCAGCAATAACCAGTTTTGTTAGATCGGCTACAGCATAGATACGTTTTGCGATTCGATTTAGTAATGCGAGACGATTATCACGTAAATCAGTCTCTTTTGCCATTACTAATACGTCATCAAAGAATTGATCAATTGAAGGTTGTAACTCAGCTAACTGTTTTAGGAGTTTTGAATACGATCTTTTCTGTATAGATTCTTCAAGGTCGGGGTCTACATCCGATAGATGCTGATAGAGTTGTTTTTCGGATTCATCACTTAAAAGTATTTTATCAACATTTTCAGATGCATCTTCGGGTAATATTCTCAATACTCGATTGAGTGCATTATATATATCCTCAAAATTAGGTGTCAAGCGAAATTCGGCAAGAGCCTCAGCACGGTTGAGCATATCTATAATATCAACATTTCCGACTGATAACACAGCATCTGCAATGTCTGGCGTGTATTTATGGGTTTGTAGGATCACCCGCATTCTTTCCTTTATAAAACTCAGAACATCTGCTTTTGTATCCTCAACTAATTCAACTTGAAACAGAGATATTGCTTTATCCACAACTGCATCTAATGAAAGTGATAATTGGCGGTCTTGAAGAATGCGGATTGTGCCAAGTGCATGTCTACGTAAAGAATATGGATCTTGTGAACCTGTTGGTCGTTCTTCAATACCGAAATATCCGACGATGGTGTCTATCTTGTCTGCAATTGCAAGTATGGCTCCCACCTCTGATTGTGGTAAAGCGGTGTCTGCTCCCAACGGTTGGTAATGTTCAGCGATTGCTGTTGCAACTTGATTGGGTTCACCTGAATTTCTGGCATAATACTGTCCCGTAACACCTTGTAATGATGGAAATTCGATGACCATGTGGGTTGTCAAGTCTGCTTTACATAGTCTTGCTGCTTGTTCAACATGTTGTTTGGCAGCATCATCTGATTTTAATTCAGTGCTAATGAATCGAACCAATTGTTGTAGCCGTTCAGTCTTATCTAAAAGTGAACCAAGTTTGGCATGGAATACAACTGCCTCTAATCGATCAACTTTTTCCGATAGAGACGTTTTTTGATCTTCTCTATAGAAGAATTCAGCATCATTTAACCGTGCATTCAGAACCCGTTCGTTTCCATGTCGAACACCGTCAATATTCCCTTCTGTGCCATTTGATATAGTAATGAATTTAGGTGCCAGTTCAGTCTCGCTTTTCCACATAGGGAAATAGCGTTGATGCTTTTTCATGGCTGTAATCAATACTTCAGGAGGAATTTCCAAATGGGATTCACTATAATTTCCTACGACAGGTTGAGGATTTTCAACCAGATAGTTTACGGTGTCTAACAATTCTTCATCTATTTTGACTAAACACCCTTCGGATTTGAATGTATTTCGTACATCTTTTTCAATGATCTCTCTTCGTTTTATGGGACAGACAATCACACCTGCATCGTCTAATTTCTTAATATATGATTCCACATTAGCAGAATCTAATATAAGAGGGTCTGGATATAACGATCGGTGTCCATAGGTTTGACGGCCTGCTTGTGCTGCGCCATAGGTACAATCGATGATATTTTCTCCAAGTAGTGCCACTATCCATCGAATGGGACGGGCAAATCGTGGTCTAACTTCTGATTCATTATCTATATTCTCCCATTGCATTGTTTTTGGGAAGCGAAGTGATTCAATCCATTCTGGTAGTAAGGATTGGAGTATTTCACTTGTCGGTAGACCAACTTCTTTTTTAGATGCAGCGATATATTCTCCACGGTCAGTTTCAACAATACGGAGATCAGAAATCTCTACCCCTTGTGTTTTTGCGAAACCGATGGCAGCTTTTGTGGGTTCGTCGTTATCATCAAAGGCAATCTGTTTTGGTGGACCTACAACCTCTGTTTCTTGGCTTTCTTGTAGTGTTTTAACGTCTTTAATAGCAAGTGTTATTCGTCGTGGTGTACCAAATGTTTGTACATCACCAAATTCTATTCTATGGGTAGAGAGTGAATTGGAGGCGGTTTCTTTAAGTTGATTTAGAACAGGAGAGATATAACTCGCGGGTATCTCTTCAGTTCCAATTTCAAAGAGTAGATCAGTTGTTTCTTCATCTTTTATAGTCGTGTTAGATTCAGTTTTTCGGACTTCTATTTCTGAAGATTCTGTTTTGAAACTGTTGATGAGTGGATGTCCCATCTCTTCGCGTTGTTCAACATAGGCTCGGGCGATACGTTGTGCAAGTCTACGTACGCGTTCAATATAACTTACCCGTTCTGTGACACTGATAACACCCCGTGCATCCAACATATTAAATGTGTGGGAACATTTCAGGACATGGTCAGTAGCCGGAAGCACTAAACCCGCATCTAAACAAGCATAAGTTTCTTTTTCATAGGTGCTAAACTGATTGAAGAGCATATCAACGTTGGCGTGTTCAAAATTATAAGTTGAGTATTCGATTTCCGCTTGTCGATATACATCTCCATAGTTAAGGTGTTCGTTCCAACGAATATCAAAGAATGTATCTACATCCTGTAGGTAAAGGGCGATACGTTCTAATCCATAAGTAATTTCAGCTGATATAGGATTAAGTTCTATACTCCCCATCTGTTGGAAATAGGTGAATTGTGTGACTTCAGCCCCATTCCACCAGACTTCCCAACCGAGTCCTGATGCACCGAGTGTAGGTGATTCCCAGTCATCTTCAACAAAACGTATGTCGTTTTTTCGTGGTGAAATACCGAGATGATATAGACTCTCAAGGTAGAGGGGTAGAACATTTTCGGGTGCTGGTTTTAAGATAACTTGATATTGGTAGTATGCCCCGAGACGGAAGGGGTTTTCTGCATATCTGCCATCCGTTGGTCTTCGGACAGGTTCGACATAGGCAACTTTCCAAGGTTCGGGTCCGAGACATCTTAGAAATGTTGCAGGGTTAAATGTTCCAGCTCCGACTTCTATATCGCAGGGTTGTTGAATGATGCATCCTTGGTCAGCCCAAAATTTCTCTAAAGCTAATATAATTTCTTGAAATGTCATATCTGTTTGTATTGCTGTATGCTCCGATTTCTGTGTTGTGTTTCAATAGATTATTTTAGCATATATGGGTTCTTATGACAATTATATTTAAATAGCCATAAGGTTTATTTAATTTTTAGAATTATCAGTTTCTGAATGTTACTCATTATGTATTTCGTAGGTTGGGTTGAGGGATGAAACCAAACATTTCCTGTATGTACAGCGTTTTATGTTCGGTTTCATTCCTCAACCCCAAAAGTGTTAATTAGTGTAAAGCTTAAATGTAAAATGGACTCTTTTGTAGAGGGATCTTTGGATCATGTCAAAAAATAAAAAAAGGAACCGGAATTCCCTTCTACAGAAGAATATATGGGTATATTATAGTTAGTAGTTGTCAGTTATAGGTTAGTCCTATTACTGATTTCAGAACGAATCTTAAACATCTGAAACAATTCAAACATAACAATAGATTCCTACCTAATGGTAATTCCTTTTGCCAGAGAAAATTCTCTTCAAGATGATCGAAATTAAATATCCAATTAACGTGTGTTCGGTATATGTAAATTTTAGGATCAGTACACTGAATCAACGTAGGATTTCCAAGTCAACGGGCATTCCCCGCAGTAGAAACCGAGGAATCAAAGGTTCACCATCATCAAGTTCTACCATGATGCGTACTTTGGTATATAATTTGGAATTGCCCTCCACAGGTTCAACACCGTTTTCCTCCAATTCGCCGTCTACAACCCTTTTTCCTGCAAATATTTCTCGATAGCTGCTTTCTTCCAATCCGCGTGTAGCGGTGTGATCATTAGTATTGTAAAAAGAGATGTCCAAAGTATTCGTAAAAGCATGTGTTCCTACTTTATGGTGGTGTGAATCCTAAGAACTCATAAGAATCAACACCACCTTCTTCCATATTTATCAGTATAATATCGGGTGGTATATCTGCTTCGGTTAAAAAATCGTCTCCTCCGCGTGCTACTTTTGGTGTTTTGATTGCACTTAGTCTATCGTTGTCTTCTGAGACACCCATACTCCAAGAGATATATCGCACGCCGTTAACTGTATCCCATTCAACATGGCAGATCCCCTTGATGTTGGGGTATATTTTACCATTCAAGGTAGAGGTACCTCTAACGTCTACACCTTGTGACAGAAGCTTTATGTCCACACGTTTCATGAGTTCAAATTCAGGGTCTACACAGTTCCCTATGTTTCCTCAGGTGTTCCTCTCCATCCGGGTGGTAAAGGCGGATAAGGTCCGAACCCATAAGGCGAAACAGGTACTTCTGCGGATGTTTTCTCAAATGATGCAGCCTTTTGCGATTTGCTATCGTCTGTATTCTCTGGTGCAGTATGGGTAGCATTCGCTGTTCTGTTAGTAGGTGCGCCTTTAATAGAATTGGTATGTGGCACATCCACTGTTTTTGAGATTCTTCCAATAGATATTGTGTTTCTGCTGCCTCTTGTCTGTAAGGAGCAAACTCGTGCTGATACCAGAAGTAGCAACTTATGCTAAAAACAATCGAAAATCCAAAACTACCAATAATCCATTCCTTAATAAGGATATCCCGAAATATTTGGTTCCTCCTTTATCAGAAATACATGTGCGTACTGCACATATCAGTTATTCTTTCCCTTACTTTTCACAAACATAGGCATTCTTACGGTTGATTTCAGACATTTCTTCCCAGGAGTGGACAGATATTTTGTTTTTGCTATAAATCCAATTTCTCCATTCTCTCTCCAAATTCATAAGTGTTATAGTTTTCAATATGTCATCTCATTATATCAGATTGAATGACTATCATATTTTGGTATAAATTGTGAGATAGGTAATTTTTTAGGTTTGTTTGAGTTGTCTGAATCACAGATTACACGGGGAAGTTAGGTTATTATTTTTAAGATTCTCTTTCAATGCTGTAACTACGGTTATGGGAATCAAGGAATTAAAAAATCAACGGGGAATACCATTTAGCATTCCCCGTTAACTACAACTACCATGTGATAAAGACAATTGCAAGATTATTCTAAATTATTTGATCTCAGTACCAGACATTTGCTCTAAAGCTAATACCAGTGCTTGTGTACCTAACCGACCATGACCTTGTGCTTGTACTGCAGTATAGAGTTGATGCACCAAAGCAAGTCCGGGGAGGCTAAGATTCATCTTTCTTGCCTCGTCTAAGGCGATGCTCATGTCTTTAATAAAGTGTTCAACAAAAAAGCCTGGATCGAAGTTCCGTTTTAATACGCGTGGTGCTAAATTGTCCAATGACCAGCATGCGGCTGCCCCACCACTGATTGAAGATAGCATTGTTTCCAAATCCAAACCAGCCTTGTGTCCATAGATTAAACCTTCACATACACCGATCATTGTGCCTGATATAGTAATCTGATTACACATTTTTGTGTGCTGTCCTGCCCCTGCTTCTCCTTGATGGACGATATTTTTACCCATTGCTGAGAAGAGTGGCATAACTGCTTGAACTGCATCTTCGTCTCCACCAACCATAATAGAGAGACGTGCTTCGCGTGCTCCAACATCACCACCCGAAACAGGTGCATCAACAGAGGATACATTCTGTGCTTTAGCTTCAGTGTATATTTCTTGTGCAAGGGAAGGTTCGGTTGTTGTCATGTCCACGATGATACTACCCGATTTTGCTCCTTTTAGTATGCCGTCATCACCGAGATATACCGACCTTACATCAGGTGGGAAACCTACAATAGTAAAGATGACATCGGATGCAGCGGCAACATCACTCGGTGAATCTGCCCAAGTTGCTCCTGCATCAATCAATGGTTGTGCTTTGGATTGTGTTCGGTTATATACCGTCATATCGTATCCAAGATCCATAAGGTGTTGACACATCCAACGTCCCATAACCCCTGTTCCAATCCATCCGAGTTTTGTCTTTGAGGGTTCAATGTTATTAATAGTGTTTGCCATGGTTCTCCTTTTAAAAATGCTTATATGAATAATTCATACATAACAATTTACTATAGTGCTATGATTTCAGTGTTTCACTCATAATCTCGTACTGGTATGTGCGGTTTCTAACCGCGCTGAATCCAATATTCCGGAGTTATCAAACCCCATTATTCTTGATTGTATTCCTTGTCATTAAGTTATTCTGTAGGATTAATAATTGGTTGATGTGTAATATTCTTAGATAAATCCTCTTTATTAGTATTTAAATCCTTTGTTAATTGCACAGATATTATAATACCTCCCAAAATTACGCCACAATAAACGGCAAAGAATCTTGTTAATAACACGAATGGTGTAATGACTCTTTCGACTACAAGTGTTTTCATTAACAAGCTTTTCGTTCCTTCAGCAAATCCACTGGCACCCGGTGTTGGTGCAAAGAGTACAACAAAATTGTATAACATTTCGACGATACACAGATCCCAAATAGATGCACTCGTATTAAATGCACGTAGTATATAGTATCCCCCAATGACCCGAGCTAAAAGGAAGACACATGTGAGGAGAAGACTCAGAAAACATGTCCATTTATGTTCTCGTATCAGGGATCTTGCAAATGTCTTATGCTCAACAGAAATCTGTTCTACTTTTAATTTTATCCTTTCCATGAATGGTGCGATAGGTTTAAATCTACGACCAATTAGGTCAGTGAGCCAATAGATAATTTTTGTGACAATTTCTGGTTTGAAAAGTAGGAGTAGAAAAGTCAAAAAGACTAATCCAAAAATCAGAAAACTAAAAAAACTTATCCAAGTTGTACCATCAGGGAGTGTAGTGGGAGTAAATAATAGTATACCTCCTGCCGCACATATTAGGACTACTAATGTAGATAGGAAAGCAGCTATACCTGCTGTAATTGCACCAGAAAACGGTACACCAGATCGTGCATAGATATATAAATGACCTACACCTCCTGTTTGAAAAGGTGTTATTGCCGATACACAAATTGTTGACATTATTGCACGGAAACTATCTTTAAATTGGATTGTTGGGGATACTATCTTTATGAATATATGATATCTTAAGCCGCCTGCCAACCAGTCTACAAACATGAATATAATCGCGCCTAAAAGATATTCATATCTCATCTCCTGAAAGACTTGTCTTAATTCTTCTGCTCCCTCTCTTAGATCTTGCGACCCTTGTGTCCACAGAAAACTGAGGACTAAGCCAACTACAGTAAACAACGTAAAAAGAATTACACCGCGAATCATATTTTCGCGGCTCAGGGGTGCTTGCATTAGTAAGTAATTTCCTTAACTTTATGTGGGTACGATAAATCCAATTTTAAAAGATTAAAGCTTTAAATAAATTGACTGCACGGTGTGTATACAATTCTAATATTAAAGAAATTACATACGCAATTCACACATTCAATTATACTAAATATTAAGGTGCGATATAGACTGTGTTCTATAAATTTATATATGATGTAAGTTCAAACTAATGTCTAACGGCATAGCGGAATGGGTCAATGCTCCAACTGAGATTAAATCAACACCGGTAGACGCAACTGCCTTTACCCGTTCCAATGTAATTCCCCCAGAGGCTTCAGTGATAGCGCGTTTACCTACTTGTTGAATAACCATTTTCATCAGATCAATTGACATATTATCAAGGAGCAAAATATCACATCCCGCATCTAATGCTTCATTAACCTGATCAACGGTTTCAACTTCTACTTCAATTTTTATTGTGTGTGGGGCTGCCTCTTTAGCTTTTTGAACAGCATTACGAATACCACCTGCTGCGACAATATGGTTATCTTTAATCAATATGCCATCATAAAGTCCAAAACGATGGTTATCTCCACCACCTACACGGACTGCATATTTTTGTAAAGCACGCCATCCAGGTGTGGTTTTTCGTGTATCCACAATTCTAACGTTATAACCTTGAACTGCTTCAACAAATTGTGAGGTTAGAGTCGCTACACCAGAAAGTCTCTGAAGAAAGTTTAGGGCTGTCCGTTCTCCAATTAAGATTGTCTTTGCACACCCATTTATTTCAGCGATATCTGTACCGGGATTCACAGTATCACCTTCATTAACCAAAGACTGAAATGAAAGCTCTGAATCCAGTTTTTTGAATGTCTGTTCTACAATTGGTAAACCAGCCACGACACCATCACTCTTTGAACTCAGTATACCCTTAGCTTTTTGAGAAGATGTAATAGTTGCCTCTGTCGTAATATCACCACTACCAATATCTTCCAAAAAAGCAAGTTCAAGTAAAGCATCTAAGGCTTGTGTATAAAGCATGTATATTAGGTTTATTGTTTACAAGACATCATAGAAATATCCGTAGGGAAAGAACCATCATAATTCAGACTATTCAATCCTAACCCTGCGGATAACTTATAGAATTAATATCTCTCTAAATAAGGTGTTAAGAATTTCTTAGCATTTTCTGTTACATCCCATGCTTCTGGCCAGAAACAGAGATCAATAGAGAACCATTCACCATCATATCCAGTTTCATCCATGATAACAGGAATAATGGCATCAAAATCCAATACACCCTCACCGAATGGTGCATGTGTGCTTGTGTGGTCATCATGGAGCGTATTGTCAGAATCTATAAGATGAAAATGTCCGATTTCTCCCTTGAGTTGTCTGGCAAGTTCAATTACACCGTTATCTCCAAGAGTCTCCTGTTCTCCCACTTGGCGTGAGCCAACAACTGCACACATCTGAGCATGACAGGTATCAAACATAACCTTAAAATTCGGATGATCAACTGCTTTGGGTAAATTGATTATATCACTGGGTTTGTTGAACATGAACCCGGGTTCGAATTCCCATAACATCAATACACCATGATCTTCTGCAACTTGTGCACAACGTTTCCAGAGTGCAACAATTCTATCCCATGCCTGCTCTCGACTAACACCTTCAATTTCTTCTTCAGCATCCGTAACAGTATCTACACGTATTGAAGGTGAACCGAGATCAAGTGCAAGTTGAAGATTCTCTTTAAATAACTTGAAATACTTGTCGTCTTCCTGTGCTGCATCAGTTCCTGGACCAGGATGTGACCAAAAATCTGCTGCCAACCCTGAGACATCCAAACCGTAATAGCTAATCAAACCTTTTACTGCATCACGATCACTCTTCATCGGGTAATCATTTATATCAATATGTGGTTTAAATGCACCGATTTCTATTCCGTCAAATTCCAGTTCTCCGAGCCGTTTGACAACATCATCAAAGGGGACGGGGTTATCTTCATAAGGTCCAAAAGCGTAAGCCCAACTTCCGATAGATAATTTCTTTGCCATATAATCCTCCTATAGGCATGTTCTTAATAGTAAATGTTAAGTTCAAAAGAGATAGGTCATTTATAGATAGATCATTTTTGAAATATAATACATTAGTGTCAAAGTCTAATTGAATCCTGTAATCAAATTCTGTACATCGGTTTCAAGTGTCACAGTAATTTTTTCAACAGTATTTTTCTTATCATCCTTATATGTATCATATTCATCTAATAAATTCTTTGGTTCACCAACCTTAATTGCAGCTACACGGGGACCTTGCATATTTGCTGCCCCAAAAACTTCTTTTTCTAAACGAGCAATGACTTCAAGGTAACGTTCAGGCGATTCATCTTCTGCAACATACCCATCAGTAATTGCAATGAAATTCACTAATCGATCTAAATCAGGATAGAACTGTTGGAATTTTTGTAGAAGTTCTTGATGTATTTTTCGTTCATACTCGGTCATCTGTTCAACATCTCTGTATATTTCAGAATCCACAAGATTTCTTAATATACGTACACGGGTGAGAATATCCGCATCTGACTGTATCCCCATAATTTTCTCTGCATGCGATAATATCTGTTCCTTAAGTCCTTGAATATGTTCATTTAGTGACTTAGATTCATCCACCATGTATTGATATTCATCTGCGAGAGTTTTTAGGACTGACACACCGATTCGTCTAAGTCTTTGGTACCGTTCTTCTGGAGTACGTGTAGAAGGTGGAAGTATATGGTTTTCTAATTTTGTTAGAGCAGTGTCAATTACATCCCACATATCTTGCGTAAAACGATATTTTATTCCTGCGGGAACGACATAAAGCGGTTTATCTTCACCATTTTTCTTTATATCATCTAAAGACCAAAAACAGAGTTGGATTACACCTCTTTCAAACCGCATGACGGTATCATTTTGACGTGATACCTCACCTTCTCCAAATACCACCAGAGGCCATTTACCTTCTGATAAAATCTGGCGGGTTGTACGAAATGCATTTCTGTCAGCTGTTCCACGTACAATAGAATAAACTCCCATCTGTTGCATCAACCTACTACGGAGTCCAATGAACCTACCTTTATCAAATGATTCTCTGGCAGCCATATAGTAGAATGGCTGAGATAGCCTCTTTGACAAAAAGAACACAACGGCTGGGTCAGCTGATGCTGCATGGTTTGGTGCTATGACGGTAGGATGTCCGAATGTTGATTTCAGACGTGAAATAGACTCCTCATCAATCTCTAATGTCAATCCTTTAGGATATAATTTGTTCCCAAACGCAGCGAGAGACTGGACAAGCTTAATTGTCAATTCATTCGGTTTAGGAGGTTTGAAATCTAACATAAATGAAAATAATTGTGTGCCTTTTTTGGTATCTGGATGTGCTCAAATTATAATTATGTTATAGAATCTAATGGATATTTCTCCTATTTAATCTAAACCTGAGATGTATGAATTCATACAGAGCAAATATCGTTCTCTATAGACTTGGTGGATAACAACAAATTACTTCCATCGATTCACTGCCAGTGTTGACAATGTCATAACTGGATAAACATCTTGGTATAAATACGGATTTTCCACGTTTGAGTTCGACATCATCAAAATCACCACGTAGAACTCCTTCCCCGCCTAAGGTGACAAGTGCGTAAAAACCTTTCCCCGAAGGCATGTTGAGTGTAGATGTTATTGTTAGACGTGAACATCCAAAATATTTTGAGGCTTCTTCAGGAACAATTCGATCTTCTCGGTTATCCCCTTCTGCTCTAACAAGTTCTGGTTTCCGTCGAATGTAATTGTTTAAATAATCCAATTCAAGTTTATCATATTCAGCAGCCTCAACGGCTAAGTCCCAACCGAGTCCACAATGTCCATCTTCTTTATCATAGGGAAAACCTTCCCATTCAGCAAGTATGTTCCAATCTGTGGGTTCTTGGGGTTCAAGCACACATAATCCCGTACCGAGGGAATGTACGATTGGTGTACGTAAATAATATACTTCTCCTACCTTAGGTTCAACCACATGCATGAGGCTACGTAAAGTTTCTATATCTTGTGCTTCCATGAGACGTCGAAATTCTGATTTTTCTATTGCTTCTTTCCACCCGATCCAAGCCTTTGCTCCGGGTCGTGTGCCGATTAATATCCATGCTTCGTTTTTTCCGAAAGGTGAATTGAGATGTTCTTGTGCGAAATCCGGGTTAGGATGCCAATGTATAGGGATATGTGCCCCTTCTCCTACATCAAAAATCTTGAGTAAGACACCGAGATCCGTACCGTATTTTGCTACATGTGCATTCCCTAATGTTTCTTCTGGAAATGCATCTAATAGGTCTTTTAATAAGACCTGTTCCCCGTTTGCAAGTGTGATTAGACTAAAACCTTTGTTAGGCGGGTTATCTTTACCGGGTGTAATTGCGCGATTTGTTGAGAAAATCCATTCTTCAGAATAGTAGTCATCTTTGGGATCAGATTCACCCATAAATTCTGCTCGTAACTTACCACCGTTATAGAAATGCAGATAAGTGTTTGGGTCTAAACTCACAGGTGCATTGAGCATTGACTTTAATTCATTATTTGATGCCATATTGCTTTTTTCTCCTTATCTTTATCTCATAAATATTAGCATCATGTTAGTTGAATTGTCAAGTTGTTTTGTGTTTTGAAAGGATGATGTAAAGGTTCAACATCAATAAATTAAAAGCAGATACAATTGGAAGGTGAGTAAGGTCTGAGGTAGGTAGGTTTCTACATTTAAACAAATAACAGTTGAGGAAATGAAGAACTTGGGATTGAGTGTTTTGTTATACAACACTGTACTATTATTTTCGTCTGTTTTAATTATTGTTAATGTTGCATAAACTTAAAGTTTATGAGGTATTTCAAGATCTACGAAACATTTGTTTATAAGATAATCATTTTTGGTTATGGTATAATAACATGAGTTTGACAATAGCAATGTGAACTATAATTCTCCAGAAATCCTATACAAAAAACTGATTTATCAGATTCACGTTAAACTTATGGATAGTCCATTCTAATATTGTGGGTAGTATTACAAGTTCAAATATATGAAATTGTGAAACAACGGCATTCATACCCGGTAATGCCCTACGGCATTCATACCGTTGATTCCTAATTCCTGATTCTTAGGACGAAATGTGTGAAATCCTATTCAGATTCGAGGATCAAACAATAAATGTAGCAAGACCCTTCTCCGCGTAATACTATATCATCCGCGATTCAGAATAGAAAACGGTCTCTACCTAAAGGCTTCTTCTCCGTGTAATACGAGATTCTAACATAAGGAATAATAGCACTCGACTATCAGCGTTTCAGACAACATGTATAATACATAAAAATAAATTGAAGAAAATAAATGACAAAGCAACTAATACCATATAGATAAATATACATTGATATAATAAAAAATAAACGTTATAATAATAAATAGAATATTATTATAATACATGGTAGTAAAATAGGATGTATTATAATCTAATTCAATAATCTGATTATTACAGGAGTGAATCTACCGATAAATATTATGTTATGAGAATAATAACAGTAATAACAGAATCATCGCTAATCAAGGAAAACTACAAAATTGTAACTTTTTTCAAATTTTAGAATTAGAGGTTTAATTCGCTACAAACCCAGACAGGGACTAACAGGAAAGGCAGTATAATAGCAAGAGACATTCCTACACTTTGTAGGAAAAGTGTAACATTTTCTCACACATCTAATAAAATGTACTAAGTAGGAAAAACGATAAAATCATCTTAATAATCTAATAGTTTAGATTTAATACTACAGTAAACTGTATACTGAAAATCAATAAATATACACAAGGAAAATACGATATTTATGCCAAAAACTTTACATACCCCGAAACATTTGTTCATGGGATAATCATTTTTGGAAATGGTATAATAATATGAGTTTGACTATAGCAATGTTAACTTCAATACTCCAGAAATTCTATACATGAAGAACCGGTAGGTTCGGTTTACTAACCGAACCGAATACAAAAACTGATTTATCTAACTCACGTTAAATAGCAATTAATAATTGGATAATCCATGTTAATATTTCAACAATTTATATCAAAAATATCAACCTTAATACTTGATATCCAAATACTGGTTTTATGTAACCTTAGAAATCAGATTAAGTGGATTATCAAAGCGAGTTTCATACCATATTTTTCAAGTTTTTCAAATTTTGAAATTTTACATCATTTCATCAAATTCTCTATTATCCCAATCCCCACAAGTAGTTACAGGAAATTAAAATGCCATTTATTAAAAACAAACTTGAAAAAATTGAAATATTTGAACAGCTTGAAAAACTTGAAAACAGAACGACATCAGACAAAGAACTCTATAATATATACTTAGAATACAAATATGGAACACAACAAGACTAATCATTCATAGAAATATATTTTTCTCTGTAGGGACTGGGTCCCAAAGTCTGTTGGTTCAAAATATAGAAATTGGCAATGTAAGAACATTTACCGATTCTATGATTGAAGAGATAGGTCCAAATATCTTGATAAAATGGTTGGTACAATTGTTTCACATAGATACATATCCAAATCAGTGGATTAAAAGGTGTAAAGGACACAAATATCATTATTTTTCAAATTATCGTAAACGAAGAAAAATGGCTGTAACTCCAGTGTAGTACTGACAGAAAGAGGGTTTTACTAATGGCACACAATGTGACGAAAAGTGTAACTTATATTATCAATACAATAAACACTATATAACATATGTTAACTTAAAAATGTGAATTGCTTAATACATTCCAAACTATAGTAAATATAGTATACTCAGTCGAATCTTAACTATCCTTTTAATTTTAAAATACTCTATATTAGACTAAACAAGATTAATACTTTAGGAGAGATAAATGTCAACTTTTGTCTTTATTGTTATAATAATATGTGGTTCAGTAGCATTAACCGTCCTTGGTTGTGTTTGGATGGGAACATCATACTATGAAAAGAAAAGAGGTCTTCGCTCAGGTGCGTCTGATCGTGAACTTTTCACATTGCAACAACAAGTATCTGAAATTCGTAAAGAAACAGATACCCTGAAGAACCAAATACAAGAACTTATAAAAATTGCTAAAGGTATCAGTGAGTAAAAAGAATTATGCCAAATATTGTGTTTTTTTTCTTTATCCTAACCCTAATAATAATGGGAACTCTTACTATTACAATACTTGTGATTGTGAGAATAAGCACTACACGTGCCCTTAAAAAACATGGGTATCACCCCAATAATTCACAGATTAAATATAAGCAGATTGAAGAAGATTTATATAAAATAAAAGAAGATTTAGGGGAGATACAATTCCAACTCTATGAAATTGAACCACATTTAAAGGATATGGAGTTTTTAATGTATGCTAAAGGAAATGACAAGAGTAAATTGGGTCGACTTATTAGGAGAGGTTAATTATGTGCTCAAATTCTTCAACAATATTTATAAGTAAGTTTACAATTTTAATAAGACAACGAATATTACCGTTATTCTTTATTGGTTTTGCGATCTTATTGTTTTCCATAAATATCAATGCATACGAAAAGGACGACACTACACCTGATGTTGAGAAAATCGTAAATTTCATTGATCAATTATACCGTAGTAATACAAGCTATGCAGATATGGAAATGCATATTGTAACCCCACATTACGAACGTACTTTAAAAATGTTAGTGTGGACGAAAGGAATGGATAAGACTTTCATTAGAATTACTTCACCAAAGAAAGAACGGGGTGTAGGTACTTTACGTATTAAGAACGAGATGTGGAATTATCTACCAAAAATTAAAAAAGTCATGAAGATTTCACCATCAATGATGATGGGGTCATGGATGGGGTCAGATTTTTCTAATGACGACTTAGTTAAAGAAACATCAATGGAGGATGATTATACGTATAAGATAATTACTCCTGATGATGCCACTCCGGATCTCATTTATATCCAATTAATACCAAATGAAGATTCTACAATTGTTTGGGGAAAAATTATATCTGCTGTTAGATCCACTGACTATATACCGGTGTGGCAACATTTCTATGATGAAAAAGGAAAGTTAATGCGGATTCTTAATTACAAAGATATAAAAGCTTTTGGTAGTAAGACTATTCCTTCAGTTATGGAAATGATACCCCAAAATAAACAGGGACATAAAACCATTATCCGTTGGAATGATGCAAAATTCGATAAAAAAATAGATGATAATATCTTCAGTCGTCGAAATTTACAAAAAAGTAATTTTTAGAGGAATTCTATAATAATGAGCGATAGTAAACAAGACCCAATACGTAATTTCAAATTAATCATTAATTCTGCTCTGTTTTGTATTCTTATAAGTCTAATTATGAGTTCGTCAGTACAAGCAAAGACAGCCGATCTTACAAGAGAGTTTGGTATTGGCGCACATGGAGCAACTCCATCATTCGGTGGTATAAGTCTACGATATAATAGTCTTTCCCCGGTGTATCTGCAAGCAGTAGGACGTTTTTATCTTGTTGATGAAAACACAGATCATATGTTTGGTGGTGGTATATCTTATGCCATTTATGAATATAAAGGTAAATGGAACCATGCACGACTCTATTTTTCTTTTGAAGGTGGCTGGCGTTTCTATAGGGACACAGATTACCTTGAGCAACGGATTGAAGCCACGACATTTGCAGGTGGTATTTCCTTTGGAGGTGAGTTGATATTTCCGCTTGGTGGGATTCCGCTTGGTATAAATATGTCTATAGGTCAAGGGTTCGGGACAGAAATTTTCAATTCTGTAAATAAGAATCTGGCAGGTGTATATATAGGAGCAGGCATACATGCCTATTTTTAGACTGTTGCTTAAGACTATACCGATTTTGATGATATGTTTCTTCATATATGGTTGTTCCTTGAAATCAAAAAGTAAAGTATCTAATACTTCAATTATCCCTTATTCCTTTGAAAGATATAAGATTCAATTAGGAAATGAGAAACATCAAACTATTCTTACAGGATTTCTTACCGCGCAGAAAAACTCTGAATTAATAGTACTGTATATTACTGAAGATAATCATCGCAATATTGATATTTATACGTATCAAGAAGGAATTTGGGAGAAGAAATATCATGTTATACTACGACCAAGGGTAATGTTCGTTGATATTGTCTCTATCGGCAAAAAGGATCTTCTGCTTACCTACGAACCAAATCAACTAAATTGGTTTGATATTGACGCTATGATTGAACGTCCACTAATGGATATTAGTCTTGATTTTAAACCTGATAATGAGAAGGTAATATACCAAATTGATATCACTAAAGACCTAAACGGTGATGGTTATGATGATATAGTTATGCCTGACTATGATGGTTTTTGGATATCAACCCAATTAGAAAATGGTTCATTTAGGAAACCTATAAAAATCGGTGCAAAAGAACCATTCCTTGAGAAAACGGCACTGGGATTCAACACAACTTACAGAGATGTTGGGATTAATTCTCTAACAATTAAATGGTATCTAAGCCGTGTTCATCAGATAGATTACAACAGAGATAATCGTACCGACCTCGTATTCTGGAATAATGACCACTATCTGGTATATTATCAACAAAAAGACGGTGATTTTTCTATAGATCCATATACGTTTACCTCTAATGTGTCATTTAATGCTGACAGTGCATATTCAATCGCATTTGATTTCACTGGTGAGAATATGTTTGCCCTAATTTTTGGAGTGAAAAAGAATATTAATAGGAAAGTCTTGTATACTTTCAGGGATATGAACAATGATGGCATTTCTGATATGGTGATACACGCATTAAAAGGAAGAGGACTTGGAAACCAACAAAGTCTGTTTGAAATTCATTACGGTAAACCCATTCCGAATGCGATAATGTTTACAAAAAATGTAGACATAACACTTGAACCAAAAGGTCCCGCAGGTGGATTGTTACCATGGGGTTATTCATCTCAATGGATTAAGGATTTTGATGGAGATGGGGATATAGATATTGTATTTAAGGATGTGGATACGACTCTCCTTGGTATGACACGAGCACTTACACGAAATGTAATCTACCAAAGTCTCGACTTCTTTGAGTTCGGTAATCATACATATACTCCAAAACCTACTCTTAGACGTAAGATTAAACCGAAGTTAGACAAAGGCAAGTCCTTGGGTGTTTATTTTCCAATTGCATTGTTTGATGATCTAAATGGAGACAACCGCGCTGATTTGATTGTTGGACATAATTGGAGTGAGATGCATGTATATGTTGGAATATCAGATTCGAAACTTTTTCCTAAAGAGCCACAGATTATAAAGATTTCTCTTCCGAATGATGAAAGAAATGTGCGATTAGTAGATTTAAATAGAGATAATAAAAAGGATATACTCATATATTATCCTTTTGGACAGAAAGCACATAAAATGACACTCATGACATCAAAGTAACAAATTGGGAGTAAGTTCCTTATTCCAGATTAATAAATTAATATGATACTTAAAATTGCATTCCGAAATATTTTTCGTCAAAAACGTAGATCAATTCTAACTGCCCTTGCAATGATTGTAGGATTTTCGCTGTCCTCTTTTACTATTGGTCTATCTGATGGTGCGTATTCTAATATAATTAATATGTTCACCCGAAACAGACTGGGACATATTCAAGTCCATTCCACTGGTTATCTTGATAAACCAACTATCTATAACACTATATCAGACTATGAATCTATCGGAGAGACAATCCAAAGTAATGCAAATGTTGAAGCTTGGACACCACGAGTGTATGCGGGAGGTCTTGGTTCGGTTAATGAGAAAAGTATGGCTATAAAGGTTGTTGGGATTGATGTAGTGAGAGAGAATCAAGCCACAAACTTTGACAAGAAGGTCGTTGAAGGCAAAACATTAACAGAAACCGCATCACATGAAGCGATAATTGGAATTGGACTTGCAAAGAGGCTATCAGCTACAGTAGGAAATAAAATAGCATTCTTCTCACAAGCAGCGGATGGATCAATTGCAAATGATGAATATACTATTATTGGTACAATTGAGAGTGGTGATGATGCCACCGATAGAACAACTTGCTACCTTCATATTGATGATGCTCAAGATCTATTTGTTCTACAAGGTCGTGTGCATGAAATAGTCGTAATCGTCTCAAATATGAATAGTATTGCTAAAACGGTATCTGCTCTCGAAAACAGTTTCAACGATAGAGATATTGATGTATCTCCTTGGCAAGTATTTGCGAAATCATTTTATATTGCTATGCAAACTGATAGAAAGGGTGATGCGATTAGCCGTTTTATTATTATGTTCATCGTTGCCATTGGAGTTCTTAATACTGTTCTCATGTCAGTTTTGGAACGGACTCGAGAATATGGTGTTTTGAAGGCTGTGGGTACAAAACCATCACAAATCTTCGGGTTAGTGGTTTCTGAAGTCACTATTATAGCTTTAGTGAGTGTATGTGTTGGAGCAATTATCGGAACAGTAATCAATTATCTATTCTCAGTCTATGGAATAACATACCCTACTGAAATAACTTTCGGGGGTATGAAGATGAAAACACTCTATGGTGCGGTTACAACTGCAAGTCTGGTTATTCCAACAATAACTGTAATGCTCTCGGCAATCCTTGTTAGTCTGTTCCCCGCAATAAAGGCTGCACGGATTATACCAGCAAAAGCGATGCGAATACATTAAGGATATACTATGTTCATCATTTTACTAAAACTTGCATGGAAGAACATATTTCGAAATAAACGCCGTACATTTATTGCATCAATTGCAATAGGAATAGGTCTTGCTGCCCTTATTTTTCTTGATGCCTTAATGATAGGTATGAGTGATATTTTAGCAAGAACAGCTACTGAGTCTTTTCTTGGGGACGCACAAATTCATTTCAAAGAATATCGTGACACACAAGATGTATCAATGACAATTCAGGATGTAGATAAGGTAACATCAATGTTAGCGAAAGAAAAAATCGTACATAATTTTTCACGACGTACCTATAGTACAGCAATGATAATGTCTTCTGCTAATACAAGTGCAATTAATCTTGTTGGTGTTAACCCACCGAAGGAAAAACATATATCCCAGATTGATGATAGGATTATTGAAGGTGAATTCTTTACAGAGGAATCGCCACATGATATTGTCATTGGGAGTAAACTTTCAGAGACCTTAGAAGTTGATCTGGGAGATAAGGTAGTTGTAACTGTGGCTCAGTCCGGTAGTGGAGACTTCTTTGAAGATTGGTTCAGGATATCTGGTATCTTTTACTTTGCAGATGAAGGAATGAATGGTGGAATGGCATTTGTTCGATTACATAAAGCACAAGAAATGTTGGCTCTAAAAAATAATGTGCATGAAATTGCCATTAAATTCACTTCAGCAACATACGGACAGAACCCAGATTTGGAATTTTGGGATACATATTCTGAATACGATAACGAAGTATTAAGTTGGACTGATATTCTTCCTGAACTACAGTCAATGTTTGATATGTTTGAATATAGTAAATATATAGTAGGGGTGCTGTTATTCGTTGTAGTGGTCTTCGGAATCATCAACACTCTCTTCATGTCATTATATGAAAGGATGTTTGAGTTCGGCGTGCTACGTGCAGTTGGTACCAGGCCGTTTGGAATGGCGCGTCTCATACTATTTGAAGCTGGTTCTTTGGCGATAGTTAGTATTATTCTTGGTGGAATTTTGGGATTTGTATTAACTACGATATTTAGTCAAGTAGGGATTAATTATACTGGCATAGAAATGATGGGAGTTACACTACAGGAGTCTATCTATCCTGTATTAACATTAGAGCAATATACATTCTTTCCTATATCGCTTTTTATTTTTACTATAATTGCTGGATTATATCCTGCATGGCACGTTGCAAAAATGTCTCCTGTTGAGGCAATGCGGCGTAGTTTTTAGGTATTATTATGGAACAAACACAAGATAAGAGAGTTATTGTCACTGAAGATGTTACCAAAGTTTATGAAGCAGATGGCATACCTGTGAATGCCCTTAACGGTGTTGATCTAACTATCAATAAAGGTGAATTTACAGCCTTGGTGGGTCCATCTGGATCGGGTAAGTCAACATTTCTTAATATTATATCTGGCTTGGATACCCCAACAGATGGTAAAGTTTTCCTTTCTGGGAAATTTCTCTCAGAACTGAGTAGTAAAGAACTCTCTGATTTTCGTAGGGATAATATAGGATTTGTTTTTCAAGCCTATAACCTACTTCCTGTTTTAACAGTTGAAGAAAACGTTGAATATATAATGCTTCTTGCTGGTGTGCCAAAATCAGAAAGACAAAAACGTGTAACTTCAATGCTTAATTCTGTTGGCTTGGAAGGTGTTGAAGATAGGCTGCCGACTCAATTATCTGGTGGACAACAGCAACGTGTTGCTATTGCTCGTGCTATGGTTTCTGAACCAGATATTATTCTCGCTGATGAGCCAACTGCTAATGTGGATTCCAAGACAGGTTCAGACCTGCTTGAGATGATGAGTAGATTAAACGCTGAAACAGGTATGACATTTATCTTTTCTACTCACGATCCTATGGTAATGGAGAGTGCACACCGTCTCATCACACTTCGTGATGGGAAAGTAGAGACAGATGAGAAGAAATAATGTGGGTTTAGTTAGAAAACTAATACAAGTTATCTTCAGTCTCATCTTGATATATCAAGCAAATATTGTAACTGCCGAGATTAACATCGGAGGATATTACAAGAATTATTTTACTGCTTTCGATACATTACAATCAGACTCCTTGACGGGTATAGTATCGAATCGACTTCGATTAAACCTATCACTTATCCCATCAGATACCTATTCATTCAATTTCTCGTATGATTTTGCACCACGCATCCAAGATCCAACACTGTTTAATGACTCTGCTTTTACATTAGCAATACCCTCTCAAAAATATCGTGTTACTGATCTTACATCCCGGATTTATCCAAATGATAATAAACAAGCGAGTAATATAGGGATTTATCATAATTTGGACCGGGCATCATTATATTACAGTACTGACTTTGCTGACATTTCAATTGGACGAGATGCCATAGCATGGGGTAGTGCCAGGGTTATAAACCCCACAGATGTGGTTGCTCCTTTTAGTTTTGACCAATTGGATACTGAAGATCGTGTAGGTGTAGATGCGGTCCGGCTACGGATACCAATCGGTGTATTGGGTGAGGTAGATACAGGATATGTTATCGGAGAGAATTTCGATTATGACAAGAGTGCACTATTTCTTCGTACACAACTGAATGCTATTGAAACAGATTTCTCTATCACACTAATTCATTTTCAAAGAAACTTACTCACTGGGATAGATATTACGCGGGGAATAGGAGGTGCAGGTTTTTGGTTGGAAGTTGCTTATGTAGCTACCCAACAATTCCTGAACGGTAATTCAGGATCAGAGAACTACCTACGTTCCTCCATTGGTTTGGATTATTCATTTGACGGGACGGTATTTACATTCATTGAATATCATTACAATGGAGCAGGAACAAAAAACCCAGACGACTATATAGAGAATGTAAACCAACCAGCATACACAGATGGTGGGGTTTACCTGTTTGGTATTCATTACCTTGCACCAGGAATTAGTTATCAAGTAACACCTTTGATTAATATTGGCAGTCAGATATTATTCAATTTATCTGATAAGTCTGCATCTTTCATACCACAAATATCATATAATGTTGCTGAAGACATCCATCTATCTATTGGTGGATTATTAAGTATTGGAAAACCACCAATAAATAATGATCTATTACCATTTGGATCAGAGTTTGGTGCATATCCAAATCTTTTCTTTTCTTCCTTTCAGTTATTTTACTAACTACATTTATACTACACAACACCTTATCACTATAAAAGAAAGAATTGTTTAGTAATTGTTAAAAATGCTTGAATTCTTTCTTACTGACATGTTTATCATGTCACCTACAGTCAATTAAGTAATTATCAAATATACCGATAAGTAATTATCATAGGTATTAATGCTATATGGATAACTGTTGTCACGAAAAATCAGGTGAACTTGAAGAACTTCGGGAGAAACAATCTAAGACATTATGGATTGTTCTTGCCATTAATGGCGTGATGTTTTGTTTGGAACTTGTTGTTGGCTTGCTTGCAGGATCAGTTGCTTTACAAGCGGATTCACTTGATATGTTGAGCGATACTCTTGTTTACGGATTCAGTCTATATGCGATTGGAAGAAGTGACCGATGGCGTGCTGGATCTGCCTTTTTGAAAGGCAGTATAATGGCAGTTTTTGGTGTGGGTGTTTTGATTCAAAGCGGATATAAATTCTATGCTGGTGGTATTCCAGAATCAAATTTCATGTTTATCATGAGTGTTATAGCACTAATTGCGAATGGAGGTTGTCTGCTTTTATTATCAAAACACAAGGCAGACGATATAAATATGCATTCAACTTGGGTATGTTCCCGAAATGACATAATTGCTAATACGAGCGTATTTATAGCGGCAGTTCTTGTTGCCATCACACATTCTAAATTCCCAGATTTGGTTGTAGGATTATTAATTACAATAATTTTCCTTAAATCCGCTATTTCAATTTTGAAAGCATCCTTTATAGAATTGCGGAAGCCTAATCCTGAAATTACACTACCCACCATTTCTAAGAAGTTCCAAATCCAAGAATTCTGCGACTCAGGAGTTTGTCCAGTGTATGCTTGTCAGTGTGAAGTTCTATAATAATGTTCTTCTTTCCCTAATAACCAGAATCTGAAAATGTACTTTCATATCAATTACCTACTATGAACTATATGCATCTAAAATACTACCGTGGTATTTAATTCAATATTATAAAAAATGAGGGTAGCGATCCGAAGACCGCTACCACCACATTGCGAATTAGTTGCGCGCCAACTAAATCGCAATCTGTAGGCGCACCTTAAGGGGAGAGGGACAGGTGTGCCTACACTCATAAGGCATATTGTATGCCTAATATTTTAAAATCATCATTCTTTCTTAATGACGATTTAAGCTCATTTTGTAATCTATAATAATACAATCCACTTTCTGCTTTTAATCCATCCAACTTTTTACAATCCCAGTAAACTGCATTTGTCTTTGTAGTATAGATTCCTTTTTTTATACCATAAATCTAATACGCGTATAATTTCGCCATGTATGTCATGTATATATCTTAACATCATTGGTATTTGCCAACTGGTACTGAACCTATGTTTCCCAATGAAGGGATTTAGATAATTTGTCAATTACCACGTCTGTTTTGGAACTGGTTGCGAATTACTATCATTATACATAACTTCTTCCTTTCTACCTAAAGCAAATATCATGCCAATTTCAATAAATCTCTCCCTATATTAAGGTGGAATTATATAAGAATTTTGATGACTTAGTGTGACCATATTTAAATAAAGGGTTAAGTGAGTAATTCAATTGTCTGATTTCATCAAAAAAATTACAATTTCAGACTTTAGTTTGTTATGTCTCAATCTCAAATTTATGGGAAATACATAATTTGCATTGAAAAATATAACATTATTACACTTTATGTGTGATATAAACATAAAATGTTATTAATTAAATTTGCCCTAATCTTATAAGATTAAATTTCAATATGATAATTGGAATAAAGCATGTATTTATAAATGAAGATTTAGTATGAATTATGTAATTCCTTGGTTAGTCCAATGCCGTTAAAACCTGTACTAAACTGGTTTGGTTCAAACTTGGTAGTATTGAATTTTATTCATAGTATTCATAAAAAGAATTATTCGTCAACCAAAACCATCGTCAAACGTTTATGTAGAAAAATAATCGTGCTGTAGTTATTATTCTACAACGAACTGTAAGGAATTCGTATAGTAATGACGCACTGACGAAGTCCGCTTTGAGAATAATAATTACCGAAACTTCACCACATTCGTCCCCCATAAAGATTGAAGGGGGTACATTATGAGGAATCAATCAGAATTCATTGAACTTCCATCTGCACAAATGCAGGAAATTTATAACACAATTAGAAAGACCGTAAATTCAAATATTCCATTATTCATTACTGGAGAAACTGGTGTTGGTAAGGAAGGTATTGCGAAATATATTCACGAAAACAGTCCTCGAAAGAATAAACCTTTTGTGGCAATCAACTGTGGAAGATATTCTACTGAACTTCTGCAGAGCGAGTTATTTGGTCATGAAGCAGGATCTTTTACGAGTGCAATACGTCAAAGGCAGGGAGCATTTGAACGTGCTAATGAAGGTATACTATTTTTAGATGAAGTCTCCGAAATGTCATTGGATGCACAAAAAATGCTTCTAAGAGTCTTAGATACTACCACATTCACACGGCTTGGTGGAAATCAAGTGTTGTCCGTTGATGTACATATTCTCGCTGCAACAAACAAGGATATTGATGAAGCAGTAGCCTAAAAGAAATTTAGAGCTGATCTTTACTATAGGTTAAGAGGATTAATGTTACACTTACCTCCTTTAAGAGAACGTATGGAGGATATTCCACCATTGGTGGATGTATTCGTTCGAGAATTTAGTGTTGAGTTAGGTAAAGATGTTACATCGATTACTCCTGAAGCTTTGGTAAGACTTAAGGAAGGTGCGTGGCCCGGTAATATAAGGCAACTTAAGAGTACAATACAAATAGCTGTTGCACTTGCTACTACTGACACTCTTGAACCAAAAGACTTTCCTAATATCTATCCAGAATACTTACAAACCCTTATTTCTATTTGGAGTACTTTGCCAGAAGGTACACAACAAGCAGTCTGGCATGCTCTACATCCAGAGACCCAACATATTATAATGCATGAACTTTCAGCACAACCATCACAGCCATGGTATAGTGTAAGAAATCATATAGAAGCCGATCAAGACGAAATCATAAATATAGAAAACATGAACCAGAATGAAATCTTGGGTAAGGTTGCTAATCTTCGTATACGTAAACACACTTCCATACGGGAAGCAGCTCAGTCGTTAGAAATTGATATACGGACACTTCAAAGATATGCACAATTATCCAATAATGATAGCTGATGTGTATTCTTTATTCCTCAACAACATATTGGGAATATACAAGTCACTATTAACTCTATAACTTGGTGTACGTCTATAGGTGTTCACCAAGTTGTGAATACCACATAAAGAATAAATGTTAAATTAATTTTTATCCGATTTTGATTAATAGTTGCTTAGATAATTTATGTGCTATAATATCCATTGAAAGAGTAATAGATCATGTAATTTATACATAAGAACAGTAATGTTTTATGATGATCAAAGTTAATTTTACACCAGAATGGAAGATAATCTAAATCGACAGTTTCAATAGTTTTGTAGTTTTATATGAAGTATATGCTTCATCATCGTTTTGAAGTAAATGCAACTCCTATGAATTAGTATAGCAAATGTATTGATCCCACCAATATATACTTTGATATTTCTTTCAATATATTCTATTATATTCAAAGACTTCATGCCATTTTTTTACAATCAATTATCGTTATATAATACCAAGATTGTATAGTATCTGTCTTAGTATAGAAGATATCGCGATTTAAAGCGTTAAATTAATACCGAGTTATAATGAAAAGAAAGAAATCTATCCCTCTTATAGAATCAGATCATTTGTTAATACCTTATGAATCTGAACTCACGAAAAGAGTTAAACATTTTGAACGTGTCAAGAGACATATTGAGAAGACAGGTGGTATATTAGGTGATATAAGTCAAGGACATCTTTATTTTGGGTTTAATCGTGGTGAAAACGATGGTCAGGAAGGAGTGTGGTATCGTGAATGGGCACCGGGAGCACATTCACTTTCACTAATCGGGGATTTTAACGATTGGAACCGAGATGCAAATCCAATGTCTGTAGATGAGTGGGGGATTTGGCATATTTTCTTACCCGACGAAATATATAATGATAGCTTTCATCATAGTGGACGGGTAAAAGTTCATGTCAAATCAGATTTAGGAGCAATGGATAGAATACCGGCTTATATCCAACGTGTTATTCAGGAGGGAGATGTAGATTTTACTGGACAATATTGGACACAAGAGAACTCATATCAATGGAAGAATCTAATTCCAGATTATAATATACAAAAAGATGGGTTACGTATTTATGAGGCACACATTGGTATGGCACAAGAAGAGGAAAGAGTCGGTACATATACTGAATTTAAAGATAACATTCTCCCTCGTATTCTTGACTTAGGCTATAATGCTATCCAACTAATGGCGATTATGGAACATCCTTACTATGGTAGTTTTGGATATCATGTAAGTAGCTATTTTGCTGTTTCAAGTCGTTTTGGTACACCTGAAGAACTCAAGGAATTGATTGATACAGCACATGGAATGGGATTATTGGTTATTATGGATTTAGTGCATAGTCATGCCATCAAGAATATAAATGAGGGGTTAAATTTTTTTGACGGTACAGAACATCAATATTTTCATTCCGGAGCAAAAAGAGAACATAATGCATGGGATTCATTGTGTTTTGATTATAGCAAGTATGAAGTACAACGATTTCTTCTTAGTAATATACGCTATTGGTTAGAGAACTTTCGATTTGATGGATTCCGATTTGATGGTGTCACAAGTATGCTCTATAAGGATCATGGACTTGGACGTGATTTCACTTCTTATACAGATTATTTTGATTCTAATATTGAATTGGATGCTATTATCTATCTAATGTTAGCAAATGAATTGCTGCATGAAATCAGGCATGACAGTATATCAATTGCAGAAGATATGAGTGGCATGCCAGGTTTAGCACGACCAATTGAAGAGGGTGGCATGGGTTTTGATTATCGGTTAGCAATGGGAATTCCAGATTATTGGATTCGACTACTAAAAGAGAAAAAGGATGAAGAATGGCATATTGGTGAAATCTATGGTATGCTTCGGAACAGAAGATCAGGAGAAAAACATATTGCCTATGTTGAAAGCCATGATCAGAGTATTGTTGGCGATAAGACGATGGCAATGCAGCTGATGGATGCAGAATTATATACTGATATGAGTGTTTCTACCCCCAATCTAAAAATTGCAAGGGGTGTTGCATTGCATAAATTAATACGTCTGTTGACATTTAGTTTAGGTGGTGAGGGTTATCTTAATTTTATTGGAAATGAATTTGGACATCCAGAGTGGATAGATTTTCCACGTTCAGAGAATGATTTCTCATATTGGTATGCACGTCGACAATGGCACCTTGTGGATGATGAAACGCTATACTACAAGCATCTAAACACATTTGATAAGGCAATGCAACAGATTGAGATTACATACCAATTTCTTACTGATGAATCTATACAGTTGTTATTAATACATGAAGATTCAAAACAGATTGTATTTACACGGGGGAGTCTTGTTTTTGCATTTAATTTACATCCTAATGATTCTGTTTCGGATTGGCGTATTCCTGTACCTGAAAAGACTGATTACTGTTTAATCTTAAACACAGATGACACTGAATTTGGGGGGAATGGATTGATAGATGGAAAACATTATCCTTGGCAAAATATTCCGCAGAATGGGGAAAAACAGTCAATTCAAATTTATGTTCCTGCACGATGTGGTTTGGTATTTACAGTAAAAAATGATACCAGAGTAACTAAGAATAAAATTCTACCACAATAGGATACAATTATATAGGATCAATAAAATAGAACTAACAGATTTGTTATGTATATCCAATCAGGTTAATACCTAACCGGATATACACAAATCCTATACTGTTTAATACTCGTCGTTTTTACTTGAGAAACTCTCTGCCTTGTAAGGCTTTGAAGACTTCCTTTTTAATTTGTTGTTGATGATGTAGAGGCAAATCGTTTGCTGAAGGTGCAATACCGATCGGTTTGAAAACGAAAATACTTTCCACCTTGTTCTCTGCGTCATAGGTAAATTCAATTCCTTTTCGCCAATACCAATGCCTAATACCGCCAAAGGCATTATTGTCAACTTCTTGTGCTTTTCCAAGTTCTTTCTCGACATTTTCAAGTTTACTCTTGATTCCATTTTTACCTGCAGTTTTTGCCTTATTAGGATGTCTCAAGAATAGATCTTCTACCAAATCTATTCCATCAAGAAAACCAGATAATCCTTTCTTTTGTTCCTGATAACTGAAATAACCGATTTTATCTGGAGGATTGTCAGGTTTTCCGTGTACTTCAAGTAATTTTTTATATGGATCCCCAAGCTTAATACCAAAGCAACCTTTTCCAGGTACGATAGAGATTAATGGTGGATCAGGAGTAGGGTCAAAGGCGATTTCTATAGGGGGTGGTTCAATAAACGCCGTATTGAGGATCCTTTTAACTCTCTTTGTGGACTTCCCGATTCCATCACTTATATAAATGGTAACAGTAACTGTTTCATCATCTGTTGGTGCAGTCCATTTCACTTTTGTTCCAGTGGTTTCGTCAAGTTTTCCTGCACTTACAGACCATTCATAACTTAATGGGTCGCCATCATCATCGTATGCAAGGATCCTAAATTCGAGAATTTCTTCTGGACTGAATTCTTTTGGAATAATGAAAGCATCAACTTTAGGTGGACTATTAGATGGTTCTTCATCATTTTCATCAGATCCACATCCGAATATATTGACTATATAAAGTAAGGCTATTATACAGTATAATACTCGCAGATTCTTAATAGACATAATTCAATATTCTCCAATATTACCAGTTTTCAAAACAATATAACTGTTATACCGTTCTGGATGGATATTTCCTTTTTCAACTGCTTCTTGCATAGCACAGTCGGTTTCTTTAATATGTGCACAGTCTTTATATTTACAGGAACCAATTAAAGGTTCCATTTCAGGAAAATAATACTCAAGATTATCTGTATCTACTCCCCATAGACCGACTTCTCTTATTCCAGGTGTATCCGCTACTTCTCCACCAATATTGAGAGAGAATAACTCTACAAGTGTAGTCGTATGCTTTCCCTTCCGTGTTTTTTCCCCAACTTCACCTGTTCGCAATTCAAGGTTTGGCTGTATAGAGTTAAGTAAACTTGATTTTCCTACACCTGATGCACCAACAATTACACTGAATTTGTCTTTGATCACATTTCTGAAGTTTTCAATACTTTCTGCTGAATTGATACTTGTATACACAACCGGATAACCAAGATTTTCGTAAGTATTGAATGTAGAGATCAATTCTTCTTTTTCTTCTGTATTTACTAAATCCATCTTATTGACACATATAGTTGCCGACATCTCTCCTGCTTCGGCTAAAATTAGGAATCGATCCAGTGTGCGATAGTTGAGTGGTGGCATATGGGTAGAAACAACAACTACTACTTGAGAAGCATTTGCAACAATTATTTGTTCTATGGATTCATGCTTTCCAGCGTATTGTCGAGAAAACTTGGTTTCTCGAGGCAGGATCTCTTCAATTACACCTTCTTCCTGATCAATTTGTGTAAATATGACTTGATCTCCAACAGCAATAGGGTCAGCGAAGAGTCTACGGCCGGTATTAGAATATCTTTGTCTTTTTTGTGAACCTCGTAGTGTACATCTCAAAACAAGGTCCTCGTGCATGATGTCGTAAAATCCTGTTCTTGCACGAATAACTCTGCCTTGTTCATGGGTAAGAATAAACGCCACCTCCCAGAATCTATGTGAAATATTAATTCATCTGTTATCCTTTACTTAGTATGTGTTTCTTAGATATTCTGACAATTAAAGGTATTTTTTCATAGTACTTAATGCGGTTGCTATGTTCGATTGAAAATCATCAAATTTACATTCACAGGAGATTCGACCGTTATAGTTTGCATCTTTTAGTGCGGAGAAGAAATCTGAGAAATCGAAGTCATCATTTCCGGGATAAGACCTTTTCACGGGTTCAGCAATATGGATATGCGCTAACCAAGGACCAGCATCAATAATGTTCTGCATCGGTTCGCTTTCCTGCCACATATGATATAAATCGGCTAATGCTTTTATGCCTTTTCTGTTCACTCTATTAGCCATTGCAATTCCATCTGAAACAGTACGAATAATGTTCCCCTCTTTCAAACAGATTGGTTCAACAACTATAGTTATACCATATTTCTCAGCATGATCAGCAGCCATATTAAGGAATTCAGCAATTTGATCTAAGGCGCGTTCCTCGGAATAGCCATCTTCTGTATTTCGTGAACCACTACTCCCATATACTATTATTTTTCCACCGATTTCACTACTCCTGCGACATGCGGTTTCCACATAACGAGCAAGTCGTGGAAAATCAACATTGTCCCCAACAACCCGTAAGTTTCTGGGTATGAATCCAGCATACGCTTCAGGTTTTAAAGGTGCTTTTGCTACTTGATTTCGAATAATCTGAAAATCAGTTTCATCCGCTTCAGGCATTAAGGCACTTTGAACTCCTAATTCAATATAATCGTAACCTACTTCAGCCATTCTGTCAACATTTTCTAATTTTGTGCAAATACCAAATAGCATTAAATTACTCCATGCAAGTACTCGTAAGAATACTATCATTAATTCATACTAAAAATGAATAAAGAAAACGAATTGAGAGTTCAAGTAAAGAAATTAATATTGCAGCAAAGACCGTCGTAAAACATCCTTTTACTTCAAAATTCTCCACTAATATACTTGTGATCCATAACAAAAACGCATTAATTACAAAGAAGAATAGACCTAAAGTTATTAGTAATAATGGTAGTGATAGTATCGTTAGGATGCCTGTTAGAAAAAACTTAAAAAGACCATAGATGAGCGCGACTACAATTGCTGTACCAAAATTCTTGACATTGATCCCGGGCAAAATATTGGTAACAATAAAAACCGAAACACTTAAGATCAGTATATGTATGATCCAATGTAAAATTATTTCCATTATAATATCCTAAACTCTTATGTTTTAAATCTCAGAACGATAAAAATCCTTTCAGAACCACCTATTTCCCAAAACGTCGTTTTCGGTGACTATAATCACGTATTGCTCGTAAGAAATCAATTTTTCGAAATGAGGGCCAATAAGTATCACAAAAATAAAATTCTGAATAGACACTCTGCCATAATAAAAACCCGGAAAGGCGTACTTCACCACTTGTCCTGATTATCAACTCTGGGTCGGGGAGATTAGATGTATATAAATATTGAGAAATCTTGTCAACACTCAATTCATCAGCAATTTCATTTATATCTTTTCCACTTTTAGATTCTGCATTTAAATGCCCTCTAAAGGCTTCTATAATTTCTTCCCTACCTCCATACGCTACAGCAACGTTTAATATGAAATTATCATAATCTTTTGTTGCTTCTTCAGCTTGTTTAATAGCTTCTTGCAGGCTTTGTGGTAAACGCTCTATTTGTCCCATAGCACGTACCTTAATCTGGTTTTTATGGAGTCCTTTTATAGTTACTAATTCTCGCATTTTTCTTTCGATTAAACCTAATATGCCTTCAACTTCATCATCTGCCCGATTGAAATTATCAAGTGAGAAAATCCATATTGAGAAAATCTCTACACCAAGTTCATCACACCAATGCAGTACTTCCTCAAGTTTATCTGCTCCTTCATAATGTCCTTTGATTACATTATCTAACCCACTCGCCTTTGCATATCTTCGGTTACCATCAAGAATTACACCGATGTGTTTTGGGATATTCCACGTACCAGCTTCAGATTCTAATTGTTTTTGGTATAATTCATAGAACCTTCTCTCAATCAAGTTTTTAAGGTGTTTTAACGGATTCATGAAGCGCCTTTAGGTAAGTCAATTACAAACTAAATCAATTTTGTAAGTTTGTTCACGAACTATACTCTTTAGTATGAGACTAATTTTACAGATAGATTATATCTTCAATTATACCATGAAAAAGTATGTTAAAGAAATTGAATCTCCTCAGATTTTAGTCTTATTTGATTATCGTTGAATTAAATCTGAAATACATTTCTTCTGTGGAAGATATCATAGATAAACGACTAATAACTGAAATTATTTGGATAATGAATTGTGTTTACTGTGAAATCTATGATTAACTTAAATGGTCTGAATGAAGAGTGGTGAAGATAGTTTGATAAATCTATTCTAATATAATAATTATAAATTAGTAGTTCTCTTGATTTCCATTGTTAATAGAACACTCTATTTAAAAAAGTAGTAATATAAACCCATTTCATACATTGTCTGATGGACTATATATACCCGAATAATTAGCTATTGACAAGTGTCATCTGATAGGATAGACTACATACATATTACCTCCGTGAATTATCCAATTTAGATGGAAGACCGAAAATCCCAATTGTCAATTTCTCACGATATACCTCCCCACGGTGTAACCCTAAAATCAATTCTAATTGCCATCATTCTAACTCCAATTAATTGCTATTGGGTGATAGAAATGGAAGTGATTCGTTATTCTGGTCACCCGGTTACAATCTCTCTATTTTTTAATGTCATCTTTAGTTTGTTCTTGCTTGTTGGATTCAATCAGTTACTACGTCGATTTATACCAAAGATGGCATTAGTACAAAGCGAGCTTGTAATTGTATATCTAATGTTGTCAATTGCATCGGGAATAACTGGGCATGATATGCTTGAAATATTAGTTCCTATGTTAGGTCATGCCTATCGTTTTGCATCTCCGGAGAATGAATGGCATCAGTTATTTGTACCATTCCTTCCAAATTGGCTTACCATTGATAGTCCTCGGTTATTACAAGGATATTATGAAGGGGATCAACCGCTCTATACTATAGAATCGCTTCTGGGTTGGGCAACACCTGTATTGTGGTGGACAACCTTTATCAGTATGTTAATTTTGGGGATGTTATGTATAAATATAATCATTCGTAAACAGTGGATTGAATATGAGAAGTTAAGCTATCCGATAATCCATCTACCCTTTCATCTTACAGAGACACGTAACAATGAATTTTTTCGGAATAAGATAATGTGGTTAGGATTTGGAGTTGCGGGAGGATTAGCGTTGTGGAATGGTATGAATTTTCTATATCCTGTATTACCAGAGTTACGGACTCGGATCCGTAGTTATCCACTGTTTTCCGATAGTCCGTGGAATGCCATGGGAAATATCCCGATTTCTCTTTATCCATTTGCTATAGGTTTAGGTTTCTTCATTCCGCTTGATCTTTCATTTTCATGTTGGTTTTTCTTCTGGTTTTGGCGTTTTATGCGTGTGGGTGGTGCGATGTTTGGTTTTCGAAGCATGCCTCGTTTCCCATATATGAATGAACAGGCATCTGGAGGTTATCTGGCATTATGTGTATTAGCCATCTGGGCAAGTCGACGTCATTTACTTAATGTAGGACGGATGTTGGTCAGTAGTGGTAAATCAGATGTAGATTCAGAAGAGACAATTTCTTATCGGATCGCAGTTATAGGACTGATTATCGTACTAACCTTTTTGGTTCTCTTCTGTTATTATGGTGGTGCTAATATTGGGATTATGTTAGCGTTTTTCATTATCTACTATATGATCTCAATTGCAATAACACGTATGCGAGCTGAATTAGGTACACCTGTTCATGATTTACACTATTCTGGGCCTGACGAGATACTAACACGTGTGGTAGGAACCCGTCGTTTAGGTAGAGATAATTTAATAATGTTCTCAATGTTTTGGTTTATCAACCGAGCATATCGAAGCCATCCAATGCCTCATCAATTAGAAGGATTTAAGATAATAGAGCGTACAAACATGAGTATGCGTCGGATAATTCTTGCAGTTGTATTAGCAAGTGTTATAGGATCCTTAGCAGGTTTTTGGGCACTCATTGATAGAGGACATAGTTTGGGGATGGAAGTTCGAGCTTATTGGCCTTCTTTGAGTGCTTTTGGAATTGAACCGTATCGCCGATTAGCAGGTTGGCTTCAGTCGCCATCGGATCCAGAAATTCCTGAAAGCATTTTTATGTGTTTAGGTTTTATATTAACAACAATATTAATGATGTTTCGTATGCGGTTTGTTTGGTGGCCATTTCATCCAGCAGGATTTGCAATTTCAACAAGTTGGGGGATGAATGTAACTTGGAGTTGTCTGTTCATGAGTTGGATAATTAAGTGGATTATATTAAAATATGGTGGTCCTGTAAAATATCGTAAGATTGCTCCGTTCTTTTTGGGGCTAATACTGGGTGAATTTACGGTGGGAAGTTTATGGACCATACTTGGAATAATAGCCGGAATTCCAACTTACGGATTTTGGGTATAAATTCTGTCTTTACGCGGATTGATGGCTAAATTCAATGGTAATAACAATAAGATTAGCCCACATAATGCTGTTACAATCAATTCATTTTGAAGAGGGAGAAACTGGAACAGACCATTAACCGATTCAAGATAGATTACACCGAGTTGGATTCCGATTAGTATTATTGATAGTATTAGGAAGCGTATATTAGAGAACATCCGCTTAAAAAGAGATTCCCATGGGTAACGTGTACATTGAAAATAGACTATAATCTGAGTAAGAATTAATGTAGTACAAGCAGCTGTACGTGCTTCTTCAAGAGTAGACTCAAATACAGAAGTCGTTAATACCAAGAAATGAATTATGGTCATTAAACTAATGACGAGACTTCTACAAATGATATCCAATACAGACATATTTGGCAATAGTTGGGTTGCCCTCCCTTGATGGTGTTTCCTATCATTTAATGTTAGTTTCTCATAGCCTAAACCAATAATTGGTAGCATAGTTGTTAGAAACTGAACCCAGATAATTTGCGATAGTGTAAAAGGCAATTCGATCTTAAATCCAGCATATAGAATTAAACCAAAGATAGCTGTAAAGAATTGAGCGAAAGTACATGAAAAACACCATCTTAATGATCCTGATAGATTGTGATATGTCTCCCTGGCCAATAATAGAGAATCCTTAATTGCCTTAAATCCTTGATCAATTATTAAGCAGTCTGCATGGTCTTGAGCAAAATGTGTTGCATTTTTTGCATCTGCAAAAGCAAGATCAGACGAGACCATAGCGCGTTGATCATTGGCATTTTGCCCTAAATATCCTACTGTATGATTATGTCGTTTTAAACTTAAGACAACATTTCTACGTTGTTCGTCAGTTGGTTGTGAATATGCATTCCAATTTGGTACATCTTGATCAAATTCTTGGGTAGTAAGTTGCATAAGTTCTTGTCTTGTTGCTACGGCATTTCGAGTATGGACGAGACCGAGTTCTTTTGCTATGTCGGTTGTGGACTGTTCATCACTTTCACTAATTAGAATAACTTTCAGACCTGTATCCAAGAATGATTTCACTACCTCTTTTGTTTCCACATTATCAGTTACTGAGAAACTGATGAAACCTAAAAAAGTAGATAATCCCTGTACCTCTTGAGGGGATAAACTTGTATCAGAATGTAAAGATGCTACTCCGTATACAGTATCTCTTGAATTTTGTAGAAAATTCAGTATTTCACTACACATTTCGTACTGATCATAATTAAACTGGTTCATTTCGCCATTTACAAGAATTGAATCACATGCTTCAAGGACATTCCTTGCATCTCCAAAGATAATATTTAGATATTCTTCATCACCGGATTCAAACACATGTAGTTCATATCCGAAGTTAGGTGTCCAAGGATATTCAGCGACCAGTTGCATATTTGTCTTAATATTATTCAGCTGAAATCCCAGTTTATCCATAGTCTCTTGAATAACTTGCTGGTGCGCGTGATCTAAATCGGATCTATCATAAAAGCGTTCTCCACTGGTACCCAAACCAGCAGTTAAGATTAAGCCAGGAGCTCCTTGAGGTATTTGGTATCCTGGAGCAATGGAGTGAATCTTTTCATCTTTCTCTTCTGGAGATTGATTTTCAAGGGATGAAACCCAATTCTCCCATTGTGTTCGGTTAACAATTTGTTCGTCAGTAAAGATATTAGAAATGGTGAGGGATCGAGTACTTGTAATACCTCTTTCATCAGTACATAATGCCGTAAGACGATTCAATTTTTCAAGGAAATGATGATTTCGTAATACAATACCAGAATTAACCAACTTAGAAGTCTTCTGATTGAGATATGAATGTAACAGAAGAACTAAATTGAAGGGAGTGGCAGCAATTGCAAATATTAAACCGAATTGTACTAAATCAACCCAATTTGGTGTATTTTGTTGTGATTTCCCCCACCAAAGTATGGCAACCGCAATACCACCTACAACGATTCCTGCAATTTTTAGGACATCAATAAAAAACTTTAACTGGTTTTCAGCTACAGTCATTTCATTTGGAAGTGAACGTGCTTTTGCTTGATTTTGAAACATCTCCAATTGCTCACCAGTTCTTACAACAATCGCTTGCCCAATTCCTGTATCTACGTAAGTACCTCCAAATACCATATTAATTTGTTTTTCTGGAGATAACCCCGGTTCAGTTAATTCAATAGTTGTTTTTGCTGCTGATCCGCTACTACCAAATAGGGCAGACTCATTAACTGTTAAACCATCAGCCTCAACAATACGTGCATCAGCAGGTATATAATCACCAGGTTTTAATATGATTAGGTCGCCAGGAACAATATCAATTGGATCACACTTCTCTTGTTTACCTTCTCGAATTACCGAGACACTTACCTTAAACTTCTCGACTCTACGTTTTTGAGAATATCGAAAACCAATAACAAGGAACATTCCTCCAATTAGTGTAACAAGAAAAATACCACTTATTAATGCAGTTACAATAAAATTATTTGTATAGGTAAATACAGCAATTGTGATAGCTAATAGGAGTAACCTCCAGTTTAATATTTGTTGAATAAAAGTGGTTAAGTGCACAGGGCCAGTCTTCGTATTTGTTTTATTAATACCATGTCTATCCTGAAGGTCTTTAACTGCAGTTTTACTTAAACCGTATTCAAGATCGGTATCGTATTGGTTTATGAGAAAAGAGATACTTTCTTCATAAATATTCATAAGAAACAACCAAATGTAGCTCTGTACTAATTATCACGATAGAATATTAGCATTAATTAGATTTAAAATTAGTCATGATTTGTTGTAACAACAGCACCATCTAAATCAGAAGTAAGTACTTTAATTTCACTGTTGATATTATGATTTTTAAATGCGTTATGCATTTGAATTCCAACGTTTTCACTATTTTCAAGGCAGTATGCTGCTATGGTTGGACCTGCTCCGCTTAACGCAATACTTTTTGCTCCTGCAGAAATTGCAGCATTAACTACATCATCAAAACCTGGAATTAGAGAACTTCTGTAAGGCTGATGGAGTCTATCTGTCATTGCTATAGATAGATTATCCAAATTTCCAGTAGCAATACTTGCGATCAGTAAAGAACTTCTACTAATGTTATAGATAGCGTCTTTAAAATCTACAGATTTAGGCAGAATATCTCGTGCTTTCTTTGTAGATAATGTAAAATCTGGTATTGCGAGGACTATATGTAATGATGGATCACAATGCAACTTGATGGTGTGTATATGCTCATTTTCTTGCATAGATATGACTAAACCACCGTACAGTGAGGCAGCCACATTATCAGGATGACCTTCTATAGCAGAAGCAAAATCAAGAATCTCTTTATTTGTGAAGGGATTTCCACAGGAAGCGTTTGCAGTCAACATTCCACCAAGTATAGCAGTTCCACTACCCCCTAAACCTCGAATAGCGGGGATTCCATTTGAAATAGAAATTTTTAATCCATTTGGTAGTGGAGTTCCACTTCGTGTATATATGTGTTTTACTGCTTGAAATGCAACATTCTCAGTAGAGCTTGGTATTTTATCAGCGTCTACGCCAGTTACAACGACTTCAGTGTCATTTTCAGTAATTTCTAATGTGATAGTACTATATAGTTTTAATGCGAGTCCTAACACATCAAACCCTGGACCCAAATTAGTTGTACTCGCAGGGATTCGGGCGGTTATTTTTCGAGACATTCAAAATATACCTACGTATCTATAACTTTGAAATAGCAGATTCTATTCTTTGTAATGCATCATTAATGTTTTCCAATGAATTGGCATACGAAAGTCGTAGATATCCATCACCAAATTTACCGAATGCTGTTCCTGGTAATAGTGCCACTCCCGCTTCATCCATAAGATAATCTGCCAGATCTTCACACGAAAGAGAAAGATTGGTAACATTTGGAAACACATAAAAAGAACCAAGAGGTTTAACACAACTTACGCCATCAATTGCATTTAGTCCGTGTACAATTACATCCCGTCGAATTTGAAATTCTGCTACCATCTCAGTAACGAAATTTTGTGGACCAGTAAGTGCTTCTATTCCAGCAATTTGTGTGAATGTTGCGGTGCATGAGTTAGAGTTGATAGTCAATTGTGTAATTTTATCTGCGATTTCTTTTGGCGCGACACCATAGCCGAGACGCCAGCCTGTCATAGCATATGTTTTTGAATGACCTTCAATTAGAATGGTACGTTCTTTCATACCGGGTAAACTAATTATACTATGGTGAGTTCCTTCGTAGAGGAGTCTTGAATATACTTCATCAGTTAGAACATAAAACTGATGTTTCTCTGCCAATTCTGCAATAGCTGAAAGGTCAGATTCAGTAAGTGTTCCTCCAGTAGGATTTTGAGGAGAGTTTATTATTAGTAGTTTTGTATTTTCAGTAATCGAATCAACTAAATCATCAATATTAAAACGAAAGTCGAACTCTTCCTGTAATGGAAGTGGTATTGCTTTACCACCGATAAAATCAATAACAGATTCATATACAGGGAATCCTGGTTCAGGATAAATTACTTCATCTCCCTCATCAATCAAAGCTAAAATTGTAAAGAAGATGATAGGTTTTGCCCCTGGAGTAACAGTGACTTCATCAGGATGTATTTCAACCCCACGTGTTTCAGAGATGTGGTGTGCTGCAACTTCTCGGAATTCGGGTAGTCCTGCTGAAGGACAATATCCAGTATGTCCTTCTTTCATAGCCTTGAATGCTGCTTCACAGACATTCATAGGTGTTGAAAAATCTGGCTGACCAATTTCTAAATGTATAATATCTTTTCCTTGTGCTTCTAAACTCTTTGCTTTAGCGAGCACCTCAAACGCAGATTCGGTTCCCAAGCGATTCATTCGCTTGGCGAAAGTAGGACTACCCAAAATATTCCTCCTAATATAATTCTATTATCATTGATGTTAGAGAGTGTTATAATAACATGAGTTTGATAATATGAATTTGAAATTCATATTTCCAAGATTATCACTACTATTACAGACCCGGTTGGTACGGGTTCCTAACGTACGGTTCAATAAAATGTAAGTTATCAAACTCACGTAAACAATAGTAAAGTATAATCCAGAGATAGGCATTATACCTTATAATTCAATTATTCTGATTTTAAAATAAGACCACTTGAACCAGCTAACCAAGCATTTTTTCTATCTAAGACGTGAACTTTTACCATTTTTTGTTTCTGAGTTTCAACAGTCCATGATTCCCCGCCATCAGTCGTACTTAGTATTACACCGACCCCGAAGTCTCCTCCAACTGCCCATCCAACGTTATTATCTGCAAAAGCCACACTACGTATAGTTTCTTCAGTACCGCTTGTCTGTTCAGACCATTTCTTTCCACCGTTATTAGTATAAAGAATTATTCCATTTTCACCGACTGCCCATCCTGTAGAATCATCAATGAAGAAAATGTCTTCGATAATATCTTCTTTTCCAGTTTCCTGCTGAGTCCAAGTCTGTGCCCCATCAGTAGTCTTTTGTATAATAGTTTTTTGTTGCTTTTTTGCAGGAAAAACCCGTATACCTGCAATCCAACCAGTTGATTCATCAAGAAATTGAATTGCATTGAACATACTTGTTTCGTCATCACCAACGTTCCCAACAATTCCACCATATAGGACTTTCCATGTACGTCCACCATTTTTTGAAGATAGAATTGTTTCATTTTCACCTACAGCATATCCAACATCTTTATTGACGAAATAGATACTTCTCAATGTAGTGTCAACTTTGCTAATTTGTATATCCCAATCTTTTCCATTTGTTGTATTTGCGATCATCCCTTTTTGTCCGATTGCCCAACCGTGGTCTGCATCGAGAAAGTAGATTCCAGTGAGTTCAGCAGGAATCTTGATTTCGGATTTTTGCCAAGACTTTCCTCCATTAAATGTATAACCGATGAATCCTGGATTTTCAAAATCATCAAGAACAGCTGCACCTGCGACCCATCCGGTTTTCCCATCAGTAAATGTGATAGACATATAATCTCGAATATCAGGATCAGTTTCTTGTACGATAGCCCATTCTGCTGATGCAGAAAAGGTAATTGTAGTTATACAGAATAACGCAATTAGATAATATATTGATTTGTCATTTGATGTTTTTATTCTCTTCATAATAACTCCTTAAAACGTGGGTTGATTATAGTATATATATGATTATATGATAAGTCAAATGTTTCTAATATCAATTCATACATAGAATGAATGGAGTCAAAGAAACACTGTTTCAGTTTGATGACAGTCCTATATCTTTGATTTTCATTTCATTATAAGAAAAAATAAGACCCTTCAAGACGTAATTAACTTGCGAATATGTCATTTAGAATTATGTCTATTTTGCGAGAATAATAGTCCCAGTTTTATAGCTGTCACCTACTTGTAATTGGTAAAGGTAGATACCGCTTTCAACGATGTCCCCATTTTCATTTTTTCCATCCCATTTTAATTCAGTTTCGCCAATTTGTGCCATTAATGATCTAATTAATACACCATTTAAATTAAAAAGTAGAACAGAAAATTCTCCATCGATATCTTCAATGACTCTTGCTGGGAAAATAACAGTGTTGAAATCTGGATCGTTAGACAAAGGTGTGAATGGATTTGGATACGGTCTATCAAAAACACGATATCTCTTTTTTATAGGAGAGGATTCATTACCTGCTTCGTCAATGGCGACAATGGCATAAGTGAAACTGCCGATTTCTAATGGTTGTGTATCAATATATCGATATTCAGGAGATTCGTTTGCTCGTTTTTCAGCGGATAATTCACCATCAGGCAAAGTTTGTAGATTCTCAAATTCAGCAGAACCAAACAATATTTTATAGGTGGTGACATCTCGTGTGACACTTCCCATCCAAAATACCTCTACACCTTGATTGGAGGTAATAATACGTAGTGCTGTCGGTGGTTCTGGTGCAGCTGTATCTACTGATACTTCAACACTTTGTGTTGGCGAACGAATGGATTGTAGAAAAATCGTCTTATATGCAGTTATCTGGTATGTGTGGTTACCGGGTGATACATTTACATCTCGATATGTGGTTGATGACCGTTTTTCAATATTAATGGTGAATTCTTTATTTCTATAGATTATATATCCATTTACATCAGGATCTAAAGATTTATTCCATGTGAGAGTTACGTCATTTTCCCCAGTCTTATCAGCTTCAACACTGAAATCGGTTACAGGGGCGGGTGGTACATTTGGAATGACCTGTAAAGTAAAATCATCATTATTCAATTTTCCATCCGCTTGTCCGTCCCTGATAAATTCTCCAATAGGGCCATCTTCTCTGTTCCGTAATAGAACTTTAAATATAGCTTCAAAGACATTGTTTGGAGTTTGAGAGTCAAAAGCGATTTCGTATAAAGAATTTTGGAAATCAACTATAGGATCTGTCAGTTCGATTCTGAGTACATTCCCTCCAGAGACTACAGCTCTTGCAATTAGCTCAATTCCATCCCGATGAATGTATTTAAAATCCCCGATTCTTGTAACAAAACCGTTAGGCATTGTAATTTCAATTGTTCTAATTTCTTCACCTGGTTCTGCTAATGATCTGTCAATAGTAAGAGATACGATAAGTGGTATAGTAGAGCTTGCGGGAACAATACCTTTAGTTTCACCTTCAACATTAACTTCTCCAACAGAGGTTACAGCACTAAAACCACTTACTGTAGTAAATGTAAATATGATTAGTAATAGAAATTGTATAATGTTTCTCATTTTTTGTATCCAATATTAGAATAATAGGTTGATTGAGAATCGTTGTGTTATGTTGTCGTTAAAATCTCCAGTCAATAATTGAAAACCGTAATCAATTTGTGGTATAGTTCCGCCAACAGGTATTCTTACACTTCCACCAAGATTAAATGTAGATGCAGTATTCCCCTCGTTTTTCATACCATAACCACCCCGAATTCCAATTGTCTTGTTTAACATTATTTCAACACCGATATGTGTATTAATTTCACCATTTCGTGTGGTGAGTTCAAATGTGCCTAAAGTGCCTTTTAGTAAGTTTGTAATTGCTTCTCCTTGTGTGCTCATCTCAGCAATAGTTTCAAGATTGTATGCTAAACCAACTCGAATATTCTGTGGCACGGTATCTGATTCTAAATCTGAAATACTAATGTCTGCAGGGAGTAAATTTTCGATAGACACACCGATATTCAGGCTATTGACTGGTTTTGTCAGTATACCAACGTCAAATGAAAAAGCAGAGCTTGAAGTGTGAGTAAAATATGGATTATCAGTAACAAATTCGTTTTCCTCATCATAGGAAATCCCTAACATTTTTAGGTTAAGACCTAATGCTAATTGTTTAAAAATAGTTTTTGCATAAGACAATCGCACTACCTGTTCAGAATATAGGTCTGAATCTTCCCCTAAAATACCGATATTTGCTCCTATTGAACCAATTCCACTAATAGGTATAATCCCGCTAATTGTATTATATGTTATGAGTCCGTTGAAACGTTGTGCGTGTGTAGCACCTATTTGAATTTCTTCAATATATGCCAATCCAGCGGCGTTATAATTTGCTGCATTGCTATCGTTAGCTATTGCAACAAAAGCTCCGCCAAGTCCGAGAGGACGCGCACCAACACCTATATCATCATATATGGCAAATGTGGTACCAGTGAATATTATGAGGACTAAAATACATAGAGGGATGGTCTTAATTTTCACGATATAATTCTCCAACAATATTATCAGGAACAACCTTGTTTTATCAAATACTCATGACTTGAGACAGTTAACTATCTGTATTGGGTTTTTTCAATAAACATTCCGTTTACCAAATCAGAAATCAGAATTAAATAATGTCTATATACTCATTGTCAAACTCACGTTATTAATAGTCGTTTACCATAACTTGTAATACATGTAATACTCGTAATTTTGTAGGTTGTCTGATCTATAAATCTTCGTTATTTACTAATTCCACATTAAATAAAGTGAGTTTGAAAAAACCATAATTCCATAGTAAATTAATGTAGAGTCTCCACGAATTGTATTGTTTTACATGAGTGAGAATGCTACAGGATCTAATCAGATTCAACCTATAGGTAATGTTAAATAGAGTCTTATATAATTGGTGTGCCGGTCATAGGAACAAAACTTACAGCAGTAATCCTTGATGATTGTATTTTCCCAGAGAGTTTGTTGATTAGAACTAATTCTTGATGATCAGAACCGACTGGAATCACCATTCGTCCTCCATTTACGAGTTGCTGTGTAAGTCGATGTGGTATAGTTTTAGGTGCAGCGGTTACAATGACAGCATCATAAGGCGAATGTTCAATCCACCCGTAATAACCATTTCCTTGCCTTAAATGTATGTTATTATATTTTAATGATTTTAATAGAGTTTTTGCTTTATCTGCAAGTTTTTCTAAGATTTCAATAGAATAAACTTCTTTAGCAATTTCAGCTAATACCGCTGTCTGATATCCACATCCTGTCCCAATCTCAAGTACTCTTGAATTATCATCCAATTTCAATAAATCAGTCATTAGAGCGACCATATAAGGTTGGGAAATGGTCTGTCCCTCCTCAATTGGAAGAGGATTATCCTTATATGCTCTGTAACGTAATTCTGGTTCAACAAATAGATGTCGTGGAATCTTCTCCATGACAGATAAGATCTTAGGATTATGTATATTTCTATTCTTAATTTGCAGTTGAACCATTTTCTGTCTATTAGTAGTATGTTTATCAATAATTGACATCAACAGTTCCTTAGACCATTTCATGCCTAATATCAATTTGTAAGAATGAAATCATAGGGCATCAACAGAAAAGTTCTGTGCTTTCGTATTAAGTTTATTATACTTTGCCTACTATTTTCCTCACTTATTTGTAGCACTGAAGTTCTAAATACCTCATTAATAAACGAGATTCTACTGATGAGTAGACGGTAGTTTCCAATTAATTGCGATATTATATTTTGTTTAGGTAGACGGATTATATCAACTTGTGTCCGTTCTAAACCAGCCTTTTTTTGTGCAATTGAAAGAGCTAAGTCAAGCCCTCCAAGTTGATCAACAAGACCTTTATCTTTTGCTTGTCTTCCTGTCCATACTCGTCCGCGTCCAATTTGATCAACATCCTTTTTTGATAACTGACTTCTCCCCATTGCAACTTTGGTGATAAAATCATCATAAATTTCGTTAATCTGGTTTTTAATGATTTCTCTTTCTTCAGGTGGATAATCACTATAGTCGCTGTAGAAATCTGCATGTGCTCCACGAGTGAGAATCTCTTTTGTTATACCAATTTTGTTATACAATCCTTTGAGACTATACTTTCCCCCAATTACACCTATAGAACCAGTGATAGTTCCGGGTTCAGCAACTATAGTGTCTGCCGGAGCAGCAATATAGTATCCACCGGAAGCAGCAACATCAGCCATAGATACAATTAGGGGTTTTTCCTCAATTAGTTGCATTAATTCATACCAGATTATATCGGCAGCTATTACTAACCCTCCACCACTATTAATTCGCAGTACAACTGCCCGGATTGAGTCATCTTTCCTTGTATGTTGAATTGCACGTGCAATTGTATCTGCACCCATTACCATGGTTGCAGTAAATGGGTCGGTGAAGCTTTCTCCTGTTAACATCATACCTTCAGCATTAATGATAGCAATTTTAGGTTTTGGTATCTCCCATACCTCAGATGTAATGCCTTGCTTAATATAATTATTTATAGGAACCAATTTTACATCTTTCCCTGAAATGTCCTTTGCTACTTTGGGAATTTTATCCTCATAAATAAGCTCATCAACAATTTTGTAATTGAATGCTTGTTTAGCTGTGAACGGTCCCTTGTCAATCAGATCTTTAGCATGTTGAGGTGTCCATCCTCTCCCCATTGCGATATCTGAAAATAATTGATCGTATAAGTCATCAAGTATGGAGATCTTGTTTTCTCGACTTGACTCTGACATTTTCTTTCTTGTAAAAGCTTCGGATGCAGCTTTATATTCTCCTACGTGTTCAAGATTTGCTTTTATTCCCAGTTTGTCTAATGTGCCTTTGTAATAAGTACTTTCCATTCTTAACCCGATAAGCCGAATTTCTGCACTGGGATGCATAAAGATAGCATCACAAACCGACGCGACTATATAATCCCCTGTAGCACAATCAGTAATATAGCAAATAGCATATCGACCGGACTCCTTAAAGTCAATGATAGCATCCCGAAGTTCTTGAAGTTTACCCATTCCAAAATTAGATCCATTAATACGAATTAGAACACCTGCGACATCTGAATCCCACTTTGCAATTCGAAGGACAGGTTCAAGTCTTTTCATTTCTATATCGATAAATTTCAGTTTACGACGTATTGGTTTGGTAAGAGCTGCTGCTGAATAGTGAAAATATGCAACACCATCATTTGCATTTCTATTCTCATCAAAGTTATTCGCCGTTCCAATTCCGATATTTCCTAAATTTATACCGAATCTAATATCAAAAGTACTATTACTGTAGTAGGTACCGCGTAGGATAAGTTCACGGATAGGACGTATTTCAACACCATAAGAAAGGTCTAATCCGCTGATGCCTTGAGTTTTCTGCATATCAATTGAAAAAGTAGTTCTCCATGTTCCGGGTCGAAATGCTACCCCTAAATCGTAAGTTCTTCCAAATTTGTAGTTATATAGTTTCGGTCTATTTAGATCACGTCCGATTGCACCAATTGAGAAATACCGGCGACGATACATCAATCCAACAGACAGAGATTTGAATTTGTCATAGTTTCTATCATCCGAATTTATCCAACTATAGTTTGTACCAAAATAGAAACCTCTACCAAAATGATAGGCACCAGATGCACTATATCGAGTGAAATCAATTTCATTGGGTGTAGTTACAAATTCCATAGCGAAACCACCGCCGGGAGTTGATATAAAGAGAGAATCGTCTCCAGATTGATCGCTTTGGTATGTCCGTAAATAGTATAGATTTAAGGCGCGGTTATTTCCTAAACCGGCCGGGTTGAAATATGTGGCTAAAGAGTCGTCTGTCATAGCAACTGAATTTGAAGGTAGGAATGTATTTACCTTTGGTGGGGATGCTACTACAAAAATTGGAAGTAGAAGGCATAAATATAGGAAGCATATTAACTTTTTTGGCATTCGATGGGATTACCTACATTATATGTGGAGTTATACTTTTTACAATAACACATTATGAAAGAATTGACAAGATAAACATTGTTAGGGGTATGTAAAGAATTTGTCTCTATAAGTGTTTTTTGTGTCTGAATCACGGATTACACGGATTACACGGAAAAGAGGGTTTTGAGTATGGATGTTTTTTTGAATAAAGGATTATACAGAGTTACATAGAGAAGGGGAACTGCTACATTTACTCTTTGATCCCCGAATCTGAATAGGACTTTACACATTTCGCCCGTGAATCAGGAATCAGAATCAACAGTATGAACGCCTTGAATCAACGTAATGAATGACATTCAGTCATTCCCCGGGGGCTTATTCAGTTTATATCATTTTTCTACACATCTGTCACCTCTCCGTGGCTTACTGAAATACAAAGAATCGAGATTCAGCGATCCCTCCTACAAAGAGCAGAATTCTTAAATATATGCCTATGAATCAAGACAGTGTTGTAGATATTTTCTGATACACTGTTGTCACTAAACATTACGTTTGCATCGTACATGACTACCAATATTTATAACAAGTATCATTATATTATTCATTTCAACTCCATACTTTAATGACTGATATTTTTTATTATATTAGGCATGAAAAACGACATTTAATCCTAATATATAGACAATAAATTAAATCTAAAAACGACATTTAATCTTAAATACTCAGGCAGTAGATGGTGTTGTTGATGCATTAGTCTATAGGGACAAAAAACGAAAAAGTTACACTTTTCGTCACATCATGTGCCATTGAAATTGCTGTAAAATACCCTTGTTAGCCCTGTCATAGACTGGTTTTACTCCACATTAAATCAACTTTATAATAAATTCTAAATTGTGTAATTATGTGTTATTGTTGTCCATTCTGATTTTGAGATTTCCAATGAATAAAAAGGTATGCATTTTTGGTATAGATGAAACTTTGCAATTAGGATTGTTTTTATAGATATTCATTAGTTTTTGTTATAGATTTTTAGTTTGTGTTCTACCATTAATTTAATTAGATTTTGACCGATATTCATAATGTGTACTTTTGTTTTATCTTCTATGAATATAGCAAATCATAAGGTTATTCGTATATAATTTTTAGCCTATTGATTTTGTGCCATTTTTCCTTCAGATATTCATTTTCTATTTTCACAACACAATTTTTAAATACGAGAATTATAATTGCTCTACCATCAGTTCCTGAAAGGTTTTATAGATCAATCAGAAAAAATGTCATTTTTTTATTTTTTTTTAATATTTGACATATTCTCATTGTTTCAATTGCTCTGAAGCGTGTTCTGGTATAGGTTTAAAGGTATATCATATTTTGTTTTTATTTTCACAACTGTTGTGAAAGTTTCACACTACTATTCTTATCAAGTATGATATTTATTAATCTTTAGTTGCGTTATGTAATATGTTTCTTCAATATTTTTCGATTATTTACTTGTGCCGATAGTGACTAAAAGTTTACAGACCATTGTTAGGAGTGTATTAAGCTTATTGAGATTATCCCATATTTTAATTATGTCAGTTTCCAGTTTTCAATTTACATTAGTATTAAGTAGTATTAAGTCTAAGATATTGCCTGTTGTTATGCTGAATTTATTGATTTTCCATCATAGTAGATTTTTTTGTATATATGAGAAAATGTTACACTTTTCCTACAAAGTGTAGGATTATTTCATGTGATTTTATGTCCTCTCACTCCAGTATCTGTATGGCTTTACAGCACTTTTTATATAGAATTTCTCAAATTTAAAAAAAGTTACAATTTACATATTTTTGACTGTGTTGAGAAATCTGTTTTCTATGATAACAAGGAAGATGGAATATAAAATGCACTCACAATTCCACATTGTCCTGGTAAATCCCAAAATTGGATATGGTAGTTTTAAAAAAGTTATGTATCATAGTATTCTGTATATTATAAATCATTTAAGGTGTGAATATGGTTCACAAGTAATTTCATCTTTTCTAAGTAGTTGATTATGGATTATGTTTCATTAATAACTTTAGATACCTGTTATTTATTTTTCTTCATTTAATTTTTGAATTTATTTATCGGTCTTTTACATATTCTCAAGTATCCCATTTAGATCAAAAACACCAACACTTGTCCTATAAACCCACCAAGAGTCAAGTATTAAGAAATCAACAGTTTGAACACCTGTAGCCATTCCTTGGTTATGAATATCTTCTATATTTAACCTGTGAAAACCAATCTAACAGGTATTAATATTTATTTCACCTACCCACGACACATCTACATAGTACCATCAATTCTTTATGATTAAGAGAAAAGCCAAGAGGAAAATTTGGTCTTAATTTACAATACAATATATTTCTAATCTTGTTCGAATCCTTTATAGACGCGGACTTATCCTGATTATTACTAAATTTGCATAAACAAGTATGGAGTATAGACATAATAAGTTTTATATAAAAACTTTATTTTCTATAATCAATACTTGACCTTATATAACCAAATTGTACTGCCAAAGCCGACTACTATTTTTCTTATGTCAGAATCTCGGATTATAGGGAGAAGAAGCCTTTGTGTAGGGATGGTTTTCTTTTCTGAATAGCGGATGATACAGGATTACGCGGAGAAGCGGTCTTGCTACATTTATTGTTTGATCCCCGAATCTGAATAGCATTTCACACATTTCCTCTCTCAAATCAGGAATCAAAGGTATGAATGCCTTTGGGCATTCCCTGGGTATGAATGTCTTTGGGCATTCTACGGGGTTACTCTATTATATTACCTAAAAATCTTTCTTGCAATTAGATTCTCGTTAGTAGAATTTCGGAAATTTCATAACACTTTGAAATTTGGTTGTATCTTCTCTGAAATTTTCCAAACTATAGTAGGTATAAAAAACACTGTTGTAAAGTGCCAAAAACTTTACACACCCTATCAAGTTTCACTAATTTTACACAAACTTATTTTGCTGAACATACAGAACGATGGATCCACTATCAACTCAATCGCTTTCTGAGACGAAAATATTCCTACAAGTGAACTCTGGGCATCCGTCAAAGACGACTTCGACTTTGATGAAGAAGGATACCTGATTTTTGATGATGTTGTGCTGTCAAAAACACATTCTAAACGGATTGAAATAGTACGCTCTCAATGGAGTGGTAGTGACAAAAAAGTAATTCAAGGTATCGGTATTGTCACTTGTCTCTATGTCAATCCTAAGACGCACGAATATTGGGTTATTGATTACCGTATTTTTGACAAAGATCATGATGGTAAATCCAAAATCGATCATTTATTAGGTATGTTATACGATGCTTATTCTAAGAAACAACTTCCATTTCGTACAGTCTTGATGTATTCTTGGTATGTGTCTATGCAAGTGATGAAAGCGATTGATAGACTTTCTAAGACTACTATGTACCGCTGAAACGAAACCGTCTTGTGAATGATACCGATGGTGTAGAACCCCGTCAACCTGTCAAATATCTATCTTGGTCTCAAACAGAAAAGCGGTGTGGTAAATGCGACATCTCAAAAACTTTCCGAAGGCTCCGTAGTAAAGTTATTCCGGTTTGTGTCTGATAAGGGACGCACGGAATATGTAGTGATAAACGATTTGACACAACCAAATGTTGATAAAACTCACCACGAGTGTCGTCTGCGTTGGAAGATTGAACTCCTTCATCGTGAGATGAAACAGGAAATTGGATATGGAAAGCACTTGATAGAAACACCGGACACCTCATTGACTGGGAATGTGGTGGACGCAACAAAGAAACACTTGAGAAACTCACAACACGCCTTGCTGTGTTGGACGTTCAGGTATTCTATACCGACAAATGGCACGTTTATGAAACCCTATTACCCGCCAGAAAACAAGTTCAGGATAAGGCAGAGACGCATCAGATTGAACGCAATAATTGTGCGATGCGGCATTGGTTTGGTCGTTTCAAACGCAAGTCTATTATTGTATCAAAAAGTAAAGAGATGGTTGATCTAACGATTGCCTTGTTTGCCCGTTTTCGTGCGAATGGTAATGTTTTTGATATCTTAAATATCGGTGATAATAAAAAACAGATACCATTACTTAGTTAATACCCTCAAATAATAAATCATATACTTCTGTATATTTAAGCGATATAGATGAGATACGTTTTTCAAGAATTGCTTATCTCTTAAGAACGATACACGTATAGAGGTACATTTGTAGTTAGGAATCATAGTTTCATTCTAAATTTATGGTTTTCGGTATGGAAATGGGTGCTGAATTTATACTCATACCATAAGAAGGTATGAAGTACGACCATACCAAAAATTTTACTTTCACAACATATTACAAAATAAAGATTGAGAACTGAGAATAAAAAATTGATATAGGAGAAGTGACATGAAAATAAATGTATTAATTTTGGCTGTCTTTTTCATTTTGCTTGGTATCCAAGTAACGAGTTATGCCCAGACCCAGGTATTAGAGTTTGAGTTTGACGAGGATGTAACCATAGCCCAAGATGATGATTACACAACACAGTCAACTACACTGGCTGACACGACTGATATAGATTTTTTCTTGCGTCTGAAAAGGAATTTTCAAGGAGTTATAACATTTCGCTTCTTAGTTGATGGTGATATTGCTGAAGCGACAATGTCCACTGACACAAGTAGGATGCTATTCTTTGAGCAAACTTCAGCAGCATTATATACATTTACAATTCCGCGATCTGCAATCACGGAGGAAGGTGATTTCGAATTTACTATTACAACTGAAAGTATACAAAGTTTCGCAGGAACTTATGAAGCTGCATCCATTACACTCACACTCTCTGTGTTAAGTGGTGAGGGGAAGATTCCAGACAGAATCATCCAAATAGTAGGTGGAAATGAACAGGAGGAATTTGTAGGTAATTCCTTACCATTTTACTTGACAGTTGAAGTCATAAATGAAGCGACATGGGAAATATATTCAAACGTTGTGGTGACCTACGGAATTATTGAACAACCTGAAGGAAATTCTGGTGCCTTTCTAACTAATACATCTGTCCTAACTGATGCGGACGGTCGTGCAAGAACTGTTCTACACCTTGGTGATACAATTGGTCAATATAGGATTGAGGCGAGTATATCCGATTCTGATTTTGATAGAGTTGTTTTCATAGCAACCGCTATACTTGATGATTCAGTGGGTGTGGCATTTGAAGATACAGAAAGTTTAGATAGTATAGAGAGTCTAAGTCAGACCACAACAACGACTGATACTGAGGATGTGACGTATAAATTTCTTTTGACAAATACAGGAATATCTAATGATACCTTTGACCTGACACTAACCAGTGATATTGAAAATCTGACATTAAGTCCTACAAATATAGAACTTGAAGTGGATGAATCACAGGAAGTTACTTTAATAATTCCACGAGATGATCTCACTGATGTAGGTACCTATGATGTCATTGTCACAGCGATTTCAAGAAATGATATCACTAAAGTCTCAGAAATCAGCATCAAAACAATTGTTACAATTCTTACAGATGACGGACCAACTGAAGTAGACCTTCAATTACCGCTTTACGCATTTGTCTTTAGCGAATTTATGTTTGAGTCTGAAGGTGGTGACGATGGATTACCACAATGGATTGAAGTTTATAATAATAGTAGTTCAGAAAAGAATCTTCGGGGTTGGAAACTCCAATGGAAACGTTTGAAACCTACACTCTTGGATGTGACCACAACATTCCAAGAGGACTACATTATTCCTGCTCAACAGTCGAGGTTGATTGTTACCTCTTTAGGCAGACATGCAGGGAACATTAATTTATCAAATGATGTTGTTTACCAATTAGACAATATGCATCCGGAGGAGTTAGCACAAGACAATATTGAAAACCGAAACCACTTAATTACCCGTGGTGGTTTTTCTCTCAAATTGTTAAGTCCAAATGATGTGCTAATTGATCATATTAGTAATCTTAAACAGGTTGAGAAACTGAATGAGGAAATAGATGATGAGGAATTAGATGATGAGGAATTAGATGATCAGATAGAGTGGAAACTGCCTTTATGCTTAATTGACGGTATTCGTACCTCTGTCATACGTCGTTTTGACGAAGGTATCCCTCGTGAAGGAACACTACGCCGAGGATGGCGACGAGCTGTTGACTCAAAAAACCTTATCGTAGGTAATTATTATGGAAATCCGAACGATTTAGGTACACCGGGATATCGACGTGGGAAACCCTTACCTGTTGAACTTTCACATTTCTCAGCACGGCTTAGTAAAAATGAAGTCGTTGTCAACTGGGTAACGGAATCTGAATTTAATAATGCGGGGTTTAATATTCTACGCAGTACCTCTCCATCAGAAAACTTCACCAAAATCAACACACGTTTAATCCAAGGTGCGGGTACTACCGGAGAACGTAATGAATATCAATTTATTGATAAAACCGCTAAACCTAATGTCGTATATTACTACCGTATTGAGGATATTGATATTTCTGGAACGTCTGAGGTTCTTAAAACGCAGCGATTACAAGGTTTAGTTTCACCAACCAACAAAGTAATTATAAACTGGGGTTCACTCAAAACTAACAGTAAAGCAATTCCATTTCATTAATTATTATAATCTGCTAAATATAGTGAAAATATCAAATTTTTGCTGTATTTCAAGACAGATTATGCAACCGTAAACAGTAAAAAACTAATGGTTTTTATATTAGTAAAACAATTTAGGAATATTCTCAGAATCACGATAGGTATAGCCAAGATTTTAAGCTTTTCCTATAACACTTAACTTAACAAAACTATTTAAGGAATTAAAATGAAAAAAATATTATCACATTCCGTTTTTTCTTTATTACTAATTATGGTGTTAATTTTCGCAACAACTTCAATTACACATGCGCAAATATCAGTGTCTGCTGAGTATGTACCAGACTATATGGTTCGCGTAACACTTACATATAGTGAAGCACCTACTACTCCACCAACTGAAAGTGACTTTGTTTTTACATCAACAGATTCAGGTACGCCTGTTACTACAACTGTTACATTTACCGATGGCGATGATAACGATCCCTTGACATACGTTATCACTTGGTCAGATCTACCATCTGTTGGTTTTGTAATTATAACCGATCTTTCCTTCACGTTAATCACCTATTTACCTGTAAGTTGGTCTTTGACATCAGCTCCTAGTCAGAATAACCATGTTTTAAATTACAATGGTGGGCTTATGGGCGGTGCGAACGGAACACTTAGAGCTGATCCAAATCTAATTCGGGCAGGAGCATATCTGCTAATTGCATCAAACGATGATGCGATTGATAACGGGACGGTTTTTCCAACGATGCCGAGGGTTACCCCTGATGGAATTAGGAAAGTTGCATGGTCAGATGTTTCTGATGAACCCGATATGCCCGATCTCTATTCTCTTTTTCAAGACGGTGGTACACTTAATCTCCGTTTGAATGAAATAGGCACTACGAACAGAGTCGGTAGTAAAATGAATGATGGCACTTATGATGATAACATCGGCCGAAACCAACGACAGGTTGTAATCAATGAAGTGATGTGGGCTAATGATGAAAGGTTTCTCGGTAGTGTTGAAGAAGCTCAGGAACAGTGGATTGAACTTTACGTTAGAGGTGATGTATTGTTTAATATAGGAGATATTAGGTTAAGCACGTCAAAAACCTGGCCTGCCCCTCCACCTGAAACTGATAGACTGAGTAATGTGTCATCATTATCTAATGTCTGGGAGATTGATAGTAAAGGACAGCACGGGAATAGTGGAAGTCCAAGGATAGAATTCAAATCTATGCAACGGATTGAGCGTGATGACGACAACTATGGCGATGGATCATTAGCGGGTAATTGGGAAGCTGGTAGCCGTTTATATCTACGAAACTATAGAGGTACACCAGGAGAGCAGAATATAGCTGCGAGATTACCAACCCCTCGTAGGAAACCAAGTAAAGATAGTGCCTCAATAAACAGTATAATCATTAATGAAATTGGCAACTTTAGTGATGATACAGCTGATTGGATTGAGCTTCGTAATGTTACCAATTCTACGCAAGACCTTGCTGGATGGGCACTTACCAAAACTATAGGCTTTGGTAATGAAGAAGAAATTATACGTTTTGATGAGGACTCAGAATTGGAAATACCTGCGCGTGGAGTGCTGTTATTAGTCAATGATGATCCTCGGAATACAGCCTTGACCGCTGGATACGATGTCTCTATTGAAGCAGATAATCAAGTATTTAATACTGCTCCTCACCAATATCTTATTGTTGAAGATAACAAAATCGATATTCCAAACGATGATCAATGGCTACTGATACTACGTAACAATACACCTTGGGATGTAGGTGATGGTAACAATGTCTACCAAACAGGATATCAAGTACAGGATGCTGTTGGTCCCGGTGCAGCTCACGAAGCATTTGTCAAGATGGATCTTGATGTGCTTACAGGTGATTTTGAAAAGGATTCTGATGGTAAAGCAGGTGATCAAGAGGATGGTAATCAAGTTTGGCATACAAAGGTCTTCCCATTAAATGGAAATCTTCAAGATGATGGTGATCTCCTACAGGCTGGTATTTTGGACACAGCAGGCAAAGTGTGGGTTCGTGATGACAGTAAACAAGGTTTTCTGAAAGATGCATGGACAGAGGCTGAATTTACCGGAATAGGTTATGATCGTAGAGTTGCAGCCAATGCCAGGTATGGAGGAACACCCGGTTATGACAATGACGTTGCAAAAGAGAAATTGACTCAATTGGATGGTGGTAGGCTTATTATCAGTGAACTTATGTTAACAACTGATAATAATAAGTATCCACAATGGATTGAGCTTTATAATACATCAAAAACGCGGGGAATTGACCTTGCAAAGGATAATAGTAATCCTAAGACTGGCTGGCAACTAATTATAGAAAATCATAACTCAGGTTCTTGGGATGAGGATAATCGTGAACTAAATATAGAGATTAACTTAAAGGATCTATTTGACTACTACATTCCACCGAACCAAACAGTTCTAATCGTTTCTTCAAAGGGACGCTCTTCTGATAATGATCACTTTCCAGATTCTCGTACTGCAAGTATCTATGATAGGATGAGGAATGAGTTCAGTATGGATAACCGTAGAGATTCCATTTTGAATGTAGAAGGTGGATTTTACATTAAAATTGTTGATGGTGAGGGATCAGTCTCCGATGAAGTAGGTAATCTTGATGGTGTGGCTGTTGATATACGGAGGGGTATTGGTTATGATGATCCATTTAGTTGGAACTGGTCTACAGAAATGAGTGAAGATGGTAAGCGCACATCTTTGATCCGACTGAGAGATGACAATGGTCGTCCAAGGATTGCTATACCAGACCGTTCTGAAGAAGGGAGTCTTAGAGGGGCAGTTCTACCTTTGGGAATGAACACACGTCCTTCTGGTTATGCATGGGTACATGCAGTTGATACAAAATTAAGAGTTCCAGATGTATGGTATGGGAACTCCGGTGATAATGGCACACCTGGATATATCTTAGGAACAGCACTTCCCGTTTCCTTGTCATTTTTCCGTCCTACACTTGAAAACGGTGAAGTGGTAATCCATTGGACAACGGAATCTGAGGTTGACAACGCAGGATTTAATATTCTTCGAAGCAAGGATAGGTTCGGTGAATTTGTTCAGGTTAATTCTCAGTTGATCCAAGGTGCAGGTACATCAGGGGAAAGACGTACCTACAAATGGGTCGACACGACGGCGAAACCAGGTGTAGTTTATTATTATCAAATTGAAGATGTGTCATACGCTGGTGAGCATCAAGTAATTACTACAACAAGGTTGAAAGGTTTAATTTCAGCTAAAAATAAACTATCAACAACGTGGAGTGATTTGAAGAATTCACGTTAAAGTATTTTCAGGTAAATCTAACTAATCTAATCTAATCTAATCTAAAAAGGTAAAATAGGGACAGTCACGCACTATGCTGTCCCTATTTTACTTTTAATAACACAATGTGTATGACGGAATTTACTCTATACAGAAGGTCTTGCATACTGGGGGAATAAAACGTCGTGTATCTCGCTACATTGCTTAAGGTGTATATTACGAGTATCGTCTGCTGTATCAACCATCGTTGGAAAGAACATTCCCGCTCCAGTATCAATATTGTAGCCACCAGCTGAATGTACACTTAGGTATTGATTGAGTGTTTCTAAATCGGGTTCAGTGGTACAGTGTTGTGTACAATTCATGGTGAACATGCGACGTCGTGTTCCACCACCAAATGATGCATGGTATGTATCATGATTGAAGATAACAACATCCCCAGGATTGCTCTCCAATGCTATACTTGTAGGGAAATCGCGTGGGGGAATACCAAATAATGATTCTGATTGGTTTGGATCAATCTTTTGTGCCCGAACAAAGTGTGTGGGATTTTGACTTCCTGGAATAATCCTTAAACACCCTGTATCGCGTGTTAATGGATCAAGATAAAAGGCAACTTTTGTAGCAAAAAGTCTACCCCAATTCCCATCAGGATGCCATCCTGTATCTCCAGTATAGTAGTTCCCGTCTCCACCAGCATAGTTGAAATCTTCTCCAATGACACCACCAATCAATCCTTTAATACGATCATCATCAAGAATAGTACAGAGTCGGGGACGATGTTCAATTGGACCGCCAAACATTGTACGACTTGTGCCGTCGTGATTTTTGCCACCCCCATATTCTTGGATTGTGGCTTCAAATTCATTTGTAATCCATTCAACTTCACTTGGCGAAAACATCTCTGGTATTGAAAGAAAACCGAATGTGTTGAAGAAATTAACTTGGTGTTCTGTAAGTTTCATGGGTCAACCTCTATATGTATTTGAAATTGCCAATTTGTCTATCAACTGGCGTGTCTATTAGCACAATAACAAATCCAATGGGGATTGTCAACATATTAGTGGGTTCACAATGATAATTATTTATAAACGCATTGTGTTAGTTCACTGAATGTAGTCGTAATTTATACGACTATTATATTTACAACTAAAAACATTCCGTCCCTATGAGAATCAACTCCCTGTTCGGTGTTTTCTATAAACATATCGTCCCTATGGGACTAAAGAGCCAATTAACTGATGGAGGATGTAAATCTCAACCGTTATTCCCCTAAATCCAATAATTATAAAATGGTATTCATCGTAACTCGTTACATTATCGATTAATTGTTTTTCTATTAAATATACAGTATAATTTGATGTAGTAGGATGTCTTACATGAATATAAACACTACATAATCCCTATATCACAATATATTAAAAAGGAATAAATGAATCAGACTTCAGCATACGACGAATTACAAGACCATATCCGTGATCTTAAAACACCCTCTATTGAAACATGGGAAAATAAATATAGTGATAAAGAATATACCATTGAAATAACGAATCTTGAATTTTCAGCGATTTGTCCCAAAACTGGTTTACCGGACTATGCAACTATATGTATAACATATATTCCAGATAAAGATTGTGTGGAGTTAAAATCGCTGAAAGAGTATTTTGTATTCTTTCGAGATGTTGGGATATTCCATGAACATGTGATCAATAAGGTACTTGAAGATTTTGTTGCTGCGTGTCAACCCCGTAAGGTAGAGGTTTTTGGTGATTTTAATATTCGTGGAGGAATGAAGACGAAAGTGCATGCAAGTTATGTTAAGGAGTGAGAAGGGACAGATGGATATCCGTCCCTTTATTAGACTATAGGATAGGAACAGATCGTCCGATTCTTACGGACTCATACAGTGCATCGAATATCTTTGCTACTTTCAATACTTCTTCAGCGGGAACAGGTGAAGGAAGATCTTCGCGTATAGCTTTGTGAAAGGATTCAAACTCACTTAGTAACCCGGTAAGAAGTTCTGGTTCGTAATTTACCATTTCATCTTTTTTATCAAGATATATTTGAAGGGGTTCGAAAGTTGCCCCTGCTAAATCACCCATGAAAAATGTACCGCCGATGTTTTGAATATGTGATGCCCAAGCGGTTTCAAGTGTCACAGTTAATTCACCCTCAAACTTTATTGTACCCATAGCGAAGTCTTCCACCTCAAAATCCTCAGGGTCCCATTTACCCCATGGGTTAATGACATCTTTTTTATCACCGAATTTTTTCGCAGTCATTCCAAAAGCTTCCACTGGGTTTGGAGACCCTATCATCCATAGTAAGACATCAAGTATATGTACCCCGATATCAATCAAAGGACCTCCACCTGCTATTTCTTTACTGATAAAAGATGGTGAAGCAGGAATTCCTCTTCTTCGCATTGCCATTGCACGTGCGTAATAGATGTCTCCAAAAAAGCCATCATCATAGAGTTTACGGAGTGTTCTTGCTCCTGCCCCGAATCTGGATTGTAATCCGATTTGTAGTATTTTTCCACTTTCTTTTTGTGCATCTACCATTGCTTGTCCATCTATTGCGTTAGCTGCAATCGGCTTTTCACAAATGACATGTTTTCCAGCGTTTAATGCTGCGATGGTTGGACCGGCATGAAAGTTGTTTGGAGTACAGACACTGACGGCATCAATTTCATCCATCTCAACTAACTTATTGTAATCAACAAACACATTTGTAATTTCGTGTTTTTTTGCAAAGTCTTTTGCTCGTTTTTTATCTATATCACATGCTGCAATAATTTCGACATTCTTAACGCTGTTATGTCCTGGGAGGTGTTTTCCTCCTGCAATTCCACCACAGCCAACAATACCTACTTTGATTTTCTTCATAAGTGTTCCTTTACCATCGGGTTATTTATAATGGACATTCAGAATTTTGTTTTTATCAACAACAGAAAGTGATACAGGATTAGATTGTAACTACTTGTGGTGCTTGCTCTAAGTTGAGATTGTTATTAGCTGCCCATTGTGCTGCTGCACCACCACCACCACCGAGAAATTGTTTACCAAGGTCATCTACGTAACTTACTACTTCCTCATCTGGTTGTTGTCTGTCATTATAATGTAATAGGTATCCTTCAGGTTTTATCCATGCATAATGATACCCGTAAATGACAACCTTGGCTGTTTTATCAGTGTAATTTTGTCCGGTAGAATGGTAAATTCGGTTTTCAAAAAAATATGCATCACCCGCACGGAGCAAAGGTTCGTCATAGGAATCAACAGGATCAATTTCTCCTTCTGGAATCCCTAAAGGTTCACGTAATTTATTGCTTTTGCGTATAAATAGCGTGGCACCAGAATTAGGAACGTTAAGATCGGTTAGACAGTATGCGACTTTTAGTCCAACACGAGGACAATCCTTATGTCCAAGATCTAAGTGTAAACCAACATCACGATGCCAACCTCGATTTTCAGGGAGTTCCTCTGGTTGTGGGTTTTTGTAAAGAAGAGCTGTATTGGTAATATGGATATTTGTTCCAAGTAGTTGAATTACCAAAGGTATTGCATCTGTTTGTGAAGTCAATTCTGCAAAAGCGGGTTCTTGTACCAATCCATCCCGTATATGAACATACTGTGCATCTGTTTCCCTTGATTTGACAATACGGTCTCCTGCTTCAGTCAACCGTTCAATCATCTCTTCATCAAGTACAGATCTTACAATGAAATATCCGTTTTCTTCAAATTCCTTGCGTTGTTCATCAGTTAACTGTATAAATTTCATTTTATTTAAGCTCCTGTAATACACGAAACTGTTGAAGTGAAAATGTTGACATATAGTATCATGCTTTGTATTTCATGTCTAATTTGAAGTGGGGTGTTCAAATATTATATCACCATTGATTCACCGCGCCGACCGTTTGGGACACGACATTATCACATAAATTTATGGTCATAAGTAGAATCGGTAGCCAACCCCGAACTGTTATATATTATGACAATTTGTCAATTAGAAATGGTATAACATTATTTCATTGGTCGGGTAGAAGCGATAAGGAAAGTCATCGGTGTCAATTTAAGGTGTACACTAAATTGATAATTTGGTTAGTTAATGTTTTTTGGATATAATCTTAGGAATGTCCCTTCAGAGGTTTTAGGTCGATCAATACGAAAATGACTAATATCAAATACAGATTCACCAGTTAATGCTAATTCACACATAATTTTTCCTACAAGAGAACAGAATTTGAAACCGTGTCCAGAAAATCCTGCTGCAATGTAGAGGTCTGGACAATGTGGATGTGTGTCTATTATAAAATCTTCGTCGGGTGTTTCAGTGTAAAGACAAACTTCAGCATGATTTGTCCTACCTAATTCTGGAATACGTGATGTAATATAGTTGTCCATGTATCGTATGTAGTCAGAATCCGGTAAACGGTCTGAAGAATCTGGTGAAATAGTTTTTCCCTTACCGTGGCGTGCGACTTTTACGCCATTTTCACCGAAATATGGCATACCGTACATAAATTCATCATCACATGTAATTTCTGTAAATACCGGAAATCTATCTGGATGAAAGGCCAATTTATCAATAGGGTTATAATAACAGACTTGTTGTTTTGTAACTGTAAGAGGTAATTCAAGGTCTTTTAGTAAGTAAGATGTCCATGCCCCTGCTGTTACAATAACCTTTCTTGCATGAAATTGGTTATCTTCTGTAAGCACAGTTGGAATATCTGCTTCCCAATCTATTCTAATTACAGGAGTGTTTTCACGTATGGTCGCGCCGAGATTTTCAGCCAATTTAAGATAGGTAGAGACACACTCGGAGGCATATAAAAAACCGGTGTCCTTCTGCCAAATGATTTCCATTTCATCGGTTACTTGGAATTGTGGAAATCGTTCTTTTAATTGTGTTTTATCCCATACCTCATATTCAACATGTTTTGTATCTAAGCTTTTTCTAACTGATTCACCATATTCATTCCCTTTTTCTCCCAAATTGACACTACCAGTAATGAATAACATCTGTTTACCCGATACATTTTCAAGGTCCCGCCATTCGGCGTATGCCGTTTTCATTAATTCAGTGTAAAAAGGTTTATCGTAAAAGAATCGGATAATACGTGCTTCTCCGTGGGAACTGCCAAGTGTATGTCCACGTTGGAACTGTTCCAAAGTAAGAATGTTCGCACCAGTTTTTGCGAGATGGTATGTGGCAGCACTTCCCATACCACCAGCACCGATAATGATTGTGTCATAGATATGTGAAGGCATACAATACTACCTTATGATGTAAGGAGAACAATGAGTAATGGGATTGTAAGATGTATTGAATTAATAAGGGAATGGGTTTGGTACAATGTCAAAGTTCTTGTGCCTATCCTCGCCCCGTAATAGGATAGGTTTCCAAGGACGTTTTAATGAATTATCTTCAGCTTGTTTAACTGATGGAGAAATATAGCGAATAGTTAATCCACATCGTCGACGTTTAGAATGATTCGGTAGACTTCCATGTATTATTTGACCGTGATGGATAGACATTTCACCTGCTTTAAGCACCAGATCAACAGCAGTATTTTCTTCTTTTTCAGTAACAGAAACTTCTTGGTTAATACTCAATAGGTTACCTTTCTGTTCAGATTTACCATGCTCTTGTATTCCTTTGTGATGGCTTCCAGGAATTACCTGCATACATCCGTTTCCTGTATCGCTGTCATCGATAGCATACCAAGCAGTAACAGCCTCAGGTGGTTCCAATCCCCAATATGTTACATCTTGATGCCATGCGACAAATTTCTCTTTAGGTCCATATTTACAAAAGAAGTGTGTAGCTAACAACATGACATCAGGACCGATGAGTTCTTCTATAACATTAACAATATTCTCGTGTATAGCAAGTTCCCAAATAAACTTATAATCAAAATGCCAATCTATGAGACCAATTTCGCATTTTTCAGCCCCGACTTCATTTTCTAAAGCATTATATTCGTTTCGAAAATATGTTGCCTGCGAATCATCGGCGATATGTATACCAGTCAAGTATCCATCTTTTTGATATGATGCTAACAGATCTCCATTTGTAGTTTCCATAGTGTACCCTTTCTTATGGTATTTCAGGTATTTTCCATTGATCGAACCATTGTGAATCTTCTGGTGGCGGTTCACCTTTGTTTTGCATTGTTTCAAAGGTATTCAGAACGGGTTTAATTTGCTCTGCCCAAATCTTCTCAACCTGCTCAAAAGTTACGGGTTCTCGATTGGAATTATCCAGATGAGTGTATTCATCAAGTAATTCTTGCATCTTTTTACCAAGCCATTGGACTTCATCATTTACCATTCGTTCACCAGTAAGCCGATCAGAATCATACGCATTTGATCCCATAGCAAAATGAGGTCCAGGGGTTTCAGGTTCAGGCATTCGCGAGACATCAACACAATCAGGTTCTAAAGCCCACAATAGAGACGTTTCAACTCTACCTGCATGGTCTCCACCGTCCCCTTGTTTGCTAAACCCGATATGATTTGCTTCAAAGTCTGGTAGACCGTATAACCTCATTGCGAAATTAGGTTGTATTAGATTTAATAGTGTTTTGAGATCTTGCCAGTTTGGACCGTAATGTCCAGTAAGGAAAATGGCAGCTTGAAATCCCAGAGCATCAGCGGCTCTGACATGGTAGCATACATTCTTAAAATGTTGCCATGCTGGCATAGCGGTAAGCCAACTACGCACTTCACCCACATTTTTCTGTGCCCAGTTTGCATACATTCCATGTTCATGGATATGCCAATAATCTGGTGGAGCGACGATGCCACCATAGGTCTGAGCAGTTCGACAAGCAATTGCGTGTGCTTTCAAAGCATCAAGTCCAACAGTATTTTGTGGACCATGTGGTTCACAAAGACCATAAGTAAAGTAAACAGCCGGACATGAATCAAATGCCGTTTCTAACTGATCTGGGAACATCCTTTCCCATCGTACCTCTTTTTCCAAAGCGATTAACCTTCAATTTTAATATATGGTTATTAGGATTAATTCTTCCATTCCTTGAAAACGACACCACATCTTGGACACTGGTGCGACCATCCTGAATTTTGACCCATTCCACAATTAGGACAAAACAATCTATACCCTTTTCGATAACCAATGTAAAAAATGATAGAACCCACAATAACAATAGTAATAAGTAAAATTAAAAATGGGAGTAGAGAAGTTATTAACTGCTGTGACATCCTGTACTATCCATATTATTCATAATTCTACTATCATTTATATAGGGTTATTATGAATATTTAAAGTTTTACAAATCTTCTTTGTACCTGAAAGATTTGGTTGTAGGTCAAATGCCATGAGTAACATTTCCCGAGCTTCAGGAATGAGTCTAATTTCGACATAGAATTCAGCAATTTTCTTATACATCCATGCCGTTTCTCGTTTTGATAAATTTAATTCTTGTATTTTTGTAATTGGGATTTGAGTTGTATTTTTATACCCTTCCACACTAAAGTGATATAAGTAAATTCTCTTTAACCGATCTTTCACCTCTTTTATGAAGTGTTTAAAACATGGCCGTTTTCCTTCAGCAGATAAAAGGGATTCATACATACTCATAGCAAGTTCTAATCTCCGTATGCATTCGTCAGTTGAAGAATCACCATTTGAATAACTTAGATTATGATATGCTTCGGCAATGAGGAATTCACAGTCCCTACTATCCTCGTAGTTAAAGAAATTATCAATTGACCATTTTTTACCTTTATTCTCATACTTTTTACACAATTTCTCATACATTGTTATTCCAGTTTTATAGTTCCTATGTAGTAATTCTTGAAATAACATCTCTAAATTGGCGTGGTCTGGATTTATAGTCTTAAGTCTATCAATATAAGATTGGTATGATAACTTTTGGTGTTCGATATTTTGTAGGATTCTGTCATAATCTGCCTTACGCTTATTATCTTGGAGAACATCGTATGCATTACATATATCACGGAACATCCTTTTAGCATAGTCAACTTGACCCGAATTAAAATTGGTATCAAGTTTATCGGGATGGTATTTTTTCGCGAGTTTACGAAATGCTTGTTTTATTTCGTAGGGGGTAGCGTTTCGTTTAATTTCTAAGATTTGATAATAATTGGGGGTTTTCATGTTGTTACAGTATTAGATGGATTCAATATTATAATTCCATAGAAACCGATGTCTTGTCAAGTGAATTTCTATACTATTCGATCCAGAATTGTATCTTATCAATCTGTTTTGATTCTAAAGCGATTAATGAATATAATTTAATTGAACATAATAATCACACTATACAAATAAAAATAGTTCAATGAAGTTACGAAGTTCTCATTTAATTGAATACACTTCAATCTATGTGGATATTCAAGATTTAGTATTAAAATAAAATGATAATAAAAGATTAAATAACAGTATAAATGATTAAATCAAACATAAATCAATATTATACAATGGATACATACTATGAAGATTTTACATGTACTTTACACGGTTCTCTTAGTTATGATGATATCTCAAGTGAGTTTTGCTCAGCAAGGTCGTCATGAAATTGTTAAACTTATTTATTTCCTTCCAAATGATCGTTCTCCACAGCCAGACATAGATCAGAAGATCAATAATATGATAAAGCGTTGTCAGACTTTTTATGCTGACCAGATGGAAAACTATGGATTTGGTAGAAAGACATTTGAGTATGAGGCTGATTCTAATGGTGATGTAGTAGTACATCATGTAATAGGACAACATAGTGATTCTCATTATCTAAAACGTCCTGATAGAGCATTTGGTGAGATAGACCGTAATCTTTACAAATACAATAAAACGATTTTATTTGTTGTGATAGATTATAGTAAGAAATTACTACCTGGGAATGCTTGTGGCGCGGCTTATTCAGGAAAACGTATTCTTCTTCCTGCTGCAGGTAGTTGTTTTAACTGGATAACTGCTGCCCACGAAATTGGACATACGCTTTTACTTCCACATGATTTTCGTGAAGGTAATTATCTCATGTCCTATGGTGCTACTAATAATAAGATACTCTCAGAATGTGCAGCTTATTGGCTGGATGTCCACCCGTATTTCAATCCTTTACAAGGTGAGAACAATACCAAGGGTAAGATTGAAATGCTCTCCTCTATTGCATACTTACCGGATAATATACATACATATTTTGAACTAAATGACCTTGATGGACTCCATTTGGTGAGATTTCTCCATGGTCCAACAACTATCTATAGATGTTATCCTGTCTATGGTGAGAAAGAAATTGTAAAATTATCTAACTATAGTCAGACCTTAAAGAATAATAGAATAAAAGTGCAGGCTGTTGATAGTCTTGGTGGTATAACATGGGGTAAGTGGTATTCGTTGGAGGGAATAGAACCAGATAAGACATTTGATATTTCCTTGGAAAGACCGGGGTTGGATAGAAGTATAATTGGACATTGGTCATTAGATGAAGCAAGTGGAAAATATGCCTTCAATACTATTGGACAAAACAACATCATAACTTTTAATGATGATGTTGTTTTGATACCCAATGGTGGGAGAATTGGAGGGGCATTATTTTTTAATGGAATCAGTACTTCTGATGTAGAAAATGGTGAGGACCTTATTAATGGATTAGATGCTTTCACATTATCATTATGGGTAAAGTCTGATGAGATTAATACCGATAGCGGGTTTATCTTTGCTAAGAAACCTAATGGTAAGGATGAAGTATTCTCGGTGCGGTACGATGCAGAGGGTTATATAGCTGGTGGTAAGAATGTTATAAAAGCAGCAATTACCACTACTGGTGGTTCTCAGGTATATGAAAGTGCTGGTAACTTACAAACAAGAAATTGGCAACATATTACACTAACATGGGAAAGTGGGAGTAAAATTAATCTATATATTAATGGACAACTTGATGAACCAACTTATAATAGCGAGCCAACTTTAGGTACACTGATTGGTGCAGATAGATTTAGTGTAGGTAAAGGAAGTAAAGATAAGAACCGTTCCTGGAAGGGTTATATAGACGATGTTCGATTGTATAATAGAGTTCTTACGGGTACTGAATTAGCGGAATTGCCCCAAATAAGTAGAAGCCGCAATCTTATCAATGGAGTGAACTTAACTGGAGTTGTAGATATTACAGATGACATAATAAATATGGATGCAGATATTGACTATAACCTATCCTTAACAAACACAGGTAATACAGACGATAACATCGGTTTGAGTGTAATGGGTGATGTTACAGTGAATTTAAGTCAGTCCGAAGTATTTCTTAGACCAGGTGAATCATCACTAATTCAATTGAAAGTGCCAAGGTCTATTCATTCAGCAGCAGGAGCCCATTTCATAGGTGTGACTGCTACTTCATTTAATGATCCAACAAAAACTGCTAAACTGAATTCTACAATCTCTATAAGACCGATTCATGGGGTAACAGTAACAGGTGTTGATAGTATGTCAACCTTATTAGAAGTGGCAACAGATGGTGTCCATTATCCGCTTACTGTAATTAACAATGGAAATGTAGATGATATAGTCCAATTGGATGTTTCTGGAGATTTAGATGTTTCATTAAGCCCAAACTCCGTCTTACTTTCTCCAAATCAGTCTGCAGAGGTAACAGTTACAATTCCAGGCTATAATTTTATTACATCTGGAGCTTACCCAATAACAATCAATGCCACTTCAATTGATAATATTACCACATCTAAAATCACTACAGTTGTCTATGTTTACAGTTCCATTGAAGGTAGTTTACAAGATGGACTAATCAGTCATTGGACATTTGATGAAGGACATGGGAATACAACCACAGATATTAGTAATAATAACAGACACTTACAACGGAACGGAGCAGCTGATTGGGCAACCCCTAATGAGACGAAGATTGGAAATAGTGCCTATCATAATCCAGATGGGAAATCGGGTTCATTTTCCTTAACGGATGCATCATATCTAAATGGTCTTGATTCCTTTAGTATCTGCTTATGGATAAAATCTGCTATTTCAGAAACAGATCAAGGATTTATACTTGGATCAAATCCTGATGGTCAAGATGAGAAATTTTCCTTTCGATACGATAAAAATGGATTCGATGGAGGTGAAGAACAGGTCATTAAAACCGGAATTACAACCACCGAAGGAATATATCGTCTTGAAAGTTCAGGAGGTGTTCAAACAACTGATTGGCAACATCTTATTTTTATGTGGCGGAGTGGCGAACCTATGAGGCTTTATATTAATGGAGAGTTAGATATTCCCTCTTTTACATCGTCTCCTTTATCAGGTACCATAAAAGGTATTGAGAAATTACTCATTGGAAAAGGAAGTAAAGATACGAATAGGGGATGGAGAGGTATTATAGATGATGTTCGAATATATAATAGGACTTTGGCTGAAACAGAAATCCAAGCTATTGTATTTGATGAATTAATTAACCCTCCAGTTCCATATTATAGTATAGAGTTGGCAGGGGTCGGACCATTAACCAGACAGATATTTGGAGTAGAGGAGAATATAGAATACACCCTACAGGTAACCAATTTAGGTAATACAATAGATACAATCAACCTAACTTCGATTGGTGATGTGAAGGTTAATTTCAACAAGAATTCAGTCACCCTTCTCCCTAAAGAATCGGTAGAACTCACAATGACAATAATAGCGGATGATCTTAAGATTCAGAAGGATTATGAGGTAAAAGTAATAGCATCATCACAAGGAGATAAATTAGAAACGGCAGAACTCACAACTCTTACTACACACAGTATTATTTCAGACATCTTAATTGAGGGGGTAGATGAACAGGAAACGCTTATAGAGAAGGTAAATGACGGATTGAGCTATACATTACATGTTTCAAACATAGGTAATGCTACAGATACAATTATTCTAACAACATCTGGAGATATAAAAGCTGAATTGAGTGAATCAACAATCTTGCTTGCCCCTAAAGGAACAATTGAGTTGGTAGTTACAATAAGTAGTGATGAATTGGATCGTCCAGGTAAATATGAACTTTTTATTATTGCTACATCAACAAATGATATGACGAAGGGAAATAAAGTCGAAATTAGTATTAAGGTAAAAGGTCTTGTATGGGATCTGGATGACAATGGAAGAGTTGATATTTTAGATTTGGTAATGATTTCAAGCAAATTTGGTCAAACAGGAGAGGACCTCATAGGTGATATAAATAGAGATGGTGTAGTGGATATACTTGATCTTGTTGAAGTTGCCTCACATTTTGGTGAGACTATTGAAGGTAGTGAAATCGCAGAAGAATCAGACAGTTGATTGTACAGTAATATCAATACAATTCAATTTTGTTAATAAAATCCCGCTTTATGGTAGATTATACGAATTTCAAAAACGGTACATCATACACTAAATTACTATGTATTGAGATAGCGTATTATACTTATAATACCTCACGTAGGAATCGTGCAGTATGGGATTCATTCACCTTAGCGACCTCTTCCGGTGTACCCATTCCTACAAGATGTCCTCCTTCATCACTCCCTTCTGGACCTAAATCTATGACCCAATCAGCAGATTTTATGACATCAATGTTATGTTCAATAGCGACGATAGTGTTTCCCGCGTCAACGAGTTTATTGATAACATTGAGTAGTTTTTGTACATCATCAAAGTGTAGGCCAGTAGTTGGTTCATCCATAATATATAGAGTTGTTCCGGTTTGGCGTCGTGCTAATTCTTTAGCAAGTTTAACCCTTTGTGCTTCCCCACCTGATAATGTAGTAGCTGCTTGTCCCAATTGTATATAGTCTAATCCGACATCAGCCAATGTTTGCAAAGGACGCTTAATTCTGTCGATATTATTAAATATTTCAAGTGCTTCTAAAACAGTCATTTGTAGGATTTCAGCGATATTTTTTCCTTTGTATTTTACCTCAAGAGTTTCAGAATTATAACCTGTACTGTTACAGGAATCACATGGTATCCATACATCCGGCAGGAAGTGCATTTCCACTCTATTAAACCGCTGCCCGTCACATACCTCACACTGTCCGTATGAGAGATTAAAGCTGAATCTACCCCTATTGAATCCTCGTAGTTTTGCATCTGGTAGTTCAGCGAACATTTCACGTATTTTTGTAAATAAGTCGGTATATGTAGCAGGATTTGACCTTGGTGTTTCACCTATCGGTTTTTGATCGATATGAATTATTCTATCAATAGGCGTAATTCCTTGGACTTTATCATATTTTGCTCCACTGACTTTATTATCAGAATTATTATTATTTTTTTTAATAGATTTTCGAGCTTCTAATGCGGGTCTAAGTGTTCCCTCAATAAGAGAACTTTTTCCACATCCAGATACCCCGGTAACACATGTAAGAGTTCCGTAAGGAATTTTTATATTAATGTTTTTTAGGTTATTTGTTTCAGCACCGAGTAACCTTAACCATTTACCAGAACCTTTGCGGCGAAGAACCGGAACAGGTATTTGCATTTCATGTGATAAGTATGCTTGAGTAAGTCCTTTAGTATCAAGTTTTTCTTTTGAATTTCGATCTGTATCATCTGTAGTATCGGATGGCATTTCTATTGTTGATTGGTCAGTGAAATTACGCGGTGAACCTATTGCGATAATCTCTCCACCCTGTTTACCTGCTTTTGGACCGAAGTCAATTATATGATCAGATGCGAGAATAGTATCTCTATCATGTTCAACAACAAGGACACTATTCCCAATATCGCGTAAATCTTTCATAGCATCAATCAATCTTTCCTGATCCCTTGGATGTAGACCGATACTTGGTTCATCAAGGATATAAGTCACCCCGGTTAGTCCTGTTCCAAGTTGGCTTGCCAAGCGAATTCTACGTATTTCTCCACCTGATAATGTTGGTGCGGGTCTATCTAAACCAAGATAACCCAGACCAATATCCTGAAGGAATTTGAGTCGAAACTGTATTTGTCGTAGTAATTGTGCTTCGAATTCAGGAGACGTATGTGACTGAAGCGTAGGGTGTGTGACTCTGGAAGTAGCCACATCTCTAACTTTAGATTTTGCTTCTTTTGCCTCTTTTGCCCCAGCACTTGTAGCCAGATGTGTTTCAATAGAAAATACACGTGATGAGAAGAAATCGTTAATATCAGAAATAGACATAGCCATTAACTCAGCAATAGTCTTTTCAGAGAATTGTACGAATCGGGGAAATTCGTTAAGGCGTGTACCATTACAAGATAGGCAGATTTCGTGTTCATTTTGTAAGGATCTACCGATACCTTCACAATTACTACATGCCCCCAACCTATTATTAAAAGAAAAATGTCGTGGAGTTAGTTGTGGAAAATTTTGTCCACAACTTGAACACATTGCATGTTCACTGAAGAAAATACGGTCTGGGTTTTTCTCATTGCTTTTATCCTCAATAATCACAAACCCTTCACTTTCTTGTAATGCTAATTCAATTGCTTCAGTCAAACGACTTTTTTCTTCTTCGATTATCTGTATACGGTCAATAACGAGAAAAACTTCGTGCTTCCGTCGTTTTTTAATATCTGGAGTTTCGTCAAGTCGAAATATTTCTCCATCAATTTGTACTCGAGCGTATCCGATTTTTTGTAATCTTTTGAAAGCATCTACATAATCCTCGTTCCCTTTCAAACCAGGTGTGCGTATTTCTGCAATTGCCACTTCATAACCTTGGCTTTCATTCATGAAGTTTGTTAATGGTGAAAGTATATCAATTCTTTTGTTATTATGTTGTGTAAAGACTTGATCAACAATCTGTTGTGCAGATTGTGGTCGTACTTCAACATTGCAATTAGGACAGTGGGGTTGTCCCCATCTTGCATATAGCGTGCGTAGTCCATCGTGTATTTCAGTAATTGTAGCTACAGTAGATCTTGGGTTCTGGCTTGGACTTGAATGTGTAATAGCAATAGCAGGTGACAGTCCATCAATTTTTGCTACTTTTGGTTTCTCCATAGTCCCAATAAATTGTCGTGCATAAGCACTAAGTGTTTCAATATACCTTCTCTGTCCTTCAGCGTAAATAGTATCAAGAGCCAATGATGTTTTACCAGATCCACTGACACCGGTTAAAGCAGTTAACTTTTTATGAGGAATCTCAATATCAATCTTTTTAAGGTTATTTTCCTCAGCACCTCGAACCAAAATAGATTTATTTAGCTCTGTGTTTGATTCATTTATTTCAGATTGTGTATTATCTCCATTTTCATTGATAGTTGGAATTTGATCGGATGATTTCAAAAGGTCAAATTCTCCGTTAAGAGCACGTCCTGTATATGAATCAGGATTTTTCTGAACTTCTTCAGGTGTTCCAACAGTGACTATATTACCACCACTTTCTCCACCTTCTGGACCTAAATCAATCAGATAGTCAGATGAGTTAATGACTTCCATATTATGTTCAACAACAACGACAGTATTTCCTTCATCAACTAACCGATGTAGAATTGTTAGTAATTTATTTACATCATCAAAATGTAATCCAGTGGTAGGTTCATCAAGTATATAAAGAGTTTTTCCAGTGCTTTTTTTCGATAATTCCTTTGCTAATTTAATCCTTTGTGCTTCTCCACCAGAAAGAGTTGGGGCAGGTTGTCCGAGTTTAATGTAATACAGACCAACATCGTGCAATAGTTGTAAACCTTTAGCGATTTTTGGTAGGTCAGAGAAATGGTTTAAGGCAGTGTCAATATCCATCTCGAGGACTTCAGAGATATTCTTATCTTTGAATTTAATGGCAAGAGTTTCGATATTATACCGTTTTCCATTACAGACATCACACTCAATCCATACATCAGCGAGTAATCCCATATCAACTTTCTTTGCGCCATTTCCAACACATGCCTCACATCTACCTCCAGGAACATTAAAGCTAAACCGTCCAGGCTTATATCCACGAAGTTTAGCATCTGGTAGATCTTTATAGAAAGATCGGATATTATCAAAAATCTTTGTGTAAGTAGCGGGATTTGAACGAGGTGTTCGACCGATTGGTGCCATATCAATGTTGATGATTTTGTCAATGACATCAGTAATTGGCACAACTTCGTCATCAATTAATCCATGAATCTGATCGTAATCACCCGGAACAGTTTTTGCCTTCATCAAATCTCGTGCGAGTGCATTATAGAGGATTTCATGTATAAGTGAACTTTTACCAGAGCCACTGACCCCTGTTACACAACAGAGAGTACCAACAGGAATTTTAGGATTAATTTCTTTTAGGTTATTTTGTCTTGCATTACATATTTGTACCCATTTTTCACCTGTTGGTCTTCGTGCATCGGGTTGTACAATTTTCTTATCTCCACGGAGATATTGTATAGTGAGTGAATCGTTATCCTCAATCAAATCGGCAGGTGTTCCCATTCCTGTAATTTGTCCACCTTTAATACCTGCACCAGGACCGAAATCAACCAACCAATCAGCAACTAACATAGTGGCTTCATCGTGTTCAACCACAATAACCGTATTCCCTTGATTTCGAAGATTTAATAGAGTTTTTAGTAATCCTGCATGATCCCTTGGATGTAAACCGATACTTGGTTCATCAAGAACGTAGGTTACATCTCTTAATCCAGCACCGACTTGACTTGCCAGACGAATTCGTTGTGCTTCACCCCCCGATAAGGTTGGTGCGGACCGAGATAAAGTAAGATATCCTAACCCTACATCTAATAAAAAACCGAGTCGTCCTCTAATTTCTTTTAACAATTCAATAGCAATAAAAGCTTCTCGTTCAGGTAATTCAACAGTTTCAAAGAATTCTGAAGCCTTATGAATAGACATGTCAAGAACTTCAGTAAGATCTAATCCGTCAATAGTCACAGCTTTAACCCCATTTTTGAGTCGTGATCCATTACATTCACGGCATGGCATCTTTACAAAATAGTCTGGACTATCGTCACTATCATCTTCAATATCTAATTGCTGACATCTTCTTTCTTCAGTAGGTATTATGCCTTGAAAGCGTCCTTGAAATTTCCGTTCCGTTTTATTTTTTTCCATCTTATGGAAAGTTAGTATGGTGTCCCCGGTTCCATATAGAATTGCATGCTTTTGTTCAGGAGTAAGATCTATCCATGGTGTATTCAGATTAAAATCCAAGTGTTTTGCGAGAGTTTTCGCAATCATTTTCTCATTTTCATTTGGCTTTTCCCAAGATGCTATAGCCCCATTTAAGATTGGAAGTGACTCATCACGGATAATTAGTTTTGGTGAAATAGCCATTTGCATTCCTAATCCACGACACTGTTCACACATACCATAAGGACTGTTGTAAGAAAAATGACGAGGTTCAGGAATATCGTAACTGATTTGACAATTAGTACATGCATATTGTCTACTAAAAAGAAGATCTTCACCATCAGAAGCAGATTTGTTAACGTTCTTATCTGATGAAACTACATTAACAATTATACTATCATCACCGATTGAAAGTGCAGTTTCAACGGCTTCAGCTACACGGCTGTGAACGTCGTCTTTGATGATAATCCTATCAACAACGAGATCAATATTATGCGTTTGATTTGGATTTAGAGCGATGTCAGAATTGATTTCATGCACTTCACCGTCAATACGAGCACGGACAAAGCCAAGTTTTCGTGCATTTGATAATTCTCTACGATATTCTCCGCGTCTTCCTTTCACGATAGGAGCCAAAATCATTAGTCGTGTGCGAGGAGGGAAGGTAAGGATGTGTTCTACGATATCAGCGATAGTTTGTGAACCTACAGATTGTCCACATTCAAGACAGTTAAACTGTCCTGCCCGTGCAAAGAGAACTCGGAGATAATCATAGATTTCAGTAACAGTGGCAACAGTAGAACGTGGATTATGTCCTGTTGAACCTTGGTCAATTGCGATGGATGGTGATAAACCAACAATTTTATCAACTTCTGCTTTACCGAGTTGCCCCAAAAATTGTCGTGCATATGCAGAAAGGGATTCTATATATCGTCGTTGTCCTTCAGCATAGACTGTATCAATTGCCAAGGAGGATTTACCAGACCCACTTACACCAGTGAATACAATCAACTTGTTCTTTGGTAATTGTATATCTATATTCTTTAGATTATGTTCTCGTGCCCCATGTATGTCAATTGAGGATTCTGCCATTCCATAGTCCTTATATTGTTCCAGTTATTGACAGTTTAAAATTACGGTTAAATGGTGGAATTTTTTAGGAGAAGATGTGTATAGACTAAGTGGGTGAAATTAAAAAAATAGTGTATTCTATAAGTCTAAGAAACCCCCTAATTCTCTCAGTTGAATAATGTCTCTCCGCCAATCAGCCTTGACAGTGACATATAACTCCAGGAATACGGGAGAGTCCAAGAATTTCTCTATATCATGACGTGCTAATTCTCCAACACGTTTAATTTGCTTTCCGCCTTTACCGATAATAATCTGTTTCTGAGTTTGTTTTTCTGTATATACGATAGCTCTAATGTATATAATCTCGTCAGTATTTCGTCGAGTTCTTTTTTCGAATTCTTCTACAACAACAGCGGTGGCATAGGGAACTTCTCTTTGTGTAATTAGCATGATTTTCTCTCTGACAGTTTCAGAGATGAAAAATCGTTCAGGGAGATCACTGAGTTGGTCTTCGGGAAAATATAGTGGACCGGGAGGAAGATATGGTGTAATTTGTTCCAAGAGTTCTTTGACACCATCTTTTTTCAGAGCGGAAATTGGTATCATTGCATCAAAATCAAATTTATTACTATACTCCTCAAAAAGAGGTAATAGTTTTGGTTTTTCGACCAGGTCGACCTTATTAAGTACAAGAATAGTCTTTGTACGTTTTCGTCCGCTAAGTTGCTCAATCACCATATTTTGAATATCTGTGTTTGGATGTGCTACATCAATAACAAATAGTACGACATCAGCATCTCTTAATGCCCCGTAGGCAGTTCTCACCATCTCAGATTGTAAACGGTATTTTGGATCCATCAAACCAGGAGTATCTACAAAAACCATTTGATGTGAGTCTGTAGTTAGAATTCCACGAATTTGGTTTCGGGTTGTTTGTGGCTTTGGCGTAACGATAGCCAACTTTTGTCCTAAGATAGTATTTAAGAGAGTGGATTTACCCACATTTGGAGCACCGATAATACTAACATAACCGGATCTGAATTGATCATCTTCAGATCCGGTCTCGTTTTTTTGAAGTATGTCATCAGACATATTGTTATTCAATGTAATTAATTCCTATTTACCTTTTAGGCTTTGCTGGAGTTTTGGATTCTGCAGATTCATAAATTAGGTCCATAAGTTCAGACTGAATTATGCCGTTCATCGGATTCGTCCTTGGATCTGCTTTCCCTAAAATTGCATCAATGAAGTTGTCATCAGGACTACCTGCAGACATATCAGGTGAAATTGGTGGCGGATCTAATGCTTCTCCACCTTTCCAAACCCGGATCCATCCACCACCCCAACCGTCAACTTCAATTCTACCATTGTCAAAAATCAATGCCATGTGTGTTCCACCAGGACTTGGACAATTTCCACTTACAACCATTGAAGCCAAGACACCATTTTCAAACTTTACATTGATGGAGGAGTTGATGTCTACTTCAGTATCCATATTGTCAGTATATGCATAAACTTCTTCTACTTTTGCTTCAACCGTCCAACACAGGCTATTGAGTAGATGTGCACCGCTATCATAAGCCTGACCACCGCCAGAAAGTTTCGGATCTTGTCGCCATGCACCGGTAGTAGCGCGTTTCCAATTCTGTGTTATATAACCTATAACCAATTCCAATTTACCAAATTCACCACTACGTACTATTTCTCGGATATAGTGAAAATTAGCTGAGCATGGTGTATTATATCCAATTGTAAGTATCAAACCGGTTTCCTCAACTTTTTTTGCAAGTGTATATGCATCTTCAGAGGAGGTAACCATCGGTTTTTCCATCAGAACATGACAACCAGCCTTAAGAGCCATCATACCATGTTCAAAATGTAGTGTGTGTGGGGTGGATATAACAACTGCATCTGGTTTCGTTTCATTCAGCATTTGTGATATATCATCGTAAGCAATTGGTCTTGGTTCAAGATCAGGCAGATTACGATCAATATAACCATTTGCAATATCTGTATTCACATCACATGTCCCAACGATTTGTACTTCTGGATTTCCATTCATCCGCCTCGCGTGGCCGGAGGAGTTTCCGCCACATCCTATGATGGCGAGTCGAATTTTTGACATAATATGCTCCTTAGCGTAAAATTATCTTGTTATAATTTGAGTAGAGGAATTCTCAACTATGACGATTTATGCAGTTTTTGCCAAGTCTTCTACAGTGAGTGCCCCTTCACCAAACACGCGTCTAAACGCCCCTCCACCGCGTGACTTTGTGTCACCGTGCATGTAGCATACACTAAAAGCCCGACGGGGTATATCGGTCTGGTTTGTACCTGAACTATGTAACATCCAATTGTGGAGTAAGACTACCTCACCTGCTTTTAATTCCAACGGGATTGGATCTGCGTTCTCAACAATATCGTCAATTTGTTCCTGTGATAGAAATCCGGAACCATGAGAAGGATTGATTAGATCACTATGTGATCCTGGTATAATATGGACACAACCGTTCTCAATTGTTGCTGGATCCAAAGCGGTATATATGGTAATTTGGGGATCAAGAGTTAGGTCTGTCCACCTATCTTGGTGCCAAACAAGGTATGTACCTTCCTGTGCAGGTTTATTCATGAACATTGCACGAAAACATAATATAGGAACATCTTCACCATAGATCTTGGTACACACTTCTTCGAATGTTGGATTCTGTAAATATGATAAAAAGTAAGGATCAAATTCAAGATTTTGTATCTTACGATATAATAGAGTAGATCCTTTATGTCCTGCGGATTGTGGGCCTGGTTTGTCTGTTCCTGGTGCTCGATCAAGTTGCATCATTATTTTATTATAATCAAGGGGTGCTTTCCCAAGCATGATGTCGTCCATACGTTGTTGAAGCGCTGCTAATTCGTCATCTGTTGCAACCTGTCCTATTCGGACGTAACCATGTTCATTAAAATGGTCCCACTGCTCATCTGTTATGTGTTTATCCATTCCTTACCTCCACTTAAATGAAGTAAAGTGTCATGAAATATGCTTTGTCGCGTTCATTACTAAGAGTATAGCATTAAAGTATACTATAAATTTCATTAAAATTGAAATTGTTGTTGTAGGTCGGGTGTGTAAAGTATTTGGCATAAATATCGTATTTTCCATGTGTATATTTTATAGATTACAGTTATTGGGTTTTCAGTAAACAGTATATAGTGGTATTAAATCTAATCTATTACATTTTTAAGATGATTATATCGATTTTCCAACTTAGTACATTTTATTAGATGTGTGAGAAAATGTTACACTTTTCCTACAAAGTGTAGGATTGTTTCTTGTTATTTCATTGCCTTTCCTATTAGTCCTTGTCTGGGTTTGTAGCGAATTAAACCTCTAATTCTAAAATTTGAAAAAAGTTATAATTTTGTAGTTTTATCCTTTCTGGTTTTTAGATTTCCAACGGTTTAATAGGTACACATTTTTGAAATAAATGTAACTTTGTGCTTAGGATCGTTTTATAGAGATTTATTCGTTATTAAGAGATTTATTCGTTATTAATTGATAGTTATAGGTTGTTGGTTTGTATTCTAATCTCAAATTGTATTCTCATTCTTACAGATTTTCTTAAAATGTGATTCTATTTTTATTTAATTATATGTTATATATTATAACACAATAAAGTCTGTTAATCAAGGTATATCAGCATATTGTGATATATCAAATAAATATATATTACTAACGTTATTTAGTCTGTCTAATTGCTATTCCTTAATCTTTAGTTGCATAATGTACAGTTTTCTTCAATATATTTCTCATTAATTATTGGTACCGATAGTTACAAAATTTTTACACACCCTTTATGTTCCCTCAAGTTGATATGTAATCTATAATTTGATTTGGTAAATTAAGGATATGATTTCTCTAATTATCCATGATTCATATCAACCATACATAACTTACGAAGATTGAGGAAAAGTTATATGGGTATAGTCGTACTTGGATGTTTTAACATACTTGAAAATTAATCGATTAATAATTAAATCAACATTTTATTATATGAAAAATGAATAGCATCTATTATGATTATTGTGATATTATTTCTTTTTAAATGATCTATATAATAACGACTTGTGTCAGTAAACTAATTGTTGTTAATATTCAGGTAAGCCGATTTAATGTTATAAACATTTCGTTCCTACGGAACTCAAGAATGTTTGTTTAGATTTTCTATAAACATTTCGTCCCTATGGGACTCAAGAATGTTTGTTTAGATTTTTCTATAAACATTTCGTTCCTACGGAACTCAAGAATGTTTGTTTAGATTTTCTATAAACATTTCGTCCCTACGGGACTCAAGAATGTTTGTTTAGATTTTTCTATAAACATTTCGTTCCTACTACGGGACTCAAGAATGTTTGTTTAGATTTTTCTATAAACATTTCGTCCCTATGGGACTCAAGAATGTTTGTTTAGATT
>JAGFCA010000061.1 GCA_022394755.1 Candidatus Poribacteria bacterium
ATGGCAAAACAGAAGAAATGAAAAACAGACCAAAACAAGTTGGAGGTTTACTACAGATGATGCACGTATAAAACTAAAACGACTATACCCATCGATTATCACTTGACTAAGCACTAGGCTGATATTGAGAATTTGACGTTACTGGCTTGATAAATATGATACGGTATCCATGTTTCTGGATAAAACGGATTCGGATAGTTTTGATAAACAGTGACAGTTTTAAGGTGCCTCACTTCGTGTAATATTTACCATTCGCGTCAACTGATTGTGGATCTGTGATTGTTGCAGTAGTTATCCGCCACAACAGCACCGTTCCATCAAAACCACCGCTTGCGAGTGTCTGTCCATCCGGACTGAACGATACGGTATAGACCCTATCCGTATGTCCTTTGAGTGTTTGCTCTTGTTTACCAGTCTCCGCATCCCATAAATGGATAGTCGTGTCCCCACCACTTGCAAGTGTCTGTCCATCCGGACTAAACGCTACGGTACAGACCCTATCCGTATGTCCTTTGAGTGTTTGCTTATGTTCACCAGTCTCTGCATCCCATAAAAGGATTGTCTTGTTCCCACCGCTTGCGAGTGTCTGTCCATCCAGACTGAACGATACGCTATAGACAATATCCAGGCTTTTGAGTGTTTGCTTAAGTTCACCAGTCTCCGCATCCCATAAATGGATAGTCTTATTATAACCACCACTTACGAGCGTTTGTCCATCTGGACTGAACGATACGCTATGGATTCTATCCGTATGTCCTTTGAGTGTTTGCTTATGTTCACCTGTCTCTGCATCCCATAAATGGACGGTCTTGTTCCCACCGCTTACGAGTGTCTGTCCATCCGGACTGAACGATACGCTATAGACCCTATCCGTACCTTTGAGCGTTTGCTTATGTTTACCTGTCTCCGCACCCCATAAATGGATGATTGTGTCCCAACCGCCACCACTTGCGAGTGTCTGTCCATCCGGACTGAACGATACGCTTCGGACCTTGCTTGTATGTCCATTGAGTGTATACTTATGTACGCCTGTTTCTACATCCCATAAAAGGATAGTGTTGTCATAACTGCCGCTTGCGAGTGTTTGTCCATCCGGACTGAACGCTATATCATATACCTCATCCGTATACCCTTTGAGTGTATGCTTATGTTCACCTGTTTCCACATCCCATAAAAGGATGATCGGTGCCCACGAACTACTGCCGCTTGCGAGCGTTTGTCCATCCGGACTGAACGATACGCTATTGACCGAGTGTGTATGCCCTTTGAGTGTATGCTTATGTTCACCAGTCTCCGCATCCCATATAAGGATGGTCGTGTCGAAACTTCCACTTGCTAGCGTTTGTCCATCCGGACTGAACGATACACTATAGATCGAGTGTGTATGTCCTTTGAGTGTATGCTTATGTTCGCCTGTTTCCACATCCCATAAAACGATGGTGTTGTCATAACTACCACTTGCGAGTGTCTGTCCATCCGGACTGAACGACACGCTATAAACCTCATCCGTATGTCCTTTGAGTGTATGCTTATGTTCGTCTGTTTTCGCATCCGATAAAACGATGGTCTTGTCCCCACCACTTGTGAGTATCTGTCCATCTGGACTGAACGCTACGTCAAAGACCTTATCCGTATATCCTTTGAGTGTATGTTTATGTTCACCTATTTCCGCATCCCATAAAACGATAGTGTTGTCATAACTGCCACTTACGAGCGTCTGTCCATCCGGACTGAATGCTACGCTATTGACCATATCCGTATGTCCTTTGAGTGTATGCTTATGTTCGCCTGTTTTCGCATCCCATAAATGGATAGTCGTGTCCCCACCACTTGCGAGCGTCTGCCCATCCGAACTGAAAGCTATACTAAGGATCCTGCTTGTATGTCCTGTGAGTAGTGATAATTCTTGATATGTCTTTACGTCATAGAGCCAAATCCCGATACTACAGGCGACTGCTAAACAGGTGTCATCTGGAGAATACACGACGTTACCTGTTATACCCCCTTTACCAAGTCGAGCTATTGCACCTTCGGGTAAACCCATTTTTGTGTCCTGCTAGGTAACTCTGTTAGATACTAAGAGGGTTGAGATAAATAATTGTGTTAGAAGAACAGATAAGCATAACTTAGTTTTCATGAAATATCTCCTTGGATTTTATGCTTCTGTTGTCTGTAACGCGGATCGCGTGGATTTTTGATTTGGATTGTCATATTATTTTACAGGATTGTTGGTTAGTGAATATACGCGTTGGAACAAGAATACCTGACACCTACCAAAACCATCTATCTCATAAGACACTTAAAATCAGTGATTTAGATAAATTGCATGTATAGGACATCTTTTTTTCATTCCTTAAATGAAGCCGTTACCCGCGGAATACTCTCCTCACAAGCAAACCGTTCAATGCTGGAAGCACCAACGAATCCCACGGTATCAGTATTGTCATTGATATACTTTGCTTCAGGTGCTTTGGAAATTGGACCTCCATGTGCTAAACAGATTACATCGGGATTTTGTGATTGTGCTGCATCACAAATTTCCTGAACTCTTACTGCTGCATCTTCAAGTGTGAATGCAGTTTCTGCACCAATTGTACCGCCGATTGTTGTACCCATATGAGCGATTATGACATCAGCTCCAACTTTTGCCATATTCTCAGATTCTTCAGGATTAAAGACATAGACTATGGTGAATAAATCCATATCATGAGCAATACCAATGGTCTCAACTTCCTTATAAAAACCCATACCAGTTTCTTCAAGTGTAATACGAAATGTGCCGTCAATAACACCAACTGTAGGAAAGTTATTTACACCATCAAATCCCACATCTCGAACTTGTTTCAAGAAGTTGCTCATACGACGGGTCGGATCGGTCCCATTTACACCCGCAATAACAGGGGTTTCGTTTACAACGGGTAGTACTTCACGTTCTCCCATCTCCATAACTATAGCATTGGCATCCCCATAGGCAAGAAGTCCGGCACATGAACCGAACCCTGACATTCGGTATCGTCCAGAATTATAAATTACTATAAGATCTGCCCCACCTTTTTCCGCGAATTTTGCAGTGATTCCTGTACCTGCTCCAACAGCAAGTAGTGAATTGCCAGAATCCAATTCCGTACGTAGTCTTGATAATACTTCAGTTCTTGTATAATCCGGCATGAATTATCCTTTCATAAAATACTTTAGATAAATTAGAAGTGCCTTCTAAAATGCCTTATTCATCATCCTTAGATTTTGCTTGGAGTCGAGCTGCTTCCCCTGGATTACCTATATGCATAGTGTTATATGCTTGATCAGAACTCTTAAATGGACCTATACCTTTATGACCATGCCAATCACCTTGGTTCATAATTGGGTTTGGTAACCCTGTTTCTTCCTTCCGTTTTTCAATCCATTTATTCATTCTTGTTTCAAGTACATTTACTATATCTGGGTGAGAATCAGCCAGATTCTCATTTTCATCTGGATCTTGAATTAAATTATATAATTCGACAGGTGGTTTATAGTGGAAATCTGGCTCAAGGGCAACAATTAATTTCCATTCTGGTGTACGCCAGCCGTGTTTTCTCATCCAAGTGCATTCTGTAATGTAGAATTCACTCTCGTATGATGCAATTTCTCCATTTATTAATGGAATGAGACTATCACCATCAAAATTTATATCTGTTTCAATATCAGCTAATTCGAGGAGTGTTGGAACAAGATCTTTATGTTGATTAAAACCAGAGACACGTTTCCCAGCAGGTATTTTTCCAGGATATCTTATTATTAATGGCACGTGGAGTGTAACATCATAGAGTCCATGATGGTCAAACCAACATTCATGATCATAGAGAGTTTCACCATGATCACCGTTTATTACAACAATTGTTTCATCCATCACACCTCTGGTTTCAAGGGCATTAAAAAGGGATTGGATACAAGCATCCATATAAGCAATGGCACCATCGTATTGAGCGATGACATAATCTTTATCTGTGATTCCTACAGGCATCCAAGATGCAAAGTAGTCGCAGAATGGTTTAAATGACATCACTGGCTCCATTGATGTATTACTTGGGTCACATTCATCTCCGTGATAAAACATTCGTTCATAAGGTGCAGGAGGTAAATACGGTGAATGTGGATCCATATGACGGAGGAATAGGAAGAAAGGTTTGTCATCACTCTGATCAATCAACCTATCAAGTTCTGGAAGGGTTGTTCTATTAAGATTCTCGGCTTTTGGACTTCGACCACTTTCATCTGGTCCCCATCCGGAGAATTCAAGATATGTATCGAACCCGCGTCCACTTGGATTACCAAATCCTACACATGTAGTATCATAACCTTGCTCACGAAGGATTTCTGGGAGTGTTTTGATTTCCTCACGCATTGGACCTTTGTGTCTTAATGCGACTACCTGTGTACTAAAGGTATCCATTCCTGTAAGCATAGATGCATATGCGCTTGTAGTAGGGATATGAGCACTATAAGTTCTTTCAAATAGTGTTCCATCTTGGGCGAATCGGTCAATATGAGGAGTGGTATGTCTATGATATCCGTAACAACTCATGTGAGTTGCAAGTAGTGAATCAACACCCATCAGTACGATATTTGGCTTTTTTGCCATACTTCTTCTCTCCTTTTCTATCCAATAGCTTCATCTATTTCCTCATTGATAACAATTTATTATTCCCAATTTTTATGCCATACCAGTGTATTCTGATCATTGTTGTCCAGTATATCTCCTACTGTAAGTGAACTGAAATAAGGTTCTGGCAATATATTTTTCTTTCCATTAAAGGTGCATCCATCTGGCATAAAACCACAGGTCATAGCTCTTCGGTGAGAAAATGTCATATTTGCACCTGCTCCATGAGCAACCAATCCATTATGCCATACCATTGATCCAGCAGGACAAGGTGCTGACTGTGGGGTTAGTTTTTTCCATTCCGGATAGACATCGAATAAAGCACCAATATTCTCACCAATTCCAACATTGTCATACCGAGCTGTTTTTTGAGTACCTGGTATATACCACATACAACCATTTTCAAGCGTTGCATCATCTAATGCAACCCAAAATGATACCGCGTTCTGTGAATCAAATGACCAATAAGGAACATCAAGATGCCATGCAGTAGGATTACCGTTGGGGGGTTTAATTAATGCTTGGTCGTGCCATATTCGCATACCATCAACACCAGCTAATAGTGTTGCCATGCGTCCAATTTTCGGATCATGTACTAACTTACGCATTCCGGGATGGGAATCTGATAGCCTTAAACATTGTGTAAATACACGGGCATAAAAATTTTTTGGATCCAGTTGATTTGTCATGTTTTCAACTGAGCTTCCCAACCGTTCGGTTACAGCTTCATCAGTATATTTTCGCCACTCAGCTAATTCGACATCGTCCAAAAAGTTTTCAATTACAAGAAAACCATTCTCTTGATAATAGTCAATTTGTTCGGCAGTGAGTTCGTGCCGCATCTACGCATTCTCCTTTATTTAACTATCGTATAGGTCATACCCAATCCCAAACTATCTGTAATCAATTATCTTATCATTTTCAGTTGAATTAGACAAGTGAAAAGAGTTAACAAGCAGGTTATTTTGCACCTTATAGAGTATGGTATTTCCAACAAAAGTCTGACATGACTCTTGCAACACGAATTGTTATAAATACCGTATAAGATTTATATTTAAATGATTTCACTCAAAGAAATCTGCTTGTTACCTATTTTAGGTTAGATTGAAAATTAGAATCTATTACTTTGTAGCTGTTAGAAACCGCTCTTACAGGATTTTAGGGTCATATCCTAATGAAGTGAAGTACAATTGCTAATTATCAACTTATGCTATCTACAATCTCTGATGCAGGATAATGTTTATCCCCTGGAGAAATATCTGAGGGATCATTAAGAACTGCTGTGTCAGGTGGAATCATAATTTGGGTATCCGAGACAGGATCGTCTGTTTCTAATCTCCAATGCTCCAATCTCTCTCGCATGTCTATAAGTACATCATTATATTTAGGATTTTCAGCAAGATTATGTGCTTCTGCAGTATCAAATACAACATCATATAGTCTTTCAGATTCGATCGGTTGATCTGTCCAACCATTATCCATCATTAATGTCTTACTAATACTATCATCACAGTTGGGAAGTGCCCACTGTTTAGCATTATCATATCTACGGATATATTTCCATCGTTTTGTACGGATTGCTCGTTGCGGTTCATAACAACAGTGGTAGTTAACCTCAGCAAATATAGCGTCTCTAATGTCTTTCTCCTCACCATGTATAAGTGGTAAAACAGAATGTCCTTGTAACCATTCAGGTTGGTCAATTTGTGCTAAATCGCAGATAGTTGGAAATAGATCTATCTGACTGACTAAACCATCAATCACTTTACCACTATCAAAACCACCCGGTCCCCGTATAATTAGCATCACACCTATACCGTGATCAGTCACATGACATTTCATTCGAGGGAAAGCAAGTCCGTGGTCAGTTGTACATATAACTAATGTATTCTCTGCAAGACCGTTGTTCTCTAAAGAATCAAATACTTTTCCCATTTTCTGGTCTAATCTTCTCGCAGAATCAATGTATTCTGCCATATCTTGTCTTGTTTCAGGGGTATCAGGAAAGGTTGTAGGTGGTATTACATAACGTGGATCAGTTCTTGGCTCACCGTCTGGAGGTGGATCAAAGCCTTTTGCCTTACGGTGTGTCTCTCCAAAACCAATATCTAAAAAGAATGGGGCTTCATGTTTTTCAGTTAGAAATGCACACGCGCGTTCTTCAGCACACGATTTACCATGTTCTTTGGATAAGATCCTTTGATAACCTGTATCCTCAACATTTCGTACGACATGTTGAAATCCTGCTAATACAGTTTCGTATCCTGCGTTATTTAGAGTATGGGGTATGAGATGTTCCGGAACAGGTAAACTCCATCCTCGATTTGCTAAACCACCCATACCACAACTATGTGCCCACTGTCCTGTGAGGAGTGAAGCACGGGATGGAGAACATGTCGGATTAGCACAAAAGGCATTTCTGAATAAGACGCCTTCTTCGGCTAATTTTTGTATGTTTGGTGTTGGAATTGCATGACCATAGGGTTGCACATACCGTCCGGTGTCATGTGAATGTATATAGATTATATTTGGTTTTTTCATAATTATTCCTAATTCTAAATTTAGTTGTTAGCAAAATTCCTAAAATGTATGACTGAAATTTCTGGGATGACATTTCAATGGAAAATGAAATATACTTACTTTCATTATTCTTAGAATCTTGCTGCATTTATCTCAGTTAATAGATTCATTGAATGGAGTGAGTCTTCTTTGTTGTATTGCGGACATTGATGTAGACCTGCAGCAAGACATCGATGGATAGCTTCTGCTTGATATATAAAACCGTGTTGATTGGGAGAAGAAGTTGCCATCTTACTTGATATAGGGATTGGATATTCAAATCTCTGAACTGGTGCAGGGGTATTGGAACCTTTATATTGTGAGGGAACACCATCATTGGGAGGAATTCTAACTGAGATTTTTGTAGGACAGTGTGCAGGTCGTTCAAGAGTTATTCTGCCTTTTGTACCGATTAATTCAGTTACTTCAGGTAATTCACAGTTTTTTGAAGGAAATGTGAGGATTGCACATCTGTCTTCTCCGTATTGTATTATCGCACCTCCATTTTTTTGTCCCAATGCTGTTATTGCAGTCGGTTTAACATCTGAACCGAAACCCAGTGGGACTGCCTGAATTGCATAGATAGGATCAAAAAAGTCTGACTGAACTATCAGGACATCACCAATTTTACCTTCTTCAATTAACCTCCTTGCGTGTTCTACAGCTGGAAAGAAACGGGTCCATACTCCATCCTGTAACATAACATTTTTCTCAGATACAGCATCATACATAATTTTTGCATCAGTAATGTTTTCTGCAAGTGGTTTCTCACAAAGAACATGTTTCCCTGCTTCAATAGCAAGAAGTGTATGTTCTTTGTGGAACTTGGTTATTGTACCAATATAGATAATATCAACATTATCTGATGTTACCATTTCTGTATAATTACCATAAGCTGAAGGTATTTCTAATCGTTGTGCAAACTCATTTGCTCTGTCAATATCCCTTGCTGCAACAGCTGTTACTGATGCTCCATCACATGCTTGTAAGGACTTTACCCATTGTGTAGATATCCGACCTGCCCCAAGTATTCCCCAACGTAAAGGAAAGGCTACATCGGCTGGATCAGTTAAACCTAAACGGATATCAAGAGGTGTCGACGGTTGAAATTGTTGTAAGTTAATATCCATAGCAAATATCCAAGTAATAATATCCAAGTATAGCATAATCCTATTCAGTTTTCCACCAACAGAAAAGACTAATTCTTTACAATTCTTGAATTATAGGTGTTTATTAGTTATAATATGATGGTTTTTACAATGTATGATATTCGATTAACTATGGAGGTGTTGGGGTGATTCAAGAAACAATCAAGAAGGTTGTTGAAGGAAACGACCTTGAAGAAGAAGAGATGATTGCAACCATGAATGAAATCATGGAAGGTGAAACTACAGATGCCCAAATTGCGTGTTTTCTTACTGCATTGCGATTGAAAGGTGAAACAATAGAAGAAATTACTGGTGCAGTTCGTGTGATGCGTGAAAAAGCTACGAGAATTACTACAAAACACCCCCTTGTTGTTGATACCTGTAGTACCGGAGGCACTGGTTTACATTCCTTTAATATCTCAACTACTTCTGCATTTGTGGTTGCTGGTGCAGGAATTCCTGTTGCAAAACATGGGAATAGAGGTGTAACTCGTCAGAGTGGAAGTGCAAATGTTTTGATGGCTCTGGGTATTAACATTGAGATTTCTCCTGAACAAGTTGGTAAGTGTATTGATGAGGTAGGAGTCGGTTTCCTATTCGCACCATTATTACATGGGGCAATGAAACATGCTATCGGTCCAAGGAGAGAAATTGGGATTAGGACGATATTCAATGCTATTGGACCTTTGACCAATCCAGCAGGAGCAAAGGCACAAGTGTTAGGCGTATATTCGGATGATCTAACAGAGACCCATGCACATGTGCTTAAAAATCTTGGAACAAAACATGCATTTATTGTTCACGGTGCTGATGGTTTAGATGAAATCACAACAACAACTACAACTCGTATATCTGAATTAAAGAATGGTGAAGTGAATACATACTCTCTTGATCCTGCTACCTTTGGTATACCAAGGGCAGAATCAGAATCGCTCCTTGGTGGAACACCTGAAGAAAATGCTGACATTACTACAAATATCCTAAATGGTCAATTTGGACCTAAGCGTGATATAGTATTATTAAATGCTGGGGCTGCAATAGTTGCTGGTGGAAAAGCAGATAACATTGTATCTGGAATTAAACTTGCTGCGGATTCGATTGATTCTGGTAGCGCATTTGAAACACTTGAAGGATTAAGAGCAGTTTCAAATGAATGAACGAATAAGTTAAGAAATAGGTCAATGTAACCGAGAACATAGTTGATAGAGTATATAAAATAAATCTCTGAATTGAGTTGGATACTGTTTAACCAACATTCAAAACCTACAAAATGAATAATCGTGTTTGGTGTATGCCTTATACGATAATATATGAAAAGAAGGAATCCTTTTGATATTAGAAACAATCATTGGACATAAATTGAAAGAATTGGAATTTGATAAAAAATCAGTTCCATTGTCCACACTGCATAGTCAGATAAACTCTCTCCCATCAACTAAAGGCTTTAAGGATGCAATTTCAAATATTGGTGAGATGAATCTTATTGCAGAGGTTAAGAAGAAATCACCAAGTAAAGGTATTATCCGCTCAGATTTTGATCCTGTTAGAATTGCTGAAACCTATGCAGAATTTGGTGCTGCTGCTATTTCAATATTGACTGATGTAAGATTTTTTGATGGTAAACTTGAATATCTTTCTTCAATAAGAGAAGTTGTAAATGTGCCTTTACTGAGGAAAGATTTCACTATTGACCCTTACCACATCTTCCAAGCACGTGCGGCAGGTGCTGATGCAATTCTGCTGATTGTAGCAGCATTAACATCAGATCAACTACATGAATATATTGAACTTGCTTCATCCCTTACCATGGACGCTGTTGTCGAAGTGCATACCGAAGAAGAGCTTGATATTGCTTTGGATGTAGGTGCTGAGATTATCGGAATAAATAATAGGAATTTAAAAACATTTCAAACAGATTTGGATACAACATTTAAACTGTTAGAATTTATTCCTGAAGATACCATTGTAATCAGTGAAAGTGGAATCCTTTCCAGAGATGATGTCAGGAAGTTAGAACAGGTGGGTTTAAATGCTATATTGGTGGGTGAATCTCTTATGCGAAGTCCAGAAATTGGTGAACAGATAATCAAGTTGATGGGGAAGACATAAATCAGGTTCGATTCTTTACATTGAAACTACCTCAATGCCGTGCCTTTTAAGCAGTGCTGTTGTAACCCCATCCCCTGATATAACATTTCTGTTAAACGACCCATCATAGATTTCGCCACACCCGCATGATGGACTTCTTGATTTTAGTATAACTTTCTTTACTCCTTCAGATAGGATTAAATCAAGGGCATATTGTGCCCCTTTTATAAATTCTGCTGTTTTATCCTTGCCATCAACTGTAAGTACTTTCGCCTTTCCATCCAAGACATCATTCCCATCTCCACCAACGATCTCTACTGCAGGACGAGGTGTAGGTAGCCCCCCTGCTTCTTCTGGACAAACAGGAATTATGTCATCATTCTTAGTAAGGTTTATTACATTTAGATTCTTACTGTTCCCCCCATCATATCGACAATTTGTACCAATGAGGCATGCACTGACTACGATTTTCATTGTAACTCTTCCAATTTACTCAATTCAGAGTTTATTTGTTGCATATTTCCTGACTTTAGATGAAGGTAATTATTCTCAAGATTCGTTAGGATCTGATAAAGTAATTCACCTCTACACAGTTTACCATTTTGAACTTTAGATTCAATTAATAATGAGGTGGCTGTCTTCATGAGTGAATCTGGAAATTCGTCTAATGATATATTAACATTGACCCCAAAACCCAATACGAAAAAAGGATGTTTATTTATATCATATTGTATTTCAGTTAAAACACCTGCGACTTTCTTTTTATTAATTCGAACATCGTTAGGATGTTTAATTTTTGCAGGTAGTTGTGTATGTATGTCGATCGCTTGTGCTATAGATAGTGCCCCTATCAGATTTGGCAAATGTACTTCATCATTTTTCAGACGATGTGTAAAAGTAATTGAAACTAACAAACTTTTCCCGGGGGCAGCATCCCATTTTCGTCCATATTGTCCACGTCCTGCAGTTTGGTATTCTGCTATGAATAGTTTGCCTTCCTGTGCTCCATACGTTTTTCCATGTAGTTTTGCGACATCATTTGTCGATGGAACTTCACTATAGTATTCTATTCCAGACTTACCAATTAATTCTGTGTTTAGTGTTTCCCGTAAATATGTCATTGGAAATGTAGAGGATTTATCATCTGTTTCCAATGACACTTTGTTAGTTTGTTGATGTTTGACTTGGGAATGTTTCACCATAATGGTCACTGATTCTCTATACTTTTAAGATTGTTTTCTGCCTCAATTTTCCACTGTTCGGGTGGATTCAATCCTAAGAAGTGCTTCCATTGTTCTTTTGCGAGATTAATACGTTCGGAATATTGATACATCAATGCAAGATTGTAGTTTGCAGTTAGATTACGCGGTTCAAATTGAATTGCACGTTCAAACTGATCTGCTGCTGATCCGAGTTGGTCCATGCTATACAGCACATTGGCATAAACGAGTATTGTCGGAACATGTCTTTCGCTTAATTCAATTGCCTTTTCTAACATGTCTTTTGCTTTATTCAATTGCATTTCTGAATTGTAATAAAGATCACCGAGACGTTGATATGCGACAATCGCCTTGTCATCTAATGTAAGCTCTTTTTCATATAACTCTATAGCTTTCTTAAAGTCCTGATTTCTCTCAGCAAGTTCTCCCAATTGAGAATGGACACCTTTAAAGGATGGATCAAGTTTGATGACTTTCTTAAAAGTCTCTTCTGCAAGTTTGTATTTTTCTATCCAAAGTTGCAAAGTCCCAATATGGAAGAGTGCATTTACATTTTTAGGATCTAATTCAACAACCTGATAAAAATCTTCAAGGATTTGACTACTTCTATAGAGTGTTTTCCCTATCCGTTTATAACGATTGGTAATCATAGCTCTATAGTAGTATGCATCAGCAAAATCTGGTTTGAGTTCAATTGTTGTCTTATACTCTCTAACAGCCATTTCAGCATACTTTACAAAATCCTCAAGGGTTTCTGCATAGGAGTCTAAAAGCCTTGCATATTGGTAATGCCACTGATATTCTTCTGGATTATATTCATTTGCTAAACCGTAGTGATGAAATGCTTTGAGTATTAATTCAGTGTTGAATCCTTCAGTATCGGAGAAACACCTTTTTTCAAAGATTGTGGCCAACTGATATTGGATCTCAGGATTATCTGGTTCCAGAAGTAATGCAGGCTCATAAACTCGTATCATATTATCTTCATCCTTACGTGTTTGATAAATACCACCAAGTCTGAAGAATGGTTCTGGATTTTCAGGATCTAATTTAATTGTATCTTCATAATATATGATTGCATTGTCAAGATCACCCTTGTTTTCGTATATCAATCCAACTTGATACTGGGCGGCAACATTTTCAGGAGTCAATCTAACAGTTTCCAAGAAAGCATTCAATGCATCTTCTTGGTTGCCTAATGATAGATATGTTATGGCAGATAAAAAGTGTGCTTCTGAATCATTTGCATCTAAATTAATTATTCTGTTTAGTGTATCAAGTGTATTCTGATGTGATTCAGCTTCACGATAAATGTGTACCATCTTATATAGAACATCTGATCTATTAGGATCTAATTCTATAGTCCTATTATAATATTGTAAAGCCTTCTCAGTATTACCATCTGCTTCGTAACTCTGTCCTATCAGGTAAATTGCTTCATGATCATTTGGAAAAAGTAGTAGGTGTTTATTTAAAGAAGGAATAGATTCTTTATATTCTCCATTACCAATAGCTTGTTTTCCTTCTTCAATAAAACGTGTTCTTAGGTTTGGATTAACTTGTAATGCTCGATGGAAATTAATCGATGCTTGCTCATTCTTACCTTGTTTAAAATACAATTCACCAAGATTAAAATATATATCATTAAATTGTCCATGCGGTAGAACCATTTCAAGAAAATTTGAATTTAATTCAATAATTTCTCGTGTTTTTACATAATATTCAATTGCCTGTGGTATATTCCCGGCATCAGCTTCTAATTTTCCTAAATAGAAATATGAACGAGGATCATTTGGTAATATTGATAGAATTTTATTGAGATGTTTTCGTGCATCCTCAACAGGCATTAGACCAACAAAAAATGGCTCTAACGGTTTGAATAATTGGTCTTTAAGAGTAGGATCTTGTTCAATAGCCTTTTGGTAGTGTATTATTGCAGTCTGAGTATCACCGAGAGTATATAAGACATCTGCAACCGCTAAATGTGCAGAACCGTGATTGGGATCAAGTTCAAGAGTCCGTTGATATAATTGAATTGCTCCATCTGAATTTCCAGTATCAGAAAAAATGACAGCTAAATCAAAGACATCATTTGCAGTATAGGCTTGGTATTCAGAAGATTTCTGATATTCTTGAAGTGCATCATCATAGAATCCATCCATCGCCAGAATTTGTCCCAATTTGATATATGCAGGTGCAAATTTCGGATCATATTGAATTGTACGTTCAAATGTGTCTCGTGCTTGATTTCGGTCACCTTTGTCAAGATAAATCAGTCCAGTACCATAAATTGGGTATACCCATTTTGGATTTAGGGATTGTGCAACTTGAAATGAAGAAAGTGCGTCAGAATGATTACCCTGTTCCAGTTGTATTTCGCCAATAATGTAGTGTGCAGGATAGAATTCCGGATTAAGAGTGAGACAGGTCTTGAATTTTGAGAGTGCATCGTCATATCTTTCTTGCTTTTTATAGACCCCTCCCAAACTATAGTGTGCCCAAAACAGAGAGGGATCAAGCGAAATAGCAGTTTCAAAATGACTGATAGCTTTATCATCAGTAGGTGCTATGATATCTGGATTTGTAAGGACATAGATATAACCTAAACCATAAAAGAATGGAGCGTCATTCTGTTGATTCTGTATTACAGATTCATATAGCGTTGTAAGATCTGAAAGGTGTCCTTCCTCTTTCCACTTTTCGATTAAATCTCTATGTTTTTCCGGAATATTCTTTTTCACTTTTAAGACTTTTTCAAAGTCCTTCCTCATATTAACTTCCCATTTCTCTTGAGCAATAATTATTGATGTAACAAAGAAAAAAGTAAGTAATATTATAATTGTCAGTTTTACTTGATTCATTTCAATCTCCAATTATGATGTTAATCTTATTGCAGTGTTATTTTATCATCAATGACTCAATTTTAGATATAGTTGGCATTGACGGTGTTGCTCCAAGAACAGTAACGGCAGCAGCTCCAGCAACATTCGCGAAATCGACTGACTCTCTTAAATTCTTGGATTTACCGAGAGCTGTTGCTAATGCACCGGTAAATGCATCCCCAGCTCCTGTGGTATCTACTGTGTCGACAGAAACTGGAGAAATGTGTTCAGTATGGTTATCAGTAACAAGAAGCACACCATTCTTGCCAAGTGTCATTACAACTGCAGCGTATCTTTCTTGAGATAACTTCTGTTGTAAAACTTTCCCCGCATCAACACATGAATCAATTGTATTTGTAGGAATACCTGTAAGGTGTTCTGCTTCTGAAGTATTTGGTGTTAATATATCAATCTGCGATAGAAATTGTTCAGGAAGAGATTTAGCGGGTGCTGGATCAAGAATCACGGTTGTATTGGTTTCTTTTGCAATCTCAGTTGCACGGATTGAAGCCTCAATAGGTGTTTCTAATTGTAACAGCAGTATATCAACTTCTGAGATACTCTCCGTTGCTTTATCAATTTCAGTCGATGTAATGCACATATTGGCACGAGGAATAACAATGATACTATTCTCACCATCTGGATCTACCAAGATGTTTGCTATACCAGTACCAACATTTGTATCAACACTTAGATGGTGTGTATTTATCATTTCAGAAGTCATGGCATTCTGAAGCATTTCACCAAAATTATCATCCCCAATCTTACCAATAAAAGTTACATCTGCTCCTAATCTGGCTGCTGCGGTGCCTTGGTTGAATCCTTTTCCACCGGTGAATATATCTAAAGAATCACCAAAAATAGTTTCACCTTTATCTGGAATTCGTTTAGAACGAATTACAAGATCGATGTTTGCACTTCCTACAACGGCAATTTTTGGTGGATTCATAAAATGTACCTACTTCTATTTATATTAACGCTCAACGCAAATTATAGTTGACTCGAAATATCCTTGTCAAGGTGACTGTAGTCCTTGGCTATGAAGACCCAATCTCATAAATCAAATATTTGGAAGATTTTTGGATCTTACCATGCATTATATTGATACAACGGGTGAGAAACCCCGCCTCTACGAAAGAGGAATTAACTGAAAACACACGATTCGTATTTATGAGATACGTTGTAAAGTTTTTGGCATATATATATCGTATTTTCCATGTGTATATTTTATATATTACAGTTATTGTTTTTCAGTATACAGTTTACAGTAGTATTAAATTTAAGCTATTACATTATTAAGATGATTTTATCGTTTTTCCAACTTAGTACATTTTATTAGATGTGTGAGAAAATGTTACACTTTTCCTACAAATTGTAGGATTGTATCTCGTTATTACATTTCCTTTCCTATTAGTCCCTGTCTGGGTTTGTAGCGAATTAAAACTCTATTTCTAAAATTTTAAAAAAGTTACAATTTGTAGTTTTCTTTGATGAGAGATGATTCTGTTTTTACTATTATTATTCTCATAACATAATATTTATCGGCAGCTTCACTCCTGAAAAATCAGATTATTGGATTAGATTATAACCTACTTTATTTTACTATTATGTATTATAATATATCTCTAAATGTTATTAGAACCTATTATTATGTCAATGTATATTTATCTATATGGTATTAGTTGCTTTGTCATTTATTTTCTTCAATTTATTTTTATGTATTATGCATGTTGTTATGTGAAACGCTGATAGTCGACTGCTATTGCTCCATATGGCAGAATCTCGGATTACCCGGAGAATAAGGTTTTGTGTAGTGATGGTTTTCTTTTCTGAATAGCGGATGATACAGGATTACACGGAGAAGTGGTCTTGCTCCATTTATTGTTGATCCCCGAATCTGAATAGGATTTCACACATTTTACACCCTCGAAAAGAATCAACGGTATGAATGCCGTAGGGTATTCCCTGGGTATGAATGTCATTATGACATTCCCGGGAAACCACTCCTACCGGGTTTGGGGTAACATCTGAATTTCCGAAATGTTTTCTTAATCTTCATTAATCATTCACAGGGCATTTGGTGTCATATTCTCATACCATTTAAATCAAATATTCTGCCTTTAAAATTTATATAAAATTTCTTTTATTCTATTTCTAATTTTATAAATGAATGAATATTAACCCCCCAGAGATGATAGAAAGTGTTTCAGAAACTTGTTCTTGTAATCTTATAGATGGGTTGGAAATGTACTGATGATCTAAAGAACATACCAATAGAGAAGCTTGTTCTTTGGTAGTGATAGTACAATAATATTTTATTATTGACTATTAGAATCAATCTATGTATTATGGAAACGGAGGTGATGACATGATTGATCGACGTGGATTTTTAAGAACCTTGGCAGGACTGACAACAGGTATACTTCTATCTTCATCCAGTTCTGAGGGTCAAGACTCAGCTTCAAGCGACAGATTAGGTACACTTCTTCCTTTACGAAAATTCGGTAGAACGAATGAATCCGTAACGATGTTAGGAGTGGGTGGTTGGCATATAGGTGATATGAGTGAAAAAGAAGCACAAAAGACTCTCGAAGTAGCTCTTGAGGGTGGTGTCCGTTTTTTTGATTCAGCTGAATCCTATCAATCAGGTGGTAGTGAAAAACGTTTGGGAAAACTACTTATACCTAAATATCGTGATGACGTTTTTATAATGTCTAAAACAACTGCCAGAGATGCAAATACCGCTCGAGAGCATCTTGAAGGAACACTAAGAAGACTTAATACCGATCAGATAGACCTTTGGCAGGTACATGCTGTCCGTAATCCTGAGGATGTTGATGGTAGGGTTAATTTGGGAGTTTTCGATGTAATGGCGGAGGCAAAAGCTTCAGGTAAAACAAGATTTATTGGTTTTACTGGTCATACAAGTCCTTCTGCTCATGAAAGGGTGATGCATCACTCTGATATTTTTGATGCTTGTCAGTTACCAGTGAATTTAGTAGATATTAATTATGAGAGTTTTATTGAAAAAACAATACCGAAACTCATAGAACGTAATATTGGGGTAATAGGTATGAAGTCTTTGGCAAATGGTGGATTTTTCGGAGGAACAAGACACGGGAAGCATGGTCCGAATCCCAGGGTGGTTCCTAATAGGGTAAGTATATCTGAAGCAATCCGTTTTGTCTGGTCATTTCCTGTGAGTACACTTGTTACAGGACCAGATAATGCTGAACAAATGAAAGAGAAAATTGATTTAGCCAAGAAATTCAGTGGAATGAAAGAGGATGAACGTCAGGCATTGATTGATAAGGTTGCGGATATGGCTGGTACTACCGTTGAATTCTATAAAGCCTGATGCCCTGTCTAAGAGTGATTCTATAGTGTACTAAATCAGACTATTAAATCAAGAATTTATGATTCAAGAACTTAATGAATATTGGCATAGACTTCCATATACACAAGGAGAAGGATGGAAGAATCGTAAATTAAACTTCCATCCATTAGTAGTAATTAGCGTGTATAGGTATCCACTAATAAGGTATTTCTGATTGATTTTCCCATCAACAGATGCTTGTATGTATCGAAATACAGCTCAAATTGGAAGTATATGTTAGAATAAAAAGAGAAAAATCGAGACTTTAATTATCAGAAATGGTATAACTACTTTTCAATTCCGTTTTTCTGATGTAACTATGTTTGTTCACCAAAGTGACTTGCGACAAGAGTTAAGTCCAAGATATTAATAGTCCCATCCCCGTTAACATCAGCATTGGAAGGTGCATTTTCATCACCGAAGTATGATGCTACAAAAGTAAGATCAAGTATATTCACTTTACCATCATCGTTTACATCCCATGGCGTCTTAGGTGTTGGTTCCAGAATTTTTGCATTTTTTACTGTTGTAGGTAGTTCTACACCGCGTCGTGCTGATATTAAGAAATCATTAAGAATCAATTCAGAAGCCTTTGCGTCTATCACTTCAAATGTGATATTAACTAATGTGCCACTCGGTTCTGCAGTGATAGTGTCCTTTGAGATTTGTGCGAAGACGATACAATCGTTCTCCACACTTGTAGGTACTGACAAAATACTTCCTGACAAATACGTGCCATGGTGTAATGAAACAAACCGTAAAGCAGTAGTATCATACTGCAACTTCCCCTGATATCCCAGAACATTAAATCCGTCATCTATGTCAATAGAGATAATCAGTTGTTCTCCTACAGGTGGGGATTCGATTGAGGATGGTGAAATACTTACAATATTATTATTTATATTGACAATATTGAGTATAACAGCAAGTTCATCTATGGCATCAGGACTCTGAAGTAATAATTGAACATCTGGATCAGATAAAACAGTTCTTAATTCAGTATCCTCTTTAATTAGAGTGATAAATTCATCGTCAATATCATCCAGAATTTTCTTCAGTAGGTCTGGATCGTCAATAACAAGCTTAATGGTAGCAGGTTGTAGGAGTTGTTGGTTTTTGGGCTTCTTAATCTCTCCAAGCACACCCGGTAGGATCAGGAGAATATCCTCCCGTTCAAAAAAGTCCACATATCTATTGTGTACTTTCTCCGCGAGACTAAGTAAACTGTCCTGAATTAATAGATTCAGTTCATCTATTGCAGCAGGGTCTTGAAGTAAATCTTGTACAATAGTATCCCTGAGGAAAGTCTGAATTAACTGATCATCCTTAAGTAATTGTATGAACTTGGCATCTATATTTGGAATAAAACTCGTCAATAGGTCAGGATCATCAACCACAAGATTTATCGTAGCTGGTATTAGAAGTTTCTGATTTTCTGGTTTCTTAATTTCTTCAAACACAATAGGTATAAGTTCTTGAATATCCTCTCGAATAAGGAGAGTTTGATATTTCTCAAATACTGTTTGAGCCAGAGTTAGTGTTTGAGACTTTAAAATTGGAATACAATATATACTAAGAACGAGGCACGATAAGATTAACAAGGTTATCTTTGTTTTAAGTTTCATTATAATACAATCCATATATAGAGCTTGTGTTATGTTAGTATAGTTTGGACAGTTGTAAAGGATGTACATTTGTCCTGCTGGGGTACTTCTCTTGCCTACGAATATATTATTCTGTAATTTGGATTAGCCTGAAAGAGTTAATATCAAGTAACACTTTGAAAAATTGTAAAGTATTACCAGAAATTGTCCAATACTATAATAATGTGATCTGACTAAGATTCTTCTATAATTTGTTTTTCAAAATGTTTAGTGTTTATATAAGGTAATAATATTAGTGGTATTTTCCAATATTATTACCTTATCAACAATCAGCAATTTATATCTGTAGGTCGTCTGCTGTAGGATTATCTTTAAAACCGCCAGCCATAATGTTGTTATACGGTTCATTTGGATCCCTCCCTACAGGTCGCATCTCAGGAGTGTGATATCCAAACCGTACGGCTTTTCTCCATTGATCTGTCCTATTAACCTCTGACCAATGAATGAGACAATAACTAAAGAAGATCACATCTCCAGCATTTGCGGGTACAGGAATGGAATCAATCAAATTAGGATGGAATTTATCAGTTGGTAGGTGTGGTGCAGTACCTTCACCGGTAATGTGTTCACGTGGTCCCTCTTTATGACTTCCTGGAACAACTCTTAAAGCACCACTTTCAAATGGTGCATCATCAAGATGTACAAGACAGTCAACGAAATCAAGTCCATCGTGTGGGTAGAATGGGTAGTCTTGATGCATTGGGAAAGGTGTGCCTTTTTCAGGTGGTTTTGCATGTAAAACTGTATGGTGCCACTGTACTCTATCTCCAATGAGAGATTGAACTGCCCCAGTCAACCGTTCATGAAAAATAACTCTCCCCCATGCTGCTGAATAAAAATGTGGATTATGCATAAAAACAGCTTTAGTAGTTTGTTGGTCTTCTTCATTTAGATACTTTGTTCGCCAAGGACCTGGCCACCCTATAGTTTCCTGTCCCCAATTATTTATAATTCGCACCATCTCGGAAGCCAATTCTTCAGTATCCTCAGTTGAAAATAGTTGTTCTACTTTGAGATATCCGTTCTCATTGTAAAAATCAACTTGTTCTTGGGTTAGCATAAGAAACTCCTCTATTAGATATAAGTGTTCAAGTAATATAGATTTTAAGCAAAATTGAGATTAATTGTCAATGTTAAATAGAGTCGATGCAGATGAAAATTATTATGCATGACTATTTATTAATATTCAACAAAATATATTCTGTGTATTTTTCTACCGAGGAATTAGTTGTTTATGAATTTTGAGAAGTCTATCAAGTTCTTGAATTGGTTTTTCTGCGTCGTCAACCCGTAGATCAATATAACGATCATTAAAACCACCGTATCCTCCCTTTTGTCTAACGACTAACAGAGCAGCGGATTGTTGTCCTCGTTTATCTCCGCCACTCTTCTGACCGGCTACGAGTGCTGCAACTAACTTATCAGCTAATTCTCCGTCAGTTTTTTCAAATGCTAATCCCATCTCTTTCACAACTTCTTCCCCAGTAAGAAGATTTCCTTGTGCGGAATAATACTTACCGGCATAAGCCCCTGCCCATTCATGGCATTCTTCCCCAGTATAGTTTGCCACATTTCCCTGTGCATTAATTAAGCCAACCTGACGCGTTTTACTGTCGGGGTCATCTTCAATCAGATGATTTAAAGCTTGTTGAGTAGAAAGTCCTATTTTTAATAGTTCCAGCCCTCTGGGACCGTATGTTGTATTTGCCCAAGATTGTGTGGCGATAGCACCAATCCCAGCTTCAGCCCATGGTACAACTGAACCTACAGCAAAAAACTTCGATTGAACAGCAATACCTAAATCTTCATTTGTTGGATCATAACCTACAATGGAAAAAGTTGAATATGGTTTCATGGGAGGAGATTGTAATTTAATATGATGATTAATTTTTGTTTTATGTGATTTATAATGTAATTGATAGGATTAATCTTCAAAACGGATTTTCAATGCGGCAGCATGCCCTTCTAAACCTTCAATTTGTGCGAGTTCTACAGCATCAGGTGTAACTTTCTCTAATGCAGTCTTAGTATATGAAATAAGGCTTGTTTTCTTAAGGAAATCATCAACACTCAATGGTGATGCATATCGAGCAGCCCTTCCTGTAGGCAATATATGATTAGGTCCTGCAATGTAATCCCCAACTGCCTCAGGAGAATAAGGACCGATAAGAATCGCCCCTGCATTTCTGATGTGTCCAATCCATTGAAACGGATCTTCCAACTGTAATTCTACATGTTCAGGTGCGATTTCGTTTGTAAGATCTATGGCTTCTTCAATATCATTCACTAAAAAAGCAACACCATAATTTTCAAATGCTTTGACCAACTCATATTGTCTTGGAAAGGTTTGTGCTTGTATTTCAATAGCTGCTTTAACCTGTTCAGCAAAACCTCTGGATGTTGTAATAAGAATAGCGGAACATTCAGGACCATGTTCCGCTTGTGAGATTAGATCAGCGGCAACATAGTCTGGGTCAGCAGTACTGTCAGCGATGACGAGAATCTCACTGGGACCAGCTAATTTATCAATATCAACATGTCCATATACCTCTTTTTTAGCGAGTTGAACATATAGGTTTCCAGGACCAACGATTTTATCAACTGGAGAAATAGTCTCAGTACCATAAGCCATAGCCCCAACAGCTTGTGCTCCACCACACTTATAGATCTCATCAACCCCACATTCTGCTGCGGCGACTAACATATGTGGATTAATCTGACGATTCCTCATTGGACCCATACAAACAACAATTTCCTCAACACCTGCAACCATCGCAGGTATAACGCTCATCAACAATGAAGAAACTAATAGTTGACTGACAGAAGGGACACAAACACCAACCCGTCTCAGTGGGTTAATTATATGTCCAAGTAATACGCCATCTTCTTCAGTAGAAAACCATGATGATCTTACTTGCTGTTGATGGAAGTCTTGTATGTTTTTCTTAGCATGATTAATTGCAGTAATAAAACTCTCATTTACCTCAGAGTAAGCATTTTTGAAATCCTTAGGCTGAACTCTGAGTCCCTTTGATGTAAGTCGTGGAGAATCAAGTTTGCGTGTATATCTTGCGACAGCTTTATCACCTTCAGCTTTAACATCCGAAAGCGTCCGTTTTACCGTCTTTAAAATATCCTCATCAGTTAACCTACCACGTTGATTCAACTTGGTAAGAATTTTATTGCTTTCGGGTGTTTGTATATCAACAATCTGGATCATCGGTGTAAATTACTCCGTATCGTACCTAAACTTCAATAAACTAATATGTATCATCAACTCTTTGAATTTTCGCGCCGATACTATTTAATTTTTCTTCAATTGCTTCATATCCTCTATCAATATGATATATTCTTGAGACAACCGTCTCTCCCATTGCAGCCAATCCTGCAATAACGAGAACGGCTCCAGCGCGAAGATCAGAAGCCATTACAGGTGCACCACTAAGTGTTGAAACACCTTTTATAATTGCATTACGTCCATCCAGTGTAATGTTTGCCCCCATTCGATTAAGTTCTGCAGTATGTATATATCTATCAGTATGTACATTTTCAGTGATGGTACTGGTACCTGAAGCGAGACATAGCAACCCCATAATTTGCGCCTGCATATCAGTAGGGAATCCCGGGAATGGAACAGTTTTTACATCAACTGCCTTTAATTTGTTTGGAGTTGTTACTCGCACCCCATAGTCATCCCAATCTAACTTGACTCCCATTTCAGTTAATTTGCTTGCTACAGTAGGGAGTTGTTCGTTAGTAATGCCTTGAATATAAACATCACCATTGGTGATAGCACTTGCCACCATAAAAGTGCCTGCCTCAATATCGTCAGAAATTACATTGTATTCAGTTCCCCGTAGTTGTTTAACGCCATGTATGCTTAAAGTATCAGTTCCGACTCCATCAATTTCAGCCCCCATTGCAATTAGAAAGTTTGCAAGATCAGAAATATGGGGTTCCCGTGCAGCCCCATTAATTACAGTTGTGCCTTCAGCTAATGTGGCTGCCATCATCACGTTTGCTGTTGCCCCGACACTTGGACCATGTTGTCCAATTAAATTAATTTCTGTCCCAATTAGTTTTCTTGCTTGTGCATAAATATAACCTTCTTTTACATCTACATCTGCTCCCAAACAGGTAAGCCCTCGAATATGTAAATCAACAGGTCGAGGACCAATTGCACATCCTCCAGGAAATGAGACCTTAGCCCGTCCAAGTTTTGCGACCAATGGTCCCAGAACATAAATTGAGGCACGCATTCTACGTACTAAATCATAAGGGGCTTCATATTCAAGTCGATTGATGGGTTCAATAGAGAGAGTTGAATTTTTTAATTTTGTAGTTGCCCCAAGTCCTTCTAATACAGCACTTAGAGTTTTTACATCTGTAAGATTGGGTACATTGTTTAGAACAGTTGTACTATCCCCTAATATAGCGGCAGCTACAGCGATTGGCAAAACAGCATTCTTTGAACCGCTAATCTGTATTTTTCCTTCAAGTCTTGTACCGCCATTGACAATAAATTTTTCCATTTTTTCCTCTTTTTTGGTAAATGTAATTAATATTTCTTATGTTATAATGTTATATGCTTTTATTTAGCATAAACGATGCCAATGACTTTCATGTTACAATTACTGATTTTATAGGAATAAGTTTAATTATGTTTGTATTAATTAGACCACATGTTGTGTTGAATTGCCCATGTTCTTACAATTAAGCATTACCTCATACTTATATTCACTACATCTTACCAATATCTGAGTGTTAACAAAATGGTGTCATAGGAATAGACTGATTGTTCAGTGATGTTCGATTTTGAATAATAAAATCCACTCATGTTTATGTTAATGTTATTTTATTCTATATATTTGTTTATCTAATCCTATAATAGTCTTTTAACTCCTAAGGATACCAATACACATTTCGCCCCGCGAATCAGAATCAGTAATCAGAATCAACGGTATGAACCCCATTTAGGAGTTCCCCGGGCATGAATGTCATTTAGACATTCCTCGGGGGTTTAACTTTCTACTTGTGAATTTAGTATGAGCAATTCTTGAGTATAACAAACAGCTGTTCAATCCTCATTGAAATAGAATGTTTCAGTAAATTAATGATATATATATAAATATTATGAAGCATGCTCCATTTTTTGACGAAGGTATTGAATGGTATAAAAGTATTAAATACCCAGCACTAATTGAAATAAGATTCTTCAACTGTAGCATCTGGGAATGTTTGAGTCATATCACGTCCCTTTTCAAGGGAACTTTAAAGCAGAGTTGGGTAAGTCCAGTTTAGGAATTAAGGACACTGTGTGTTAGTTCTTTTTACTTGACAGATGCAGATACTTCACATAGAATTCAATAAATGTAAGAACGGATTCAACCCTATGAATGCAGGACTAAAACCGCCAGACAATCAGAAAAAAATCGATAGAATTAACTGTTTAACCATTTGGGGGGTAGGGTTGATTGGAGGGTCGCTTGGATTAGCGTTGAAGAACAACGGTTTCAAAGGAAAACTTGTCGGTTTAGGCAGAAACATAGAGCGTTTACAGGTTGCCTTAGACCTTGGTGCTGTAGATTTTATTACTACCGATATACAAGAAGGAATAGATGATAGTGAGTTTATTGTACTATGTACACCTGTAAATATTGTTCCAGAGAATGTCCGGCAGATAGCAAAATCTATTCAGAAAGACAATAAACGAATTATAATAACTGATGTTGGGAGTACAAAATCATCTTTAGTAAGAACTATTGAAAGAGATCTAATTCCCTTTTGTGATGACTCTATAGTTTTTGTTGGTGGTCACCCGATGGCTGGTTCCCACGAGTCTGGTGTTAAATCAGCGAAGAGCTCAATGTTTGAAGGAGCGAAATGTGTTCTCACTCCTACTGAAAGTACTGATGAAGATTCCCTTAATATAGTAAGTGAGTTATGGCAATATGTTGGATGCGATATCTACAAGTGTTCACCTGAAATCCACGATTTACTTATTGGTGCAGCAAGTCATCTCCCCCATTTAATTGCCAGTCTTCTAACAAATACAGTTGCGGATGTAAATACATCAACTAATAAAGCATTGGATTTTACAGCTACAGGATTTCGAGATACAACGCGTATAGCCGCGGGGTCAGCTGATTTGTGGACAAGTATTTTTATGGAAAATAGTGAAGTGATGATCTCTTTAATTGATAATTTTGTGTGTAATTTAAATGAGATAAAAAAATTACTAAAGTCTAATGATTCTATTGAAATAGACCGTATACTGAGTGAAGCAGAAACAACTGTGAAGGAATTAATATAATACCAATTTTACATAAGAGGATTACATTATGAACTCCATTTAGGTGTGCCCCTTTACACGTAATTTGTATATGATAATCCTCGGATTTTGTTAATCATAATGTATAAATCTATCAATTAAAAATGGTATAATAAATTGTAAAATGAAGAAAAATGTAAATCATATTAAGATTGCTATGGATGGACCTGCAGGATCAGGGAAGAGTACTGTTGCCCAAAAAGTTGCAGAAAAACTTGATCTATTATATCTTGATTCTGGCGCAATGTATAGAGCAGTTACAGTGTTGGCAATCGAAAATGGAGTAGAAACAGCAATCCCTGAACTTATCAAATTGGTTAAAAATTGTCATATTCAATTTAGTGAAAATGGAAAATTGATATTTCTTGATTCTAAAGATATTTCCACTCAGATAAGAACACCTGAAGTCAATACATTAGTAGCAGATATTGCGAAGGTACCACAAATACGAACGGAGATTGTTAGACACCAGCGTAGAATTGGTACCCAAGGTGGTATCATAGCCGAAGGTAGAGATTTGACAACAATCGTTTTCCCAGATGCCGACTACAAATTCTATCTGGATGCCTCAGTGACAGAACGAGCAAAACGAAGGTATGCAGAACTTCTATCACAAAATGTTGACACCACTTTAGAAACTGTAGAAGAAGAGATACGGACACGAGATGAGAAGGATATTACAAGAGAACATAGTCCGCTCAAGGCAGCTAAAGATGCAATTTGTGTGGATACTACTGGAAAGACCATCGATGAAGTTGTCGAGTATATAATTTCTATGGTTTCAAGTCAAAATAATAATTAATCAATGATACAAAGGATAAACACCGTTATCTATTACTGGTTTTACTATGGATTATTCAAAATATGAGACCTATCTTCCCCGTCGTCTATATAGATGGAGTCATAGACTGACTGGCCTTTTCTTTAAGATTATGGGGAATATGACTGTAAAAGGTGTAGAAAATATACCTAACGAAGGTGGAGTATTAATTGTATCTAACCATATTAGTTTATTAGATCCTGTAATTGTAGGATCAGCAGTCCAACGTGAGATACATTTCATGGCACGGAGTGATGTATTTAAGGTGCCAATATTAAGTAATATCATCACTGCCTATAATGCCTTCCCTGTTAACCGATGGGCGCCGGATTTGGGGGCATTAAGAAGGACAATATCGTTATTAAAGGCTGGTAATTCAGTTCTTATGTTCCCTGAAGGTACACGTAGTGCTGACGGAAATTTAGGTAAAACAAATGATGGTGCATGTTTTATTGCCCATCGTGCTAATGTTCCAACAATTCCGGTTTTTCATAGCGGTGTGCAGAAGATGTTACCACGTGGAAGTAGACGTTTACGGAGGGCAAAACTTACAGTTTCGTTTGGTGAACCAATTGATTTTTCGGAAATAGCAGAAACTGATGTAAAACGAGAAATGTACCAACAGATGGGTATAAGAATGATTGATGCGATTACGAAATTATCTAAGGATAATGACCAATACTAATGAGAGAATACTATTACAGTATTAGATTTAATTTGAAGCATTTGCAAGGATATTTACCACATCTCCTTCCTGAACAATGTATGCTTTCCCTTCTGCCCTTAATAATCCTTTATTTCGTGCTTGTATAAACCCGTCAGACCTAACTAAATCCTCCCAATTAATACATTCAGCTCTAATAAACCCTTGTTCAAAATCGGTATGAATTAGTCCTGCTGCTTCAACAGCAGATTGTCCATTTTTTAGAGTCCATGCCCGTACTTCTTTCGGTCCACCCGTGAAGAATGTAATCAATCCCATCAAATTATACGAAGCTTGTATAAATCGATCTAAAACTGATTCATTCAAACCCATTTCATCTAAGAATATTCTGGCATCTTCAGGTTCAAGTTGTGCGATTTCCATTTCTAATTGAGCGGCAAGAACAATCACATCTGTATTATCTTGTTCTTGATATTTTAAGATTGGATTAATTAGTTGATCAGAGGTCTGTAATTGTGTTTCTCCAATATTGCAAATTATTAACAATGGTTTTAGAGTTAAAAATCCATATCCACGAATCAGTTTTTTATCATTATCTGAGATAGAAAGAGACCGTAATGGAATACCTTCTTCTAAATTATCTTTAAAATGTTCTAAAATACGATATTCATTTATCAATTCTTGTGTTTTCTGATTTTTTAGCTGTTTTTCAAGTCTATCTAACCTTCCAAGGATAATTTGTAAATCAGAAATGATAAATTCGATATTAACAGTATCAATATCTCTTTCAGGATCTATTGATCCATCAACATGTGGAACTGAATCATCCTCAAATAGTCTGATAACATGAGCGAGTGAATCAACAGTTCGTAATTCAGCTAAAAAAGCACTATCCAATTCAGGTGCCGTATGGGTATCAACTTCCGTTTTTGTTTTAGCAAATTCTGCCCCTCCACCATCAACATAATCAATTGTTGCGTTAATTATCTTATCTGAACCAAAAATTGGAACTAACTGTCTCAGACGATCATCTGGAACCGGAACAGTACTAAGATTCATTTTTTTATTACCCGCATAACCACCAATTTCAGCATCTGATTTGGCAAGTGCGTTAAAAACTGTTGTCTTACCTACATGAGGACGACCTACTATTCCTATTTTCATATTTTTTTATTTATTATTATTTTTATTTTGAACTAACACAGTAGAAAAATTACAAAGTATTTTTTATCGTCAACAGATTTAATTCCAATTGACTACATACTGAGATAATGCTAATATTTCCTTAAAGTGTAAAACAATTATCTTAGGAACTAAGAATGACTGCTCAAAATCGAAATTGGAAGAAGCATTTAACAAAGGCATTAACTATATTATTAATATTCATGGTAGGCTTGTCAATAATTCAATGGTTTATAATACAAGCCTTATTTGGTTTTGGAACGGAAATGCTCAAAGATGGTATGGTGAGACAAGCTCCTGATGATGTGAATCGGGAATATATTATAGGTACAATAGAACGTGTAAAAATGCGTGTAAACCAAATACCGTTTAGTTTCATCACCGGAAAATTAAACTTAAGAAAAATCAAAGCCGCAGGTGAATATGTTATTGCAGTAAACGAAGATGGCACATGGCAAGCAGATGAGATTAACAATTTATTACAAATATTAAATGCTTCCGTTGGATTTAAACAGGAAACAGAATGATTCATGTCTCTACAAATTACTCCGCCCTATGAGAAGTTTTCTTATTCATACGACAGGATGATGAAAAATGTAAATTATCCTCGTTGGATGCAATATATTGAATCAATCTTTGATAAATATGGTTCCAAACCGAGAAAGATTCTTGATTTAGCTTGTGGCACAGGTGCATTAACCTTGCTTTTAGCTGCAAAAGGATATGAAATGTCTGGATTTGATCGTGCCATTGGTATGTTAGAAATTGCAAGACAAAAAGCAGAAAGTCAGGATTTAAGTATATCCTTTTTTCAAGGTGATATGATGAATTTTGACCTAAATCAAAAATTCGATGCCATCCTATGTACCTATGATAGTATCAACTATGCCAATAGCGTTGAAGAGTTACGTAGTACTTTTGAAGGGGTATCTTCCCATCTTGAACCTGAAGGTATATTCATCTTTGATGTAACTACAGAACGAAATATCGTAGAACATTTTCATAATAAGACTTTTTCAGAAAACCATGAAGATTACTCATATATATGGAAAAATAACTATCTACATCATTCGAAATTGTGCAGAACATTTCTCACTTTCTTTATACGAGAAGGAGATGTTTTTAGACGATATGAAGAGATACACAATCAAAGGATTTTCGATGTATCAACAGTAGATAATGCACTTGAGTCATCTGGTTTTAAGATGCTAAGTGCATGTGATATGTATACCTTCAATCGTTGGACACGTAATTCAGACCGTATAAACTTTACTGCCCAATTAGTTAAATCCGAAACCTAAAACATTTGTATTTAGATTTTATAAACCTTCTGCGAGCAAATCACCAACTTCTTCAGTTGTATAACCCATTCTTCCAGCACCAAGATCTTTAATTTTACCACTGGCAAGCAAATTACTGATAGAATTTTCTACCTTATTAGCAGCATCATGGTGTCCAAGATGGTCTAACATCATACCTGCTGCACCAACTGCAGCAATTGGATTGATTTGATTCTTACCTGTATAGCGTGGGGCAGATCCGTGAATAGGTTCAAACATAGCCACACTTTCTGGATTGAGATTTCCAGATGCTGCGACCCCCATCCCACCTTGTATCATCGCTCCGAGGTCAGTGATAATATCGCCAAACATATTACATGTAACAATCACGTCAAACCATTCAGGATTCTTTACCATCCACATAGTGGTAGCATCCACAATTGCATATTCTGTTTTTATATCTGCATAGTCTTCTGCGACTTCATCAAAAACACGTCTCCATAGATCGTGTGCGTAGGTTAATACATTCGCCTTATCACAAAGTGTAAGTGTATTTTCTTTATTCCTCTTCTTGGTTAATTCAAATGCATATCTAACACAACGTTCAACACCCTTGTATGTGTTAATCATTTCTTGTATAGCGACTTCATCCTTTGTACCGCGTTTCAGGAAGCCACCGATTCCAGCATATAATCCTTCAGTGTTTTCTCTGACGATTATAAAATCAATTTCCTCAGGACCTTTATCTTTTAATGGTGTTGTAACACCTGGATATAGTTTAACAGGACGAAGGTTGATATATAGATCAAGTTCAAATCGTACCTTTAGTAGTATACCTTTTTCTAATATACCAGGTTTGACATCAGGATGTCCGATAGCCCCTAAATAGATTGCATCCAGTCCACGTAATTCTTCTAAAACCGACTCTGGTAATACTTCTCCAGTTTCAAGATATCGGTCTCCTCCGACATCATATTCCACGGTTTCGTATTTTATACCTTCTTGCTCTGCTGCAGCCCCGAATACTTTCATTGCTTCGCGAGTTACTTCGGGGCCAATTCCGTCTCCAGGAATGAGACCGATCTTATACATAATTTTCTCCATACTATTTGCTTAAATAATTGATGGTATATATTAACATAAATAAGACAGTATTGCAAATTGTGAGATGTCTTCAAGATAGAATATAATCCTTGTGATACGCTTATTCCGAATATAAACTAATGGATATCTGGTATGTCAAATTCCTATATTCGTTGAAGTCCTAAATTGTACTAATCAGGACAATGTAAATGATACTTTTCCAAATGAAGTTACTACGTTTAAAATCAATTTTCGGTAATATAATACTTTAATTGAAATGTTTTTTCATTCTTGTTGAATGACTATATGATATAATAAAGTGTATCAGAAAATTATAATATTGTAATTTGAAGTAAGAAATCAGAATCAAGGATATGAATTCCTTTAAGTCATTCTCTGGAACACCGAACCTACCATTTATTTGGGTATAATAATATAGTGAATAAAGCTCACACCTATTATCAACTCAAGGTATAATGCAAAGTATTTAAAGGTAATTAATTCTTGGAGTTATATTTTGTTTAGTGAATCCGAATTAACCAGTCTACTGTCTAAATTTCAAGATCTAAGTATATTAGTTGTAGGAGATTTCTATCTTGATGCATATTGGTATATAGACAAAACTCGTTCGACCTTATCATTGGAAACACCTTGGCATACAAACCCTGTAACTGAACAATCCTACAGCCCTGGTGCAGCGGGAACTGTTACAAATAATTTGAAAGCTTTAGGGGTCGGAACTGTCTATACAGTAGGTGTAATAGGTGACGACAATTTTGGTAGAACTCTATTCACAAGTCTTCAGGAAACAGGTTGCATTACGGATAATTTGATTAAAGAGACCGAATGGGTAACTCCAACATACTTAAAACCTATACACCGAGGAATTGAAGGTATTGAAACAGAAGGACCGAGATTTGACATAGAAAACTCTGTTCCATTCAATCAGAGAGTTGAGGATAAATTAATAGAAACTCTACAGAATTTAGTACCTATAGTTGATGGTGTTATTATTGGCGATCAGATGCCAATTGAAAACATGGGTGTAATTACCAGTAATGTAAGAGAGGAGTTGTGTAATTTAGGGGATAAATACCCGGAAAAGATAATCTTCGCAGACTCTCGAGCACATATTGGTTATTACAAGAATGTAATTATAAAACCGAATCGGTTTGAAGCAAGTCATGCTGTTGATCCTAATAGAGATATTGAGAATGTAGATTTGTCTACAACAAAAGACATAGCCTTAAGTCTATCAGAGAAAACTAAAAGAACAGTTTACATTACATTGGGTGAAAACGGAATCCTTGTTTATAGTAATGATTCATTTACCCATATTTTAGGGAATGAGACAACTGATAAAATTGATCCTGTAGGAGCTGGGGATAGTGTATCTGCAGGTCTTGTTTCCACCCTATGTAGTTTAGGTCAGGATGAGATAGTTAAGGCAGCTTATATCGGAAATTTGGTTGCCTCAATCACAGTCACAAAAATAGGTACAACGGGAACAGCATCTCCTGAAGAAATCTTAGAGAAGAATCGGAGTTTAAATGGACGTTTTTGAAGTAATCACTAACAGGCGAAGTCATCGTGGAGAGTTTAGAAATACTCCTATAGTGGATGTAGACTTAGAGAAGATAATTGAAGCTGCACGGTGGGCACCATCCCCATTCAATGTACAACCATGGGAATTACTAATAATTCAGGAGGAACACAGTAAAATTGAACTGGCTAAACTTACTGAGCAGGCAATTATAAAGCAATTTAAAGACAAACAATTCTTAGAAGACAATGCTCGTTGGATGTGTACGTCTGATGAAGAATGGCAAACTCGAGGTGATGGTGTACTCTTAAGTGATCATGTCACTTTACCCAAATTATTTCAAACTTTACCTAAAAAACTAACCGGAAATATCTTAAGGGCATTATTAAATAATATTAGTTCATTGAGTATTTTAGGACATTTAGGAATTGGTAAGATGCCAGCAAAAGAAATTGCTATCCAAGTTGAGGAATCGCCTTTGCTAATATTGGTAGTTATGAATACAAAACGACGTCCTCCAGGGGACGGAGGAAATCGATGGATGTGGCTTAGCGTTGGAATGTTTATACAGAATATGCTCTTGGCAGCATCCTCTTTAAATATCGGAATACAGTTTATTAGTGCACCATTGGAAAGTGATGAGGATCGCGAGAAAATCAGGACATTATTCAATTTTGGTGAGAACCATGAGGTGATGACATTATTAAGATTAGGATATATGAATTCCGATGATGTTAATTCTGTAAGAATCAACTCCTCAGAATTTATACACTATGAAAAGTATATGGATTGACAATGTGGAAGGTATTGGTATGTATAAGTTCTAAGTATTGATCAATTCATCATTATATGCAAATAATGCTGGTGTTCCACCAGTATGTAGAAAAACAACAATATCGTCTCTTGTAAACTTACCCTGTCTTATATGGTCAATTAGACAAGCCATAGCTTTAGCGGTATATACTGGATCAAGTATGATCCCTTCAGTGTCAGCCACTAAACGTAATGCTGCAATACATTCAGGTGTAAGGTACCCATATGCTTTACCTATATAATCATCAGTGTTAACTATATCTGAATCTAATATCTGTGTATCTGAGTTTAGAATTGATGCTGCTGTATTCCCTGCATCACGGATTCTGTCAATCTTCCCTTCCCAGTGGACAGGTGCACATGCATACGGTTTCATTTTCATATCAAGGATTTTTGTACCAAGAACTAATCCTGCCTGAGTTCCACCTACAGATGAGGTATAAATCCAATCTGCATCTATTCCTAATTGTTCTTGTTGCTTATAGATTTCTGCGATACACCATGTAAATGCAATTGCTGCCAATGCTGTAGAACGAGGGGAAGCGATAACATAAGGTTTTAGGCCTTCTGTTTTTAATTTTTCAGCTAAGTTAAATTTATAATCTTCTAATTCTGGACCAAAAGGAATATCTACTATATCAATGTCAGCCCCCATCAAATTATCTAACAATAGATTCCCTTGCCAAACACTCTTATGATCTTTTGAAAGTCTTAGATAACATTTCAATCCGAGCTTAGCACATGCTGCTGCGGCTTGTCTGCAATGATTAGATTGTGAAGTTGCACCGTGGACGATTGTATCTGCTCCTTGATGAACTGCTTCACCTATTGTAAAGGTTAGCTGTCTAACTTTGTTTCCACCAAATGCTAAACCAGAACAATCTTCTCTCTTTATAAAGATGCGCGGACCACCTAAAACTTCAGTTAAACTTGGACATTCCTCAAGGGGAGTAGGAAAATGCCCAAGTTCTACTTTAGGGATCTGCGCAATATTTTCAAGAAGGGTATTCAGTTTGTTCACAACTATTCTGATTGGACAACGACAGCCGATTGGATAATTCTATTACCATCTTTAGATTGTATACCAGGAGTAATCACTTCAACCACTGTATCTGCATCACAATCACTTCTACGTTTTTCCTTTACTTCATGTAGTTCAGAAGAGATCTTAGTCTTTCCAGGTTCAATTGGAATCAATTCACAATCCACTAAATCCAAGAACCAGTTTAATCTTGGTTGAACAGACGCTAAGGAACTGAATTCAACAACAATAGGAAATAATCTATCTTTAACGAATTCTACCAAGAACCTTTTGAATGCGGGAAGTTTAACTTTTTCTGCGTGTTGTAGTTCTAATTTAGATAACTTCTCAGTGAATCTTTCTAAGTAGGTTTCACAATCTCTCTGTATATCTGCTAAATCTTGTTCAGATGATGCGACCCTATCAGGGAATAAAGTCGGTGATGGTGCAGTCATACCTCTTGTTTGTTTGAGAGTCTGTTTTAACTCTACCTCAATTTCCTCAAGTTTGGCAGCAAGGGTTTCTTTTGTATCAGTTCCCTGTTTTGCTGATTTTTTCCATGAAACAATTTCATTGACCATAAGGTTTAACACCAATACTGCAGCTTCTTCTTCACTCAATTCATTGGAATCCCAATCATCAATTGTAATCCCCGAACCGTTATTATAATCATTCTCTAATTGTTCCAAATCTGAATGAAATTTCTCATATAAGGAACGATTCTGTTCCTGGTAATATTCTTTTTTTGATTTATTATTTGATAGGCTGAGTACACCACTCAACTGCTTAAATATACTTTGTCCTCTGGCATTTCGCCTTCCACTTAAGACAGGTTGTGGGGGTAGAAATGTTGCAGGTTGTTTGGATGAACTCTTAGGAATTGAAGGCACTTTAATTCTAAATCTAATATCCTGTAATGTATTTTGGGGATGTGGTCCAACATATTGCGCCTTTCGTTTTGGTAGGTTGTCAACATCATCAACTGTAGGTTGATCATTATTAGAATTCACCTCATTTTCAGAAGATTCATCATATTCAGGTATATCTAAGTTTGTACTATTTTTTTTCTGATTATTATCCTGCGGAGAATTCAAATTAGCCAACTTAGATTCAATTGTACTTAAACTCTCACTATCTAAAGTTTCGAGTGGTTCAATTTCGGATTGGTTATCTACAGACTCGTCTTGTTCTTTTGGTTGTAGAGTTTCACTTACTTCTGAATCAGGATTTAGTTCTGAGGGAAGAGAATGATTATCGTTTCCGTTACCATTGGCGTTGGATAAGTTAGTGTCAGTCACGTTAAGATGTTCCATTATATCTTGTTGGATATCATCCTTAACCTCTTCAATTTGCTCAACTTCATCTTCTACCTTTCCATCAATTTCCATTTGTCCTTTAATTTGATCTAACTCTTCTAATATACTGGTTGTATAAGTAGAAATGGGTTCATGTTGATCAACGTAAAAAGCCAATCTATGGGATTGAATTACATCAGGGGGAACAAGTACATTTTGAGTTTTTTCTGACAATTGGAAAGAAACCCAATTTACACGTCCACCAGATGGTTGCTGTTGATACATTACTCGAAGTCGTCGTCCAATATCTTCTTTATTTTGTACGCTCATCATTATATTTGGACCATTAAAGGAAAAACTAACTTCAATTCCACGAAAACTACCAGTTACACTATTAGCTGTCATCCGCCTGTCTCCTTGTAGCTTGGTATGCTCTTAAAGGTAGATAAAATATAGGATATTCAAAAGGTCTGTTTATTATGGGAATCCTAACATAAGTATTATATTGTGATGTATTGGTGTGAATGTCTGTATTTGGGATATAAAATCTGTCAAATTAGATAGATAACTTCTTAACTTGCCAACAAGATTAATCGAATATCTGTTGGATTTTATACCATTCCCCATGATTATATAGATTTTAACGTAAGTAATTTACTATGGTTACACTGGAAGCATTGATAAAACCTTATTGATTGTAGATTTTCAATTAATTTTTAGACAACTTTAGAATATTATTAGAAACAAATTTGAATTTGAATTTGACCCCATGTTACCAAATACCAAATTTGATAAAACATTTCATATTACGACTATAGGTTATTATTAACATCTAAACATAAAAGCTGCGTTTTTCTCAATGAACTTTACACTGTTATAATTATGAAATAGTTTGATTTTTCATGATACATGGGTCATTCTGTAATTATTGGTTTATATCATTAAACTTTACAAACCCGATTTCGGGTTAGGTGATTACATTGAAAAATTAATTTACTTCTTTTATTCTACCTTCTAATTACCATTTTCCGGGTGGCTTTAAAATCTCTGGCAGAAATAGTATAAAAATAAATTCCACTTGCAACCATTTCATCATCTGAATTCCTACCATTCCAATGTAAGATATGTTTCCCGGGTAGATGACTTTCATATTCTTTAATTCTTACAAGACGGCCTTTCTCATCATATATTGATAGACTTAACTCAGTCTCTGTAGAAAGTGATATTGGAATCCATGTTTCAGGATTAAATGGATTAGGATAATTCTGGTATAACTGATTAATGGGACCTTGAGATAGGTCCATTACCGATAAACTATCCACAACGATGTTATCCTCTACCCCTAAATTACTCAATCTTGTATCAATTTGGAATATATTAAGTTGATACAAATCTGAAATATATAAAGCATTATCAGTCACAAGTATGTCTGAAGGAACATGTAACTGTGTATACCGTATTTCTCTTTGCATTGTATCGGTATTAATAACCTGTAGACTTTCAACATCAAGTAAAAATAGAAAATCATCTTTAGCTTTTGCCACAATAGGTATTGTCGTATCATTGTAGGTTGCAACTAATGTAAGGTTATTCAGTTGATTAATATCAAGTTTTAACACACCGTTGTGTGTATCAAGAACATAGGTATAGTTATCTGCTATTGTGACATTGGTTGCAGCACCTTCAGTTTGAAAATGTTGAATTGGTCGTGGAAGAGATGGGTTGGATATATCTAATATATGTAAACCGCCTTCAAGAGCTACAACATACACATGGGTCGCATTATGATCCATCTTATACACAGTACCGTTTAGGTTACGGTTTGAGACTATTTTACTCAGTTCAATCTTACTAATATCTACAACGACAAGTGAACCTGCACACAGATATGCATAATTATTTATCAAATCAATTGCATATACCGGTTGTTCTGTAATTATTCTTGCAAGTATATCTCCTGAAATAACATCAATAATTTCCATTCCATCTTCTAATCCTATAAAAGCATAGTCTTTCTCAATAGTGACACATATTGCTCCATATTCTTGATTATTTAATCGGACCTCCTGAATCATATCACCAGTAAAAGGATCGGATAATTCTATTACTTTTAATCCTCCTTTACCATGTGCGACAGCTATTCTTGAATCAGAATTAGTGATATCAATATCGTATGCTACCCCACCAGCATTATATTGTGATAACCATTTCGGTGTATAGGGGTTTGAAATTTCGAAGGTCTGTATTCCACCTAATCCATCAGCTATAGCTACATATTCTTCTGAAGTTTCTGATTCCCATATTGTCAGATTATTTGCTGAACCTATAGTCGCATGGGATGTAATCAATTTTGGACGGAATGGATTATTGATATTAATAATATGTAAGCCTGCATGTTTATCAGTTAAATATAAGAAGTCTTGTTTACGTTGTATACTTGTAGTAAGACCAGGAGTATTTAATACAGATATTGGTTTTGGTTCAGCAGGGACATCCACGTTTAATATATGTAGATTGTTAGAAACAAGTTGTAGAGAATCCTCTCCAATTTCAAAATCAAGAGCAGCAATTGGGTATGTTCCCTTTACATTAAATCCGCCAAGAGGGTCAGTTGTGAGTATATAAACTCCGACTGCGTTATCACTTAAATATACATCATCACCATTGGTTGAAACACTTAATGAAACTCCATTAGGTATAAAGAATCTTTTCGGGTGTGGGTTTGGTAGGTTATATATGTCTTGTAATCTATAAACTAATAAACCACGTATTGAATCAAGTGTGTATAAGTCCCCATTTCCAATATGTAGATAGGTTGCATCCTGGAATCCCTTAATTGTCTTAACAATTCTGGGGAATTCAGGTTGACTTATATCAAATAAATGTATTCCAGATTTACCATCTGCAATGAATAAATTTTCACCATCATGTGCAATACTTCCTGCTGAACCAGGTGTGTCAACTTCAGCAATCTTGGTTAGCTCTTTCCCTAAACGAAAAACTTCCAATCCCCAAACACTTGTGGAAAATACATGTCCGTTTTGAATGATGATATCTTGATAATTACTTGATAGGTGTATCTGTGTTCTTGGTTTTAATTGGAGTGAGTTATTTGATGGGTGAATTACTGCACGATTACCTACATTGTTGATTATTTGTGTTTTACTTTTAGGTGAGTATTTTACTGACTCTGGAAGAGAAAATCTAAACTTACTATTGATATTTGGTGTTGGTAAGTCATTCTCATTACTTATATTGATTGGGTCTAACTCTAATGTAGGATTTACTATGCTGGAAATAGTTTGTGTATAAGGACTGGTAAGAATTAAGAGTATTTGTCCTTCAGGTTTTAAATTATTTAGAGCAAGCGTATATGTAGAGGTATTTTGCCCTTCATTAATTTCAGGATTAGTATGTAGGGGTAATACGACTGGTTCTTTGTTATTTGGTAATATGTAGACAATCTTTGCATATAACTCAACATGTGGATTTGCTACTAAGCTTATCTCCAATTTTTCTGGAAGGTCTTTATATAAGAAATACTGAAAACCCCAACTATTTACAGTTTTATTAAGCCTTGATGGATAGGCAGTAATCTGCGGAATATCCGCCTTGATTTTTCTATTCCTAAGATTCCTGTAACTGAATTCTGAACCAAAACCAGGATTATTAAACCAGTTTGTAATTCCCCAATTAAGAAATACATCAATAACTTCTGTTCCATTTAATGATCTTCCAATACCTTCTAAGCCAAGTTTGTTCTCAGCTGAAATCCTCCTGATAATAGATTTATTCCCATGATTTTCATAAAGATATAATAGGTACATAAAAGCAGCACCATAATATATATCTGCTGTATTTGCGGTCGTGATAGATGGAAATGGATTAGATAGATAGTTATCTACAAAGAGTGTATGGACTGTTCCATAAACCCCCCATTCTGCAAATGAAGCTAATCCTTCTTCTAACCATCGTTGGTCATTCGTACCACCATTCTGATACCAACTCACTAAATGTGCAAATTCATGAGCTAAACTACTATAGAATGTATGCCTCGTCCTTTCTTTGAATTGGTAAATATCCATATAGAGAATATCACGTCTATTACTCGTTGGATGGGTCGGATGAAGATCTGTCGGTGAGAAATACCCGCCAAAATCATGACCGGATTTATTTAATCCTACATCGTGTAATAAGATTGTAATTTTATTCTCACGATCAATTCCAGGTTTGAATACTGACCCTACCCATTCCTGTATACCAGAGTAGATTCTCTCATCAAATGTCTCTGTAATATTCTTTGCATCGTTCTCTGTCAGTAAATCCTGAACAGTAGTATCAACATATAAATAACAATTTATACCGATATTTACACAGATAGCATTTACAGATGTTTCTGGAATATGAATAAAAAACCTCTCTGTTTGTCCTAATTTTACAGGAGGTGCAGGGGCTGCAGGAACATTGATTAAACTGTTTATATTTTTATCTTGAAGGTTGGCATAACGTTCACAGAGTAAAGGTGTACCACACTGCCAAGGGTCAGCACTAACTTCCCCAAAATGGATAATAAACAGAATAAGTAATAATATGATTAAGATTCGCATACTCATAATTACAATTTAGAGAAAAACACAACTCTAATAGCATATATTATTCAGATAAGATATAATCTATATGTCAAACCAATAGTTTAAGCAGAATTCTTTTCAAACTAAATCGGTGTATTGAAGTACATTATTCAATGTATCTTGGTTCTTTAATGTATGGAAATTTGTACTTATACATTGACTGTAATATTGAAATTCTAATATGGATAACCAAACATTTGAATACCTTGAACATACTGCTGATGCAGGAATGCGTGTATGGGGAGATTCATTGGAATCACTTTTTACGAATGCGGCATTAGGATTATTTGAAATGATGGTTGTAATTGGGTCTATTGATAACACCATTTCAATTGATATTGAAGTAAGTGCAGATTCAATTGAGATGTTATTGGTTGCTTGGTTAGATGAATTGATATATCAACACGAGGTTGAAGAAGTATTTTTTAATAACACTGAGATATTATGCATCAACTCAGAAAAACTGTCAGCCCGTGCCTATGGAGAGCCAACAAATTTTGATAAACATATCGTCTATACAGAAATCAAAGCTGTAACATTACACCAATTGTATGTATATAAGAAAGAAAGTGGATTGTGGGAGGCACAAGTTATTTTTGACTTATAGTTCCAATAGACTACCGTCTTTCTTCAATTGTAATTTCTTGATTTGCTTTTACATCCTTAACGATTTCTGTTTTTCCACCTTGCCAGTTTACCTCAATTAGATCAACAATAATGTCATTTTTCAAACCCAGGAACAGAGTCATTTCACTCTGCGAACAATAACTTGAACCGCTTCTTACAGTTCGCGTTTGTGTTCCATTATTTGATACGACCTTAATACGTGATCCGATTCCATTTCGATTGCTCTGTTGACCAACAAGCTTTATTTTTAACCAATTATGATTATTTCCACCATCATTACGGTATAAATGGACAGGACCATTTGAAGTAGTTACAAGTATATCTGGATCTCCATCGTTATCAATGTCCCCGTATGCAGTACCCCTTCCGACTACTGGTTTTGATAAGTCATTACCAACTTTATCAATCACCTCAACAAAACCAGCACCGTCTAAATTATGAAATAGATGAGGACGTTGTGGATATGTAACTTTACTTTGTATTAGGTTAATATCTGTTTCTACATGACCGTTTGTCGTAAAAACATCAAGCTTGCCATCAAAGTCAAAATCAAAAAAGAAACATCCAAATGTGAGTGTTAACAATGATGGTTGTCCCAGTTTTGCAATTGGTGCATCATCAATAAAAAAATCACCTTCGTTCTTATATAAGTTTATCATTTCATTAGAAAAATTACCTATAATGAGACTTTCTGTTCCACTGTTGTCAAAATCTCCAGCATCCACCCCCATTGCCCCTGTAGCAATACCGTTCTCATTAAATGCGACACCAGTAATCATACCAACTTCAATAAACGTACCATCACCATTATTCTGATATAACTTATTCGGTTGAGTATCGTTTGCTTCAAAGATATCGGGTAAACCATCAGCATTATAATCGAGAATACAAACCCCTAAAGATTTACTATCCGGATCACTCACACCTGCAATTCGCGAAACATCTACAAATGTTCCATCACCTCGGTTTCGAAAAAGTTTACTCGCTTGTCCGGAATATGATTCTGGTGTGCAGTATGACTTATTCTTTCCATCTAAAGTACAATAGATGTCATTTTCTATAGTCCATTCAACATAATTGGCTACATATAAGTCTAAAAAACCGTCTAAGTTGTAATCGAACCATGCACAACTTGTTCCAAAACCCGGGTTCGTAATTCCAGCTTCTTCTGTAACATCCTTGAAAGTGCCATTACCATTATTACGGAATAACTTATCATCATTTAGACAACTTAGGTAAATATCATCGTCACCATCATTGTCAAAATCTCCGACTGCCACACCCATACCATAGACATTCACATCCAATCCTGCCCTATTAGTTACATCTTTAAAAGTTCCATCCTTTTGGTTATGAAACAATGCGGGTGTTTGAGATTTTCCAGTATTATGTCCCTTCCAATCTTTACAGTTTACTAAGAATATGTCCATCCATCCATCACCATTATAGTCAAGAAAAGCACATCCAGACCCCATCGTTTCTGGTAGATATTTTTCTCCAAATGCCCCGTTATTGTGGTTAAAGTTTAAGCCTGAGATGTCAGTAATATCTGTAAAACGAGGTAATTCAGCTTGTGTTAATTGAATTGGGATAAATAGGAAAAGAAGGTATAGATATTTTAATATTCTTTGCATATAATTAATCGTTGTATTTTGAAATTCTTTATGTTTTACTCTTATAGGCAATAGTTACAGTTTGTAATCGAACTGAATACAAAACTAACGAGTAATCAAACTCACATTTGGTTTATCTATCTGTCTTTTATTTTACCCCAAGAAGTTGCAAGTTTTGCCTGTGGTTTGACTGCAAAAGGTTTTCCAGGTCCACCATTTCGGACGTTATCACCAGAAATCTCAACATTATCATACCTGACCCGAGCATTACTGATAGCAAGTCCAACTTGTCCTTTGTCAATAGGAGCTACATCACGAGCAGCAAATGAAACCAGAGGATCATCATCATCTGCATCTGCATACTTTATACTAAACGACAAAATTGCTTCTCCTTCTTCTAATGGATCAATCCCTATAGAAGCTGTGAGTTGATACCACCTATCTTTCTCAGCAACAAAATTCCTTGAAGCAGAACCTCCATTTTCCACCCATTTGCTAATTACAGCAAAGCCTCTTAGATAATCTATGTAAAACGCATAACGACCGCCCTCTTCCCCTCTATCATGTAGAGAGAGTCCAAAATAAGGAGGATCGTTTCTTTCATCAATCAGTTTTACATTACAGTTAACTGTATAAAAACTCCAATTGTTTTCACCCGTCATCCAAAGACTCCAAAATCCGGGTTGAAATATTTCTCCAACTGCTTCGTTGTTATTAATCCACCATTTCTCTACTTGACGGTTAATATTAAAGATTTTCCATTCTTTAGTATCATTATCTTCAAAATCATCACGCCATGTACCAGCAAATGTATAGGAAACAACACATCCTAATAGGTATAACAAAATAAATGAAAGTAAAAGTCTCTTATATATCATTTTATCCCCCCTTTATGATTTTCCTTAATATAAATTAATTTTTATTCTTCGTTAACAATACAATTCCCTTGAGAATCTGCATATGGACAGTAATTACAATGTTCCAGATTCTTCAGATATTCTTCTTTCTGAAGATTCGAAATGTTATTTATCCATTGATGCTGAATTTTATTTATATCTGAAATTGTGAATGATTGTTGTAAGTATTTGCTTTGGGATGGTGAATATAGTGTAATTTTGACTTCCTGTTCATTAGGATAATGAGAGTACAATAAAAGCGAATATAGTTCCATTTCTGAGGTTAGAACACTCAAATTCTCAATAGACTCATTAATGAAAATAATACCATGCCAAATTCCTGATTTTTCTTGTATAAGTTTATCTAATTTACCAGATATAATGTGTTCACTCATTCTAAAGTGAATTTGTAGGTTCGTAAATTCGCTTAGCGATGACGATATTACTACCCCTAATTCAGATGAACGTAGACTGTCATGTTGTTGTTTATATGTTAGTATATCTCCTGATGTATATTCTTTTTTATGCGGTGCCAGTTTGAGTACATTTTCAAGGTAATACCGTAATGAACAACGACCAAAGTTGGGCAATTCTTGTATAGAATATGTTGATGGGTAACTATTTACGGGAATTTGATTATATGGAAATGCAATATTAGATAATGTATGATCAACATGAGATGTGTCTTTTGTCAATAGCGATTTTGTTTGAATAGTCACATCATCCTGTTGGATTTTGGGAATTCTTAGTTGATATTTACTCTCAACCAATTCTCCATTAATATACTCATTTAGATCTACATTCAACTCCTTAATTACATCATCAGGATTAAATTCAAGATACTCTATGATATCCTGCATGGTTTCTTTAGATTTACCATCATCATTGATTGACCCTGATAGTATTAATCTGTCTTTAGCACGAGTTACCGCAACATAAAACACACGTTTTTCTTCCGCTATATCCTTCAGATTCTGTTTTTCCTTCATAGCATTGACTATTTCAGGATTGGTCTTATCATACTCCTTTTCAGGTCTAAATGGCTTGAAACCAATCCCTAATTCATCATCTATGAACGGTTCTTTTGCCGAAGGTCCTGATCTGTCAAGGGAGGGAAGGATAACTACTGGAAACTGATTTCCTTTAGCTGCGTGAATAGTCATAATCTTAACGGCAGAACTACTATCTTCGACTGGAGCATCACCCTCTGATGGTTCATCTAAAATCAAAATGTCCAGATACTCAACAAATTCATCAAGTAAATTCCTGAATTCATCACCATCGAAAGTTCCAGCGAGTTCTAATAGTTTTTGGTAATTTGCCCATTTCTGTTCACCTTTATTTCCAGACTTCATCACTCCTATCAAACCAGTATCATGAACAATAGTCTGGATAAGCATATTCATACGCATTCGTTGTGATATTTGAAGATGACTATTTAAAATTACTTTAGCTTGTCTAAGTTGGTCTGTAGGTGTATTGTAGTTTTTAATTTTCTCCCAAAAACTATCTCCGCTTATATGTGATATTTCATATATTTCTAAATCAGATATACCAAAAGCCGGTCCACGTAAAACACCAATTAAGGATGTATTATTGCTTATGGGATTATTGAGAAAGTGAAGATAATTCCAAATATCGTATATTTCTTGTCGTTGATAGAAACCAATTCCCCCAGATGTAAGATAAGGAATACCATACTCATTTAATGCTACTTCTATTAGTGGTAAGTGTCTTCTTGCCCTAATCAGAATAGTTATATCACCAAATTCAATTGGTCTCGATTTTTCAACATTACCATCTCCATATTCCCAAATTTTCTCTTGAGAAACAATTAGATCTTGAATTTTCTGTGCGATTAACACAGATTCAGACACCTCATTCTCATCTTTATGAAGACTTATCTCCACAGAACCATTGCCATTAGCATCTCGGGCTTTATTCAATGGTTCATAATTCACCTCGTAATCATTCTCAAGTTCACCTGTAAATTGTCTTTCAAAAAAGTAATTAACGAATCCTACGACATCTCGTAAAGAGCGATAATTTTCTTGCAGACTAATAACTTCTCCATCAAGTTCTTTTATTTTTTCTCTCGTTTTATTAAAGACACGTACATCAGCTCTACGAAACCCATAGATGCTTTGTTTCGGATCACCAACAATGAATAAATTTGTATCTGAGAGATTATTCGTGAGAAGATTCACTAAGTCATATTGAAGTTCGTTTGTATCTTGATACTCATCTATCATGTAATATTTAAACTGATTTCTTATTTTTTCACTTACAGTATTGTTATTTTTTAATAAGTAAACAGTTCTTAATTGAAGGTCTTCATTATCCAATTTTCCTTGAGTGAATTTAATCTCTTGATAGTTTTTCAATATCGGTTCGTATAGGCTAAGAAGGCTTTGGGTAACCTTATACAACAATTCTTCATCAGTTTCAAAATCAGCATTGGCATCATAGCTTGGTGCTTTCTTAATCTTCTTAGCAATTGCGATAACAAATTTAATTTCGTCCTCTATCTCCATAGTATCTAAATTTCTACCTAAGATTTTATCTTTGGCAATTGTATTTGTCTTGGTAGTTATTAATTCTGCAATCTCTATTAGATATGTACGTTTTAAGTCGTAATCCTCATCTTGGACAGATAATGTCTCAATTTGTTGTAATAATTCTCTCGTTTTATCTACTTGTTTACCTTTGGAAATATGAAGTATAGTATATAGACAATTTATAAATTCCGATAGTTCACTTTCCGTCAAAATTGGTGCATTAAATATTTCATGCCATACATGTGGTATGTCACTATTGAGAGGATTCTTGTAAACCGATTCTTGTAGAAAGTAAATTGTCGAACGACTCTCAACCATTTTTGATAGTAGGTCAATCAGATATTTTGTATCTCTTGTCCTATATAAACAATATTCAAGTTCGGAATAAAGAGGATCATCAGGTTTTAATACTATTTTGTCCAATATACTCTTGATAACTTCTCGCAATAAACGCCTTTGTTCCATACCATCAATAACAGTAAAAGACGCTGGTATTTTGGCATCAAATGGGTATTCTCTTAATATTCTTGCACAGAATGAATGTATTGTAGAAATAGGAGCAACACTCATCTCTTCAATACATTTTTCGCGTATATTTTTATTCCGATCTAAGTGCAGCTCTTTAATTATACGTGCTTTGATCTCTGCAGCAGCTTTCTTAGTAAAAGTAATTGCAACAATTTGACTTGGACTAACATTGCCTTTACGAAGAATTTCAAGGTATCGTTCTACTAAGACTGTTGTTTTACCTGAACCCGCTCCTGCAGTTACACAGATGTGTTTATCAATATTAAGAGCTTTTTGTTGATCTCGAGTTAAATTCATAGATCTTGACTACAAATTATTAAAGCTAATCTGCATTTTCAATTGGTAGTGGTACAATTGCTTGTGGTGGGATTGAAAGGTTGACAATATCCCCTTCACTTTTCAAATTCGTCTGGGGATTATACTGAACGGTTCTAATACTATGTTGGTCAGCAATCATTAGTTCATATTCCTCGACTCTACCTAAATAAGTAATATGAGAAAGCGTAGCATCAAACTGATTTACATTATCATTTTGGTTCAACTGGATAGTTTCCGGTCTAATTGAACAGGACACCTCCTGGCCAGGAGTAAAATCATGATAGATGCATTCGGAACGGAGTATTCCGATTGGTGTATCAATCATAACACTTCCATTGGAAATTTCTTGTATATTCCCTGTGATGAAATTCGTTTCTCCAACAAAACTTGCTACAAAAGGATCTGTTGGGAACTGATAGACTTCTCGTGGAGCACCAGTCTGTACAAAAACCCCATCTTTCATAATTGCCATACGTGTCGCCATAGAAATTGCTTCTACTTGATCATGTGTGACATATATTGTGGTAATTTGAGTTCTACTATGTATTTCTCTAATTTCATTGCGTAGATTCTGACGGAGTGCAGCATCCAAATTACTCAACGGTTCATCGAGGAGTAGAACACTGGGTTCAATTACTAATGCACGAGCCAAAGCAATACGTTGTTGTTGACCACCGGACAGTGTGTTAACAGGACGGTCATGGTATTCCCTCATCTGAACCAGGTCTAAAACAGAATCTATTTTCTTTTGCCGTTCTTGTTTTTCCAACTTTCTTAACTTTAACCCATAGTCAACATTTTGTTCTACAGTCATGTGAGGCCATAGAGCATAATTTTGGAATACCATTCCTGTATTTCGCTGATGTGGAGGAACGCTATTCATTTCTGCTCCGTCAAACCGTAGAATACCTGCATCGGGACGATAAAATCCTGCAATTACCCTTAGTAGCGTTGATTTACCACATCCAGATGGTCCAAGTAGAAAAAATAGTTCTCCTGGTTCAATGGTAAGTGATACATTATTAACAGCAAAAGTTGTATCAAAAGATTTTGTTATTTGGTCTAACTCTACAGCAACTGACATAAAAACATACCTTCTATTAATTTACAATAATCACTTTCAAAATAGAATTTAACCTATCAATTCATACTATCTATATCTTTTACACACCTGAAACCGATTGTACTACCAGAACTAAGGTGATACCACCTATCAGAAACACGCAGATCTTCTTCACTACCACCCCATCCACCGCCACGTAATATCCGAAAATTCTCATTTTCAGGTGCTTTGTTCCTCCCAAATTTAGGATTATGTTTTGGTGAAGATTCATAAAATCCACCGTTATACTCATCAAAACACCATTCCCATACATTACCAATCATATCGTATAATCCATAACCATTGGGAGGAAAACTACCAACAGGTGCAGTCCATTTCCATATATCTTTCCCTTCAATCCCACCAAAATTTGCATCTTCATGTGTGATTATATTTGATGTAGAATATACTTTACCGATTAGTCCGCCTCGAGCTGCATATTCCCATTCTGCTTCTGTCGGCAACCGTTTTTTTGCCCAGTTGGCGTATGCCACAGCATCATTCCATGATACATTAACAACTGGACTATCAGGTTTATTGAACTTTGAATCGTGCCACAATGGTGGAGTGGAATAACCTGTTGAAATTACAAACTGCTGATATTGTGAATTCGTCACTTCATGGATATCAATATAAAACGCTTCAAGAGAAACAGTATGTACAGGCAATTCATCAGGATCACCGCTATCGGTATCAGAATTCCCCATCTCAAATTGTCCCGATGGAATTAATTTCATCTCTCTATAATCTATAGGTGAGATATAAATATCAGATAACTCTCCTTCTATAAAAGTCTGCTTAGATGTATCTCCACATGCAGATATCATACAGACAGAGATAAGTATTATGAAAACTATCCGAATATTAGTGAAATCCTTCTGTTTTCGATATAATCTCATTAGAAGTTTGAATTAAACAATCAATTTCACTTTCATATAAAGTTCTGATATCAAAGTATAATTGATTATCCTCTATTCTGCCAATCACAGGTATATTGGCATGTCGATATAATTCTGAGAGTTTTTCTACAGAAATTTTCTTCGGTGTTAACACTACAGCAACACTATCCAATGTTTCTTCTGGAAGTGAACCACTTCCAATTTGAGACTTAGTTTCAGATACTTCAATAGTAATATTCTCTTGAAAAATATCTGTTAATTTCTTGGATACAATCTCAGCTGATGTGGTTAATTCGGCTACAGACCGCATGTAGCTTTGTAACATAGGAAAATTATTGGTAGTAGTGTTATCTATAGATAGATAATTTTGTAGTGTGGTTGATATTGCTGCAATAGTTAATTTATCTACGCGTAATGCTCGCATTAAAGGATTTTTTCGTATCTGTTGTATCATCTCTGATTTGCCTGCAATTATTCCAGCCTGAGGTCCACCCAACAATTTGTCACCACTAAAGGTTACAATATCAACTCCATCTTCAATTCTATTGGCTACAACAGGTTCATAGGGTAGACCATAATTCGACAGGTCTACTAATGCACCACTCCCCAAATCTTCCATTATAGCTATATTATGTTCCCTACCAATTTGTGCTAACTCCTGGATTTCTGGAGTTGAGGTAAAGCCGACAATCTTATAATTACTTGGATGAACTTTGAGAATCAAGGCAGTGTTCTCATTAATCGCGTCTTCAAAATCACGAAGATGTGTTCTGTTTGTTGTTCCAACTTCTCTAAGAATTGCCCCACTTGATGCCATGACATCTGGTATACGGAATGCCCCACCAATTTCAATCAACTCACCCCGTGATACAATTACCTCTTTACCTTGTGCCAGTGTGTTCAGTGAAATAAGTACAGCAGCAGCATTATTATTAACAATCGTTGCTGCTTCACAACCTGTTAACTCTTGCAGTAAAGGTTCAGTTAATCTATCCCTATGACCTCTTTTTCCAGAGTCTAAGTCATATTCTAAATTAACATAATTCTGTGCTGCATTAACAATACTTTCACACACTGATTCTGAGAGTAATGATCGTCCAAGATTCGTATGTGTCACAGTTCCAGTAGCATTTATTACTTTGCGGAGTGGAGGTTTTAATTTTTCATCAAGATATTGAACAACCAATTCAGAATATTCGCCAGGGTCAGGAATATCAATTACCGTATTCCCTTCTAAAATTTGTGTTCTATATTCTGAAACTATTGAACGTAATATGTCTGTAACCAGTGATCTTGAATATGATTCAACCAATTTCAGGATGTCAGGTTGAGTCAGAAGTCTTTCGATTGCAGGGAGTTTTCGTAGTAATTCTTCCTTTTCGACTCCGGTTTTTTCTTGTGACAAATTCTCTTCCTAATAGTGAATTAGTATGTAAATGGAACTATGTTGATTGATAGTAAATCAATATGGAATTTTACCAAATAGGATGGTGAATGTCAATCTAAAGTCAGATTGACAATAAAGGAACATTTGTTGGACTTATACATTAGCTTTCATCTGTAGCCCCGGGGAATGCCCAACGGCATTCATACCGTTGATTCGAGGGGCGAAATGTGTATAGAAACCATCTTGCACCAAAAACTAAGCCCCAGCGGGGCGAAATGTGAGATTCCTATCAATACGATATTCGTAAAATGAAATAGCCGTAGTTCAGGACTTACGCAGATAGACAATAAGGGAACATTTGTTGTACTTACACATTAGCTTTCATCTGTAGCCCCGGGGAATGCCCAACGGCATTCATACCGTTGATTCGAGGGGCGAAATGTGTGTAGAAACCATCTTGCACCGAAAACTAAGCCCCAGCGGGGCGAAATGTGAAATTCCTATTCAGATTCGGGGATCAAAGAATAAATGTAGCAAGACCGCTTCTCCACGTAATCCTGTATCATCCGCGATTCAGAAAAGAAAACCATCACTACCCAAGCCTTCTTCTCTGTGTAATGCGAGCTTCTGATATAAGTAACAATAGCAGTCGACTATCAGCGTTTATGATAACAACATACATAATACATAATAAATAAAAATAAATTGAAGAAAATAAATGAATAAGCAACTAATATCATAAAGAAAGGAATACATTGACATAATAATAAATTAACGTTACAATAACATATTAACGTTAAAATAATATATAGAATATTATTTTAATACATAGTAGTAAAATAAAGTGTATTATAATCTAATCCAATAATTGATTTTTCAGGAGTGAATCTGCCGATAAAAATTATGTTATCAGAATATTAATAGTAAAAAAAGAATCATCGCTCATCAAGGAAAACTACAAAATTGTAACTTTTTTCAAATTTTAGAATTAGAGGTTTAATTCTCTACAAACCCAGACAGGGACTAACAGTAAAGGCAGTGTAATAACAAGATGCATTCCTACACTTTGTAGGAAAAGTGTAACATTTTCTCACACACCTAATATAATGTACTAAGTTGGAAAAACGATAAAATCATCTTAATAATGTAATAGCTTAGATTTAATACTTCTGTAAACTGTATACTGAAAACCAATAACTATAATATATAAAATATACACCTGGAAAATACGATATTTATGCCAAAAACTTTATATACCCTCAGATGGATGGTGTGTAAATAATTGGTTACTATCACATGAGTTTGATATGAAAATATTGCTAATGGATCAGTGAATCAACAGTATGAACGATATATGAAGATTAAATTATTAATTCGGTAATCTTAGAAAACTCCAGTGCGGTGAATCAGAATCAACTGTATGAATGCATTAGGGCATTCCCAGCAAGCTACTTCTGCCGTATCAATGTATAAGATATTTTTGTAAAAAATGGAATACATAGATCTATTTTCAAACTGACATTACTATTAGTGTTCTGTTGGTATATCTGAATCGAGGATTACGCGGGTAATAGTTTTTGTGTAATGAGTGGATTAGTGTATGGATATTGTGTCCCTGTATTTTATCCACCTTTGAAAGCTCCAATAGGTTTTGTTTATCAAGCGTTAGGGAGTAGCGTTATCAGAGTTAGGAATCGGTGTTATTGAAATAAAAAAACATTCAGATTGATTTATTCGATAATTCTTGGAATCCTAACACAAAAACAATGTCCTACTTATACCTATAACTCTACATCCTCCAATACAACAAATCATTTGACTTTTCAACTCAATTTTGATATTCTTAACATAGAAATAGCACTGATTTAGGTTAGATAAAGTCTTAGCTTTTTACCTAAATCAGGGTATTATTCTTATTAGTGTTTTTACGAATGGATTAATTAATTAGTTCAAGGAGTAATATGAAATTGAAAAAACAAACCATAAGAAAACATGTAGGTCACATAATAGGCTTATGTATTTTAATGTTCTCTGTCTCAATTCTCACGCAACTGGTAAATGCTGAAGATCTTGTCTTACATCTGTCATTTGATGAGCTTAATGGTAAGACATCCAAAGATATATCTGAATTTCGTAATGATGTGACTTTCACGGGTTCACCTAAGCTTGTTGAAGGCAAATTTGGAAAAGCAATTGATTTTGACGGAAAAACACACGGCGAAGTTCTTGATCATTCAAGTCTTGATATTGTTGATGGAGTTACAATTGAACTCTGGGCAAAATTAAGACCAGGATCTCCTATACATACAGGTCTTGAAAAAGGTCCCGCGTGGGGTCCAGGATTATATACACTCGCTCCCTTATATAATGGTGGTTCTCTTTTACAATTCTTTGATTTGCCTGATAATTGTGATGATGAGAATATCGGCGGAAATATACTTGATGGTGAATGGCATTTTATGGCAGGTACATGGGACGGGAAAACCATCAAATTATACATTGATGGTGTCTTAGATAAGGAATTAGCTTGTAAAGGTGAACTTGTTCCTAATAATGGAGCATTGTATATCGGGGCAAGGGGTGGATCGGACAGGTTTCTAACAGGTGCTCTTGATGAAATAAAAATGTATAACTATGCTCTATCTGAAGATGAGTTACTTACAGATATGGACAATCCATTACTTCTCAACGTAGAACCACAAGGAAAACTCACAACTACTTGGGCACGACTTAAAGGCGAATAAGGTTAAATCATGAAGAAATTTGTTTACATCCTACCACTATTAATCTTTATACAATGTTTTACTGCATGTTCACTTCTTCCTGGTTCGAGTCAATCAGGTGAAAAAGTTGCAGTACTTAAGACCGAAAAAGGTCCTGTTGTAATTGAATTCTATGACGAATCTGCCCCAGTGGCAGTTGACAACTTCAAAAAACTAATCAGTATGAAATTCTATGATGGATTAACTTTCCATCGAATTCTCAACCAACCAGGTTTAAATATTGTTCAGGGAGGTTGTCCGAAGGGAGACGGAACTGGTGACCCTGGATGGAAAATCGTTGATGAATATACTAATCCAAATCAACGAAAACACATCAGAGGAACTGTTGCTATGGCACGCGCTAACATGCCAAACTCCTCTGGAAGTCAGTTTTATATCTGTCTAAAACCTCAGCCTCATCTTGATGGACAATATACTACATTTGGTGGTGTTATTCAAGGGATGCACGTTGTCGATATGTTAACTATCGGCGATGTAATCACTACCATACGTTTGGAGGCTAAGTCAAAATATGTTAAGGCAGCAGAGAATTAATGGATATAATTACATCTTTTGGTCCATAATATGTGTGTTTGTTGTTTCTATTTCAGGTTGTGCACAACAAGATCAACAATCATCTTCAACTACGACTGAAACTACAAAGACTACTCAACAGACAGATACTAAGCAAGAAGAGGTAAAACCTATAACTGAGGTAGTGAAATCAACTCCTCAAACTAAACCTGCAATTGACCCAGCGAATGCAATCGCTGTAATTGAAACAGACAAAGGAACTATTGAGTTTGAATTCTATGCAGATGATGCACCTATCACAGCAAAGGCTTTTATCAAAAATGCAAATCTTGATTATTATAAAAACGAGAAATTTCATCGCGTAGAAGAACTAATCGTTCAAGCTGGGTCAGCTTTTGTTGACGACACACTACCAATAGAAAAGAGTCTTCATCCGCTCGTAAAAGGTGTTGTATTGATGGCAAAAGTAGAAGGGGAAACCGTCTCAGATGCAGATGAATTCTTTATTTGTAAACAACCGATAATTTTAGATGATGATTTTACAACGCTTGGAAAAGTAATTAAAGGTCTTGATGTATTAGACAATCTGGTTCAGGATGATAGAATCATAAACATCTCAATTCGAGAACGTGAGAAAGAATAACTGTGAAGATATTGCTTAATAGAGTAGAACATCGCTAATTAACAAGGAGTATTGAATGGCGTTATCTGTTATTAGGACTGCGCGTCCGAGTCCTGTTTGGCAAGAAAGTTATGTTAGAGTAGAAAAAGGACAAAGAATTGTTATTGATGCCGACGGTGCATGGTCTCCAGACTTACAAAATCGTACCGGATGGTGCGGTGCTGATGGGGTTGCAAAGACTCCTGCAGGAGATGGATATTTACTACCCGGTACAAATATTGGTTCACTGATTGCTAAAATTGGGAGCGTTGTCTTTGCCATAGGATCACGATACGATAATCCTGCTCCAGCTGATGGTGTGATTTTTCTCGCTATGAACGAGAACCCAAATAACAACAACCAAGCCGGAAGTTTACTAACCCAAATCATCGTGCCTGATGCATAATGTCTAATACTCTATGTTACTACTTTAATACCAACACCTTCGATTATTAAGTCTTAGGAGAATGATATGGAAGATACTATAAACCAAGAAGATGTACAAATACCTTCGGTGAGTTTTACTACTTATCTGCAAGATCTTGTTACTACTGCTCATCTATATTTGGAAGGATTCAAAGACCCTGAATCTGAACAGGTAGTTGTAAATTTAGAATTAGTAAAACGCGTGATAGATACAATTGAGATGTTAGAACAGAAAACTAAGGGAAATCTATCCGCTCCAGAAACTAATTTTTTGAGTAACTCTCTCTATGAATTGAGAATGAATTACGTCCGAGCAGTTAGTAGTCTACAAGAAAATACTCAAGAATCGGATTCAAATGAATCTGAAGAAAATACATCTTCCCCTGACCTGCCTACCGATACTGATGATACTTCCAATCAAGAAACATCAGATAGTGACACTGATGAAATCCATCCGTCTGAAGAGGGTGAAGAATCTAAATAAGAACATAACAGTTTCTATCACCTATCTTTTATGACTTTGTATCCATATTCAAGAGTTTTAAGAATAAAATAACCAATGTGATATAAGTAAAATACGAAGTATAAGGAGAGCAATCTAATAGAGGATAATGAATTATCAACGGAAGATAATTATCGCATTCTCGCTATTGATAGGACTATTAATTCTCGGATCCATCGGATATTCAATCCTTGAAAGTGGTAATCCAAGTGGAAATTGGAAGTTACTTGATTCAGTTTTTATGACTGTTATCACCCTTACTACGGCAGGACATACCCTTATGGGGATGAGCGATGGTGGTCGTATTTTCACCATTTTTCTCCTCATTGGTGGATACGGGGTCTTTGTCTATAGTGTTACAATTGCAATTGCTTTTCTAATTGAAGGACAACTCCTTAGTTTATTTAAACAAAGAAAAATGATAAGAACCGTAGAAAAACTATCAGATCATTATATTGTATGTGGACTCGGTGATACGGGTATACATGTTTTAGAAGAGATGTTGAAATCCGATGTGAATTTTGTTGGGATTGAAGTTGATGAAGAAAGGTTGGAACATCTTGAGGAAACCTTAGATTTTCTATACATTGAGGGTGATGCAACAGACGATGATGTACTCATACGAGCAGGTATAAAACAGGCAAAGGGTTTAGTCACATGTTTAAGCCGAGACCAGGATAATCTTTTTGTCGTGATCTCTGCTAAGAACCTTAATCCAAAAATACGTGTTGTTTCAAAAGCTGTTGAAAATAATTCTCCTGATAAGCTCATGACAGCAGGGGCAGATGAAGTTGTGCTCCCAGACCATATCGGTGGAATTCGACTTGCATCTGGAATACTGGAACCTCACCTAATTGATTTTATTTCTAAGATGCAGGAAAGCAGACAAACCGCACGTTTTGCTGAATCTATTGTACAAGTTGAATCTAAACTCGCTGGTGTTTCTCTCAGAGATTCCCATATTCAGGAAGAAACAGGTTTGGTAGTGATTGCACTGCGAAGTAAGGATGGACAATATATTTATAACCCTTCTGGGGATTGGATAATTGAAGATGGGGATGCTTTGTTTGTAATTGCAGATCCAAGTCAACTCCTAATATTAAATAGACTCACAGGTGATCCTCATTAAATCAAGAACAGATTACAGATTATGTTGTTCCAGTATATTTTCACGAAATATGAATATTAATTGTAATAAATTTCTAAATACTATAAAAATAGAATATAACCACTCTTAAGAATTATCACGTAAAGGAATTAATATATGCTCGCAACGATCCTAAGTAGTGCTGTGCTGGGTATTGATGCTTATATTGTAAAAGTCGAAGTGGACGTTGCAGATGGTCTACCTACATTCAGCACAGTGGGTTTACCGGACAGTGCAATCAAGGAAAGTAGGGATAGAGTTACTGCCGCAATAAAGAATTCAGGATTTTATTTTCCGCCAAGTCGAATCACTGCTAATTTAGCACCAGCAGATATACGTAAAGCTGGTTCTGCATTTGATCTACCCATCGCCATCGGAGTCTTGGCAGCAACAAATCAAATTGAACTTAATAAACTTGAAAATACTATGATATTGGGAGAATTGGCTCTTGATGGTACAATTAGAAAGATACAAGGTGGATTGCCAATAGCAATTGCAGCAAAAGATAATGTGATACAAAATGTAATTCTACCAGCAGAGAATTCAAAAGAAGCCGCTATCGTTGAGGAGATAAATGTTTATCCAGTAGAAAGTCTTTATGATGCTGCAGCGTTTCTTAATGAAATTAAGGAAATTAGCCCAGAATCACATACACTCGGTGCAATTACTGAACACAAAGATAATAATTCATTACTTGATCTTATTGATGTAAAAGGACAAGAACATGTAAAAAGGTCTATTGAAGTTGCTGCTGCCGGTTCACATAATATTATTATGATTGGACCCCCTGGGTCAGGTAAGACAATGATTGCAAAACGTATACCTTCAATTTTGCCAACATTGTCAACTGAAGAATCTTTGGAAACTACAAAAATTCAAAGCATTGTTGGTATTTTACCAAGTGATACACCACTGGTATCGACACGACCATTCCGATCTCCACATCATACCATCTCTGATGCAGGTTTAATTGGTGGTGGGAATGTTCCTCGTCCAGGTGAAGTTAGTCTATCACATAATGGGGTTTTATTTCTTGATGAACTACCCGAATTCCGAAGAAATGTTCTTGAAGTGATGCGCCAACCATTAGAAGATGGTCATGTGACAATATCACGAGCTGCTGCTTCCCTAACATATCCAGCTAATTTCATGCTTGTCGCTGCAATGAATCCATGTCCATGTGGTTTCTTCAGTGATCCTAACCGTGAATGTAAGTGTACTGATAACCAAATACAGAAATATGTGTCACGGATTTCTGGACCTCTGTTAGATCGTATTGACATTCAAGTTGAAGTACCTGCTGTAAAGTATGCTGAACTTTCTGCTGATGTTACTGGGGAACAGTCTGATGTTGTCCGAAACAGAGTCGAAACTGCCAGAAGGATTCAATATCTTAGATTTGAAGGTACGACTATACATTCAAATGCAAATATGCAATCTAAGCAGATTCGTGAGTATTGTAAAATTGAATCTCAAGCACAAGAACTATTAAGAGTGGCTATTAACCAATTAGGATTGAGCGCGAGAGCATACGACCGAATTTTGAAAGTATCACGTACTATCGCTGATTTAGATGACTGCCCGAATATTGAAAGTGCACATGTTTCTGAAGCTATACAGTATAGGAGTTTGGACCGGAGTTTCTGGAAAAAATAAAAGTTAGCCAGTAGATTCATCTATCGTATAGAGTAAAGGAGAATCCATGAAAACCAATTTTATTATCTTTCTTACTGATGACCAAGGATATGGTGATCTTTCATGTATGGGGGCAACTGATTTTAAGACACCTCATATTGATAGAATGGCATCTAACGGGATACAATTTACAGATTGGTACTCTAATTCTCCTGTCTGTTCTCCATCTCGAGCATCCGTCCTAACTGGTAGGTATCCTGCACATGCAGGTGTAAGATCAATTTTATCTGGTCATAGAACTGCTACTGGATTACCACCTTCCGTTCCAACAATTGCCACTGCTCTTAAGGAGCTTGGATATTACACTGCTATGACAGGTAAATGGCATTTAGGTCTCGCTGAAGGCTCAAGACCTGAAGATCACGGATTTGATGATTGGTTCGGTTTCATGGCTGGATGTATTGATTTCTACTCACATATCTTTTATTGGGGTTTAGGTAGACCAGATTTTGACCAAACCCACGATCTGTGGGAAAATGGTGAGGAAATATACCGAAATGGCGAATACTTTACGGAATTAATTACTGAGTATGCAATCAGATATATACGAAAATCTGTTGAACTTGATAAACCATTTTTTCTGTATGTACCTTATAATGCACCCCACTATCCTATGCATGCACCTCAAGAATATGTTGATAGGTTCCCTGATTTGCCTTGGGATAGACAAATTATGGCTGCAATGTTAAGTGCTGTTGATGATAGTATAGGAGCAATCTTTGCAGAACTTGAACGGCATGGCTTAGCTGACAATACCTTCTCATATTTTCAAAGTGATAACGGTCCATCACGGGAAACACGAAATTGGTTAGATGGTACACAAGACCCTTATTATGGAGGAAGTGCAGGTAAACTAAAAGGACATAAGTTTAGTTTATATGAAGGAGGAATTCGTTCACCCGGGATTATGAATTGGCCAAATGAAATTCCACCTGGGAATGTAGTTAAACATTGTGGTGCTGGGATGGATGTTTTTCCAACTTTTCTTGCCGCTGCCGGTGGTGATTCATCAAAATATCAACTTGATGGTGAAAACCAAATTGGCATGGTTTGTGATGGTTGGTTTTCACCTCATACCGATATATTTTGGGAAATGGGAGATCAGACGGCAATGCGTCGAAATGAATGGAAGTTAGTACTTAATGGTAGATTGGTTGAAGGAGCTCCTCCAGAAGATGATGTGCACTTGGCAAATCTTGATGAGGATATGGGTGAAACCAAGAATCTAAAAGATGAGTATCCAGAAATCACTGCTGAGTTAACTGAAGCAGCACAAACTTGGCGAAATGGAATCGAAGAGTATTGGGAAGCACATAAAGAAGAACGTAACGGCACAACCGGTTATGTAAAAAACTAATACTTACTAACAAACAAGATGCTTTTGGACACCTACTTCATGACTATTTTACAGGTGAGGAGAACTTCAAAATTGTTGAACGAGATGATGGGTATATCCTTATTGACAATTTAGGCACATCTCGATAATTCAAAGAATTCTTACAGTGGGGAGACCTCTCTTATCTCAATAACACGAATCAATTCCAAACTTGGTACTTTTGATACCATTCTAATGTTGGGGCATAATTTTGGACTTTTTAGTAATATTAAAAGAGCACAATGGTTACTTAAACGATAAGCAGTTATGACATCTCCTGATGCTAAAATCATAACTGAAACATTCTGTCCATATCAAACGGAGAATACTGACCATCTTGAGTATCATAGAATTAATAGAAATAGAATGGGTGGGCAATTGAAAATTCGAATACGTTACAAGGGGTACGCCACACCTTGGTTCGATTACCTCCAAGTTTCAAAATCGGAAATGCAAGATATTATAAAATCAACGGGATGGACAATAGAACACTACATTGATTCAGATTAACCTACATATATTGCAATTTTGAAGAAAAAGAGTATATTATGACACCTCTTAAATTCGCTTTTATTACGGATACACATCTCTATCCAAATGCCCCGCAGAACTTTGCAGGGGGTCTGCAACAACAGACGAATAGTCTCGCTCTTTATCAAAAAGTTATTGAACAAATAAATGACTTTGATCCTGAATTCGTCGTTCATGGGGGAGATATTGTTTGTGGTGGGAATAGCTTTAATATGTCCACTGCACAATACGTAGAAGCACTCAATGTTGCCCATTCGCTTGGGGAAGAACTAAATGCCCCAATCTACTATATACCCGGAAACCACGATCTTGACCCTGAATCGGGTTCAAAAGCCTCTTACCTTGAATGTTTTGGCATAAACAATAGAGGTTCTACAAGTTTTGTTAAGGGGAACATTAGGTTTATATTAATGGATGCACAAGAGGTCCCTGAAGATCTAACACATGGGTATGTAAGTACAAATCAGCTTGCATGGGTAGAACGCGAATTAAAAATGGCAGCTGATTACGGCGAAGAAATCATCATATTTACCCACCAACTCCCTTTTCCAAGCGTTGAATTTCAAGGCGTCGGTTCAAGAATTGCAAACTCCGCTGAAATTCTTGAAGTAGTTGCTCCATTTGAAAAGCAAATTTTAGGCTTCTTTTGTGGTCACCTACATCTAAATCGCGTTTTTCGAGAACAGGGTTTCTTATGTATCATTACATCTGGTGTTATCTGTTTTCCTATGATGTGGCGACAAGTATGTGTGTATCCGGATAGAGTTGAAGTATTATCTGTTCCAGTGGACTTACCTGACGTGTATGCCGATTCTGAGGGTGTTAATCCAGACAACAACCTATATTTATCTGGTAGACCAAGAGATATGGAATTTTCGATTCCACGCATTACCAATCAAGATTCAAATGAATTGTAATCTCATTAGATTATTCTCTGATAATTAAATCTTCATCAATACCAACAATAAGATGATTGAAGTACAAAATCTCTACAAAAACTACGGTCCGTTTCAAGCGTTAAAGGATATATCGTTTGATGTTGAAAAGGGACAGATAGTAGGTTTTCTTGGTCCAAACGGGGCTGGAAAAACCACTACCATGCGGATACTCACCTGCTTCATGCCAGCAAGTAGTGGTAAAGTTACTGTCGCAGGATATGATGTCTTTAAAGAATCCAAAGAAGTAAGAAATCGAATTGGATATCTACCAGAGAACATTCCTTTATATACCGAAATGACAGTTATTAAATATCTGTCTTATATGGGAAAAATACGAAATGTATCCAGGAAGCAGCTGAACAATCGATTAGATTCGGTCATAGAATCATGTGGATTAATTGAAAGACGGAATCAGATTATAGGACAACTCTCACGCGGTTACAGACAACGGGTCGGTTTGGCACAAGCATTAATCCATGACCCAGAGGTATTGATTCTTGACGAACCTACATCCGGTTTAGATCCACGCCAAATTGTTGAAATACGAGACTTAATAAAAGGACTTGGTAAAGAACGAACAATTCTCTTTAGTACACATATACTTCCAGAAGCTAAGAACACTTGTGAACGGTTATTGGTTATTAGTAAAGGACAAATTACTGGGGATATAGAACTGAAAAACGGACGTGCCATCCCAAAAACTGAAACACATAGTGTAAATTCTGATGACGAATTATCCAATGAACAAAATAAGATAATTGAGAATACTATAAACCTTGTAGTTTCTGGAGCAGCTAATGACGAAATTTTGTCAACTCTGAAAAAAATACCCTTTGTAATTAATGCTGATTCTCCATCAGAAAATACTAAAGATTCATATAGAGTATACTATCAAAATGATATTGATATTCGTCCGGAAGTGGCAAAAACTATTGTCGAAAACGGTTGGAATTTAATCGAGATGTCGACTGATGAAATGAGTTTGGAAGAACTATTTCTATCTCTCACTTCTGAAAATGTGACACAGGAGTAGTTACGAGGCTTTTATCTTATCGTTCAATATTCAATTTAATACCAAATTTTTAGATTCTGCAACATTATTAGTAGATATATAGCGATTACGATACCTAATAGATATTACTTTTTGATTATGTTTTAATGATCAAACAGGACTATATACTTGGTAAGAGATGTGAATGGAATTCTGCGTGATTGCAAGTTGGTTTTGCTCTACCCTACCTTATATTCATTATTTCAATTTGTAATTTAGAAATCGGATTCATACAAATATAAAATCTTCTTTATTATAAGTATTTTCTAATAGAATCATAGACATTATATTTCTTAATCGATGAGACATTTAGATTTTAACTACAAATACATAATATCAATTATTATCTTACTTATACCACTAATTGGATGTAACAGTGGAGATTCGAATAGCTCACTCATTGAGACTAATTCGTTTGTAGAAGAGTCTATTATTGATGTAGATGAAATGGTCTTCATACCAGAAGGTGTAGTAATAATTGGAACCAATGAGAAAACAGAGAATTCCTTTGGTAATGAAGTAGATCAACAATCTGTATTCGTTAAGTCATTCTATATTGATAAGTATGAAGTCACCAATGGTCAGTATAGGAAATTTCTCTTAGAAACAGGACACCGTACACCAAAGTTTTGGGAAAATCCTTATCTTAATGGTGATAATCAACCCGTTGTTGGTATTAACTGGGAAGATGCTGAGACCTATGCAAAGTGGGTAGGGAAAAGATTGCCAACTGATATTGAATGGGAAAAAGCAGCAAGAGGAATAAGCGGTTATATATATCCATGGGGAAACACATTTGATTCAACATTCGGAAACTTTGATGATAATGGCAACATGGATGGAAAGTTAGACGGATTTGCACTTCAGACCGCTTCTATCGGTAGTTATCCAAAGGGGGTAAGTCCATTTGGACTACATGATATGGCAGGAAATGTCTGGGAATGGGTAGAAGGCACAAACGATATGGAGTTTAAGATGCCAATTGGTCTAATTAAAGATGATAATCTGACCAACGGAAAAATTTACACGATTCGCGGAGGTTCATGGACGAATGGTCCTGATGACATCCGTACCACAGTATTCTATATTTATCCTGCACAGTGTAGTGATCATAGTAGTTCTGTTGGGTTTCGTTGTGCAAAATCATTTTAAGACCTGTATATATTAGGATATATATCTCATAATATTAATGTAATTTACCATGCGAGAAGATTATTTTAAGCCATTATACTTATATAATATATTCAGTCTGATTTTTGTATTAGTTATTCTTGGGTGTTCCGAAAAGAATCTTAAAGAGGATGAAGATCAGATCCAAATAGATAATATAGAATTGATTGAAGAACCAGAAGAAACGATAGAAGTTGAAGACGCTATTGATATACCAGATGGTATGGTATATGTTCCTGCAGGAGACTTTATTATGGGGAGTGATCCTGATGTTGATCCACATACTGATCAACTTGATGAATTACCACAACATAAGGTCTATTTAGATGCCTTTTTTATTGATAAGTATGAAGTATCAAATGCTGACTACAAAAAGTTTGTTGAAGCTACTGGACACCGAAACTCAATTTTTTGGGATAACCCAAAATTTAATCACCCAGATACACCTGTCGTAGGAGTGACTTGGGGAGACGCTGTCGCCTATGCCGAATGGGTAGGGAAACGTCTACCTACAGAAGCGGAATGGGAAAAAGCATCCCGTGGAACTGATGCAAGAATATGGCCTTGGGGAAATGTATTCGATCCAAAGAAATGTAATTTTGATGATGAAGGAAAGTTTGATGGACATCTTGATGGATTTGCAACAGCTGCACCTGTCGACAGTTTTCATAATGGAGCGAGTCCCTATGGGGCACTAAATATGGTAGGTAATGTAGCAGAATGGGTATCTGATTGGTTTGATATGGATTATTATTTAGTTAGTCCAAGGGAAAACCCAAAAGGTCCAAAAAATAGTGGGATGGGTAAAAAATCATGGCGTGGGGCGAGTTGGTTTGCGGGTGAAGATCAAGTAAGATGCGCATTTAGAGAATATGATGACATTGTCGCGAGTGGACAGATACTCGGTTTTCGTTGTGCAAAAGATATACCCCAAGAAGAATAGATCTATCAGATCATTCGATTAATAATGTTAATAGTTTGAATTCCATAATATGATAAAGAAACAATTAACTATTTTCCGGATAATTAGTTGCTTATTCATCATCCTAATTGCCTGTAGTGAAGATACATCGTTGACAACTGATAACGAGAATGAGATAGAAGTAGATATTTTCACACAACGTGAATGGGCAGTGATACAACGTTTATCTCCATTACCTATTACGCCACCTTTAAGTCCCACAAATCAGGTTGCAGATAATCCTGATGCCGCAATATTAGGGCAGAAGTTCTTCTTTGATGAACGATTTTCTAAGGATAGCACAGTTGCTTGTGCAACCTGTCACTCTCCATTTTACGGGTTTGCTGATCCAGAAGCTACTTCTTTGGGTGTTGGTAGAGGAACAAGAAATGCTCCTTCCTTATTGAATGTTGCCTACAATAAATGGCAGTTTTGGGATGGTCGTGCAGATACATTATGGTCACAAGCATTAATAGCATTAGAAGGAGAGACAGAACAAGCTGGAACCCGACTCCAGTTTGCTCATCTGATAGACGAATATTATAAATCTGATTATATAAAGGTTTTCGGTGAATATCCAAACTTATCTGACACAGATAGGTACCCAAGAGGTGGGAAACCCGGAGATCATCAGTACGATCAAATGTCTGAGGAAGATAAGATTGCTATTAATACTATTTTTACTAATATCGGCAAAGCAATTGAAGCCTATGAACGATTATTGATTAGTAGGAATGCTCCTTTTGATAAGTATGTCGCAGGTGATAATAATGCAATTGGAGAGAGAGCAAAAAATGGACTAAAAACATTTATTGGAAAAGGTGTATGTATTTTGTGTCATGATAATCCTAATTTCACAGACAATGAATTCCACAATCTTGGTGTACCACAGGGTATGCTTCCTACGGATACAGGTCGATATGATGGAATTAAGGAATTATTAATGAACCCTTTTAATGGTGGTGGAATTTATAGTGATGAACCTAATGTACCCCAACGAATTCTTGATTTTCTTGAACCCACATCGATACATCAAGGGCAATTTAAAACACCAACACTAAGAAATGTTGCTCTTACTGCTCCATACTTTCATACCGGGGGTTTCCCAACATTGGCATCAGTCATTGAATTTAACAATTCAGGCGGCGTTCCTTCTGGTTTTATAGGTACCAGAGAGGGAACCATCGAACCTTTAAATCTTACAGAAAAAGAAGTTGATGAATTAGTGGAATTCCTTCTGACACTTACTGGAGAATTACCCGCTGAGAATCTATTAAGAAAACCAAACCTGCCGTAAATTACAATAATCAAAACTAAATTCCATTTAAAAATCCAGCATTGACAAAAATGATGTAAATGTAGATATTATTTGACATTAATTGATGAATTTGATACAATTAATATTAGGTTTTAGTAAGAAATTTATATTTACTATAAAGATATTCTACCAGAATTTTGAGTAAGATTATTGCTAAAATTTATATTCTACTACGGTATTTTGCTTGTACTGACTAATATCTTTATGTAAGGTATACCGTCTACACTAACTCTGACTTGCTAATCACTATGTTTGTATTACTCAATTTTGATATTAGTAGTTGAATATCTAAAATTTCATTTTATTTAATAAGGAGTTTAAATGAAGAAAGTTATTTTTGTTATGGCCATGTTATTAGGGTATTCTCTTACTCTATTAATCACTCCAACACCAAGTTTTGCATTGCCACTTGGAGAAGTTGCCATATTTACTGAACAATCCGGATGGATTGCTCAAAATACTGCACAACAAGAAGGTGAAGAATTAGCTGACCTACTTAAGAAACCATCTAAAGTTGTTACACTTACAGACAAGGAAATTGGTGATTGGGCAAAAGAACGTACAGATAATGGTTTAGCTGATATTATCGTTACTTTCGGATGGTTCCCAACTAACTTATATACACCTGGAAATGCAGATCCTGATGATTCTGTTGCTGAATTATTCCTTGAAGGTGGAAACGTTTTCCTAAATACAGCAGACTATATTTTCTATGTAACACAAGGTGGTGGAGCGAATGGTGAACAAGGTTTGAAAAACATGATGGACATAAATGCTGACATGTGGTCAGGGGGCTCAGGTATCAAACCAACAGCAGATGGTAAGAAATATACGCCAAGCCTTGGAAATTTCACCTCAGAACGTACATTCAAAGCTGCACAGATTGTTGACCCATGGGAAGTGGAAGCCATTTTTGGTGATACTGGATCTGGTAATATCGATCCTGCCATTGTTCATGATACTGAAACCGGCGGACGTATTGGTATTGCTTTTCAAGAACCGAATAATGCTGGATTGCCCCGCGGTGAAGTGTTAGCTGAAATGATTGATAATTTCCTCTTTGAAGTACTTGGTGCACAAGCTGTTGATCCACAGCAGAAAGCAACAACTACATGGGGACATCTAAAATCTGGTTTTTAACTGGCTTAATAAGATTAATCATGTATTCATGATTAATCTTATTAATCTAAATTTTATACTCTCAAAGGAGAATTTAATGAACATGAAAAAATTATTAATCGCATTTACCATCCTTTTTGCTTTCGTGGCTACTACGTCCGGCTGGGCAGGACTCGGCGATGTTGCAATCTTTAGTGAAGGAACAGGATGGATATCAAAAGATAATGCTGATATTCAACGCGCTATTGTATTTGACAATTTGAAAGACGAAGTGTCTTCTGTAGGTGATGTTGTCTATAAAACCGATGCAGAGATCGGACCTTGGGCGGAAGAGAGAATTGATGATGGTAAAGCAGACATTCTCATCATTTTCGGTTGGTTCCCAACAACTCTATATACTCCTGGAAATTCACAGGTTGACGATTCAATCGCAGAACGTTTCCTATATGGTGGAAACATCATTCTGAATTGTGCCGACTATGCTTTCTATGTTACTGAAGGTGGCGGTGCAAACGGTGAGAATGGTTTGAAAACCATTATTAATATCAATGCTGATATGTGGGGTGGTGGAACTGCTATTACTCCTACAGATGATGGAAAGAAATATACCCCAGCATTGGTTGATTTTACATCTGAACGTCCTTTTAAAGCAAACCAGATTGTTGATCCATGGAGTGTTGAAGCAAAATTTGGTGATAATGGTGCTGATTTCTTCGATCCAGGTATCATTAAGTTGAATGATAGCAGTGGTCGGGTTGGAATATGCATGCAAGAACCTAATAGAGGTGACTTACCACGCGGACAAGTTCTAATTGAAATGATTAGTTTTATTTCAATGCAAGATGATGTTGCTACTCCAGTTGAACCGAATGGTAAAACATCAACTACATGGGGTACACTTAAAGCTACTTGGTAACATCTATCAGTTTATTAATGGAAGTTATTTGAAAAAAGCGTATTTCCCTATGGGAGATACGCTTTTTCTTTATATTGATGGCATTTTTTGAAATATTATCATAGATTATTATCCTGATTATAAATACTACCTATACACTAAAGAGAACTATACAACATTATTATAAATGGGTTTAAAATTGATTTTAGATGCTATCTATGATATAAGATACATATAGGAAAGGAGAGAAACCATTGAAACTTGTCTCATTTAAATTGCTTTCTCAGAATCAACATACAAGAATTGGGGCTTTGATTAATGATGGAAGAATAGCGGATCTTAATTTAGATACATCAGATATGACCGAATTCTTCGAACAGAATCTAATTGACGATGCACAAAACAATATTGATAAAATTCAAGAACAGATTAGTCAAGGGGTTGATGTCTCCGAATCTGTCTTCGCCCTAAGTGATATTCACCTGCTTGCACCATTTCCACGTGCTGCAAGTTTGAGAGATTTCGGTGTATTCAAAACACATATGGATGCCGCATCACGAATCACAGGAAAACCTATATCCGAAGAATGGTATAAACTACCAAATTACTATCGTGGTAGTGGAAGTCCAGGGTCAATTGCTGGACATGAAGCAATAGTTACATGGCCAAACTATACAGAAAAGTTGGATTTCGAACTTGAATGGGGTATATATATTGGAAAAACAGGAAAGAATATACCTATAGAAGATGCCCCTGATTATATCGCTGGATTCACTATTTTTAACGATATAAGTGCACGTGATATCCAATTCCGACATATGACCCTTTCCCTCGGTCCAGCTAAAGGAAAGGACTTTGATAATAGTAATATCATGGGACCATACCTTGTAACACCGGATGAAATCAAGGATCCCTATAACCTAAAGATGACTGCCAAAGTAAATGGGGAACTCTGGTCTGAGGGAACTACTGCAGATATGTACTATTCATTTGCAGAAATGATCTCATTTGTTTCTCAGTCAGAAACTCTTTTTCCTGGTGAATTCTTAGGGTCGGGAACAGTTGGAATGGGATGCGGATGGGAACTTGATAGATGGATACAGCCAGGAGATGTAATTGAACTTGAAGTTGAAAACATTGGTATACTCAGGAACACTATTGGTGAACCTGAAGTGAATCCTGCTGCTTGGAAGGAAAAAGTCTAACTGTGCGACTGAAGGATAAGGTGGCTATAATAACTGGTGCTGCATCAGGAATAGGTAAAGCTACCGCGAGACTATTCGCAGAACACGGTGCAAAAATAGTTGTTGCTGATATTGATGTGGAAGGTGGGGAGTTGTCTGTCGCAGATATTCACGACAAAGGACTTCATGGTAGTTTTATACATGCCGATGTGACCATCCAAGAAAATACACAACAGATGGTAGACCATACTGTCAATCTATATGGGAAGCTTGATATAATCGTTAATAGTGCTGGAATTGCAATGAGGCTTCCTGTTGATGAATTACCAGAAGAAGATTGGCATCATTGTTTAGGGGTTAACCTTACAGGGGTTTTTCTTTCTTGTAAGGCTGCAATACCTGCCATGCGAAAAAATGGTGGCGGTTCAATCATCAATCTTTCATCCATTTATGGATTAGTTGGTGCTGAAGTACGGGCCGCTTATGTCGCATCAAAAGGGGCAGTGACTAATCTAACACGGGGAATGGCTCTTGATTATGCTGAAGATAATATCCGTGTAAATTGTATCTGTCCAGGTTTCATAGAAACACCTTTAGTGGCAGGTGTTGTGAAGAATCCAGATGAGTATCAAAAGTTGGCAAATAGACATCCTTTACGAAGATTAGGTCAACCTACAGAGATTGCCTACGGGGCATTATATCTGGGTTCAGATGAATCAGCTTTTGTTACAGGAATTGCTCTACCGATTGATGGTGGTTATACTGCTGGATAGACAGATGAAGATTCATATATCATCAGAATACAACTCTCTTAATCATAGAGAGAATTCGATAAAAAATTAGTTAAGGAATACACCTCACCTTTTATTCATGACACATATTCGTAGATTACCTATTTATGCATTTATCTTACTCTTACTAAACAGTTCATATCTATTTAGTTTTGGTGAACCAACTGTATTTTACATCCTTAATGTTCTCGCTCATATTGGAATTGGTAGTCTACTCATAATTCCGTTTTGTTATTACCTTATTAAGTATTTTAGATCATGTCCATCACTTGGCAAAATAGCGGTAATTGTACTCATAGTCGGGATTGTTAGTGGCATATATTTAATGGTGGTTGGAGCATCAACACCATATCGTTGGCTCCTAATCTCTCATATATTGAGTATTTCACTCGGAAGCCTGTTATTTGCCGTACACCTTCTGAAGAACACAAATCATTTTACTCCAAAGTATCGAAAAGTCTTTATCAGTGTGTTGGTTGGTGTTCTGTTCTTTCCGATTGGAGCTAAACTTTCCCATCATTTCTTTCCGAATGAAACATATCTTGTTGAAAATCCGATATATCCTCCAAGTAGTATGTATGATGAAGGAGGAGGCACAACAGGCCATTTTTTCCCCGCATCAGTAGAAACTGCAACGGGTAATCTTATACCAACAGACTTCTTTTTAACATCTGAAACTTGCGCTACAAATGGGTGTCATCCCGATATTTACAAACAGTGGAATGAATCTGCCCATCATTTTTCTTCGTTCAACAATCAGTGGTATCGTAAATCCATAATTTATATGCAGGAAGTTAATGGAATACAACCCTCAAAGTGGTGTGGCGGTTGTCATGATCCTGCCATTCTACTAAATGGAGTTATGGATAAACCCATACGTGAGAATCTTCATACACCAGCAGCACAAGCCGGATTGGCATGTACTGCATGTCATTCTATTGATCGTGTTAAGGATACTATGGGGAATAGTGGTTATGTAATTAAATATCCTCCCCTTCATGATCTGGCATCAAGCAATAATCGTTTGATTCGTAGTATGCACAACTACTTAATTAAACTTGATCCAGAACCCCATAAAAGAAGTTTTCTAAAACCATTTCATCGTGAGAATACAGCTGAATTCTGTTCTACATGTCATAAGGCTCATATGGATTTTCCAGTAAACAATTACAGATGGATACGTGGATTTAATGATTATGATCAATGGCAGAAAAGTGGTGTATCACATGAAGGAGCTCTCTCATTTTACTACCCAGAAAAAGCACAGAAATGTACTGATTGTCATATGCCTATGGTAGAATCTAAGGATGCTGGAAACATTAAAGGTAAGGTACATAGCCACAGATTTCCAGCTGCTAATACTGCCCTTCCATACGTTAACAAACAGGACGAACAACTCCAAGCGGTGACTAATTTTCTTCAAAATGATGTAATTACACTTGATCTGTTTGCAGATGGTTTTCCTATACCAGATAATGGAACTTCAGTTTTTAGAAATGAAAGTACTCTCATAGAAGTAGTAGTACGGACAAGAGGGATAGGACATCATTTTCCCACAGGCACTATAGATGCGTTTGACATTTGGCTTGAGTTGAAGGTTACTGATGAAAATGAGAAGATTGTATTTTGGAACGGCAGAATTTCAGAACCGGATGGAAATGGTCCAGTTGATCCCAGTGCTCATTTTTACCGCAGTTATATGCTTGATGAACATGCTAATCTAATCAACAAGAGGAATGTCTGGGCAATGCGTAAGGTATTATATACCAATACTATCCCACCCGGTGCAGCTGATACTGTACGTTATCGATTAGATATTCCACCAGATACCGGAAATATACTAAATGTAAATGCAAAACTGAATTACCGTAAATTCAATTGGTGGCATACACAGTGGGCATACGCAGGTGTACGTGATCCAGAGGACACGGATTTTAAGGTTGATAAAGGATATGACAATGGTAAATGGGTATGGACAGGTGACACATCTGATGTAGCTGGACAGATCAAATCTATACCCAATCTACCCATTGTTGTCATGGCTGAAGCAAAGACACAGCTGCATGTAAAATCAGAGAAGACCAATTCAGGAATTAAAGAAGCAACATCCAACCAACACTTGCACACAGAAAATTTACGTGAACGTTGGAATGATTACGGTATAGGTTTGTTTCTGCAAGGAGATTTGAGAAAGGCAGAATTAGTCTTCTTAAAGGTAACTGAAATTGAACCAGATTATCTCGATGGATGGGTTAATATCGCCAGATGCCGTATTAAGGAAGGTGATATGTCTGGGGCTGAAAAGGTATTAGACCGCGCCTTAGATTTACAGAAATCACTTTCATTGACCGACCCAAATCGCGCAAAAGTACATTATTTTTATGGAATCGTACAGGAATCATATGGAAATTATGATTTAGCAATTCAACATTTTGAACAAGCAATCCTGCAATTTCCTCGAGACACGAGGGTACGGAATGAATTAGGACGATTGCATTTTCTAAAGAGGAATTATGAGGTTGCTATATCACATTTTAAGAGAAGTTTAAAGGTAGATCCTGAAGATTTAGATGCACACTATAATATGATGCGTTGTTACCGAGCCCTTAAGAATCCATCTATGGCTGCAAAATCTCATAAACTCTATCTAAGGTTTAAAGCGGATGAATCCGTTGATGATATAACAGGTATTGCTCGACGTACTGACCCACATGCTAATCTTGAACGGCAATCTATACATGAGCATGTCAATAGTTATAAATCTGATTAGTCATTGATCATTGTAGATTCTCTAAGAATCATTACACAACATGGTTGACCAGTTTTCTAACCAGACTTTTGTAGGTTGGACTGGGTTAACTGATCCAAGTGCAATATAAAGATAATAAGATTTCTATCATGTATAGATAATAGATAGACATCTTGTTATTCTTGCCAATTATACTTGGTTGTGTTATTATCAAAACACAATATTACAAACAAAAAATTCTAAATAGGAGTCTTTCATGGCAGTTTTTTTACATACGCGAATTAGAGTGAGTGATCTTGATAGTTCAATAGATTGGTATTGTGATCATTTTGGATTTAAAGTACTCAGTCGTAGTGATAAATCCCCGGCAGGTAATCAAATTGTACATCTTGAGTTACCAGGGAATGAACATACATTGGAACTTACCTATTCCCCAGATTTTGACCTTCAGGTTCAAGAAGATCTGATGCATTTTGCTATCGGTGTACCTGATATAGTTGAATTCTGTGATGGGTTAGAGAAAGCAGGATTAGAAATCTGGCCAGATGAATGGGAGAAGCAATTTACATCTGGTGGAATGAAGATGGCATTTGTTACAGATCCTAATGGATATGAGGTAGAGATCTTAGAGAGAAAAGATGCATCTGGGGATCCGCTTGATGTATTGGACGAATAAGATTAATGTTACTTGAATACGATTCCTAAGAATAAATTAACATATTTTAAGCTATGAATTGCACGTAGTTGAATTATATAGAATGTTTATTTCATAGGTTGGGGTGAACCAATGTGAAACCCATCATTCACTGTATATCCGGAGGAACGTTTAGGTTTCTTGCTCAGTCCAACCTAAGGAATATTAAGTATAATAGTGAATTATATAAGAGAGAAACGAAACTAAATTTTTCATAGATGAATTACCTATAGTGTTTCATTTTCTCATGTAATATATATCTTTTTTAGTTTGCTTGTATCTATTCTTGTTAATTGGGAGTTATACATAGGGCCAGAATTGGTTCCAGGCAGTCATCCAATCCATAGCACGACTTTCAACTGTAATTGGACCGGTTATTTCTACACCAGGCCGTCCTTTGAATGTAGACATTTTATCTACACTTGATACCTCAATTTTAATTGTTGTTGGTTTTTCTGGCACATAAGGTTGGAGTTTAGACAGATCGGATAGTGCGTTTTTCGTTGCGTCTTCAATCATTTCACGGGCTTTTACAGGTGGAATGTGTCTGGCACTATATTTACTCAAACCTTTCTTGACAGCTACAGTAGGCAGATCATTACCGAGTAATTCTCTTGCTTCTCGACAAACAGCAGTATCCCCTGTTACAAGAGCAACAGGAACACCGTAATGTCCATTGAGTGCAGCATTAACACCGGTTTCTCCAACCAAGTCGTCATTAAACCATAAGTTCTGATATTGCACTGTAGAGATTGTATGACATAATACACCATCAGGTGTATTATTTCTTGCATGCATACCAATAAGGAGACACGCATCACAACCATCTTTCCACATCTCATCAAATCTACCCCAGCTGTGATGAGAAACCCATTCACAATTTGGATCAATCTTATCAGGAATCAAAGAATTAAATGTCCATCCTTTTCCAGCACCGTGACAATCAACAACAACAATTTCAGTAGCTCCTGCGGCTTTTGCACCTCGAACAGCAGCATTAATCTCTTCAGTATAAAGGATTCTCCCTTCCTCAAACATATCGGCACCACCATCTACTTGATCCCAGACGACGATTCCACTAACTCCTTCCATATCAGACATTATCAGTATTTTCACTTGTATTTCCTTTTATTACGGAGTATATATTTGGCTAAGTTTAAAACAACCGTGGTAAATTAGCAAGTATAAATTATATGTCTAAATAAATGTGAATATAGGATATAAGTCGTAAGAAATTAGGTATTATATGAAAAAAACTCGAGAAGATTTGACGCAAGGTAGTCTATTCCGTCATCTCATAAATCTTGCAGTACCAATAACTTTCGGGTATATCCTTCAGGATGCTTTCAATGTTGTAGATATGATTTTTGTAGGAAGACTTGGACCTGCATCAATCGCAGCTGTAGGAATGAGCGGTAACCTATTACGATTAATAGGTGTGTTTTCGCTTGGAATATCAACGGGGTCAGGTATTTTAGTTGCACAATACCTTGGTGCAAGAAACTATGCTCAAGCCAATCATGTTGCAATGCAAGCAATTCTATTAGCAGTCTTCTGTGCCATTGGTGTGGGATTAATTGGATATCCTATATCAGAAATTGGTTTGCGGACATTAAGAATTAAAGATCCAGAAGTGATTAGGCTTGGAACAACCTATATGCGGATTATACTTGTAGGAATAAGTACGATGTTCCTGTCTATGACACTCGGTTCAATTTTTCGCGCTGGAGGGGATGCATTAACACCTACAGTAGTATTGATTTTTTCTACGGTAATAAATATAGTATTAGACCCTCTATTAATTTTTGGTATATGGGGATTTCCTGAGTTGGGTGTTGCTGGATCAGCATACGCGACGATAATTGGAAGAGGCTTCGGTGTATGCATTCTTCTGATTCTAATATGGGTAGGGAGATCACCTTTGTCATTACGACATGTTCATTTTCAACCAGATTTAATTGAAATGCTTGACATTTTTAGATTAGGCATTTATAGTTCTATGCAGGGATTCTGGCGACATTTATCACGTCTAATATTTCTTTGGGTAATTGGACCCTATGGTAAATTCGCTGTGGCAGCATATACGATCTGTATGCGTCTACGTATTTTAGTGATGAATCCAGGTTTTGGTATTGCGAATGCTGTAGCTCCTATGGTAGGTCAAAATATAGGTGCAAATCAGATTGAACGTGCCGAAACAACGACACGTATAGGTAATATTATTGGTACAACGCTCATGTCTGGAATAGGAATATTATTTTTATTTTTTCCGAGAGTGTTTGTTACAATATTCAACGATGATCCTGAGGTAGTAAGAATTGGAATAAAGTATCTTCAATTTCTCTCAGCTACATTTGGCTTCATAGCATTTTCATTGGTATTAGGGAAAGCGTTAAATGGCGCGGGTGATACATTTACCCCTATGATTATAACATTAGGATCACAAATGGGAGTAGGATTGTTGCTTGTTATTCTGTTTTCACGTATTATAGGACTAAATGGGGTATGGATTGGAATATCACTATCAAATGTTGTTCAAGGTATCTCAATGTGGTTATTTTATCGTACTGGAAGATGGAAAACGATCAATATAACTAATAAGTAAAGGTAGTATATTCTACCTGAAAGAAGGTTTATAATGGGGGATAAAGGGTATACGAACCCCGAATTAATAATTTCTGCCGATTCATTAAAGAATGAAATAGATGATGAATCACTATGTATAGTAGATACGCGTCCGACACATGAATATCTTTTGGGTCATATTCCTGGGGCATTACACCTTGATCTTTTTGGATTAAGTTTAAATAATACACAAAAAGATATGTTAGACACATTTATGTGGATGATAGCATATTTGTTCCAACAAAGAGGTATAGATTCATCAAAAACGATTATTTGGTATGAGGATATATCTGGTACACGTGCATCACGTGGACTATGGTTCTGTGAATATTTAGGACACCCAAACACCAAACTGCTTGATGGAGGATTCAAAGCGTGGGTAGCTGCTGGTGGTCAGGTTTGTTTGGAGGGTGTAGAACCCCCAGAAGTATCAGAATTTCCTATCAATGCCATCACAAGTATACACCTGGATGCAGATGTGATTAATGATTTACTGAACAATGAGGATTTTATCGCATTAGATACTAGAACGGATGATGAGCACTATGGTAGAGTCGCTCGTGCTGAGCGACCAGGTGCAATTCCCGGATCTGTACATATTGAGTGGCTGAATAATCTTGATGAAAACGGGACATACAAACATGCAGATGAGTTACGACAGATGTATGAAGCTGTAGGTGTGACACCCGAGAAACAGGTGATGTGTTACTGACAAGGTGGTTACCGTTCTTCACACTCCTATTTAGCTTTACGCTTATTGGGTTATCCAAAGGTTGGAAACTATATAGGTTCTTGGAAAGAATGGGGAGACCGGCTGGATTTGCCGGTAGAAATACCTAACCAATAGTTACATATCAAAATTCATTTCTACACCTATATCATAGAATTAGCGAGTATAAATTCTATGATATAGGTGTTTTATTTTATTCTCTGGAAATAACTGACATTAAAGACTAAGAATTCTCAAAATATGATTATAGATTTTATGTAGAAAAATAACATTTAATCAATTAATCAGAATTAGAAATCTATGGAATGGAACGAATTGGACTTTCATCGAGTAAGATTTTCATTAAGATATTCCAAAGGTTAAAACTAAATTTAACGAATGTGGAATCCGGTTTTAGATTGGGATAAACTGCCTGACATAGAGTAGTCCTATGACACAGAGAATTGCAGTTAAGGTGCGTTTCTCACTGTTTAATGCCCGTTTTAATGAAAAGTCATGTGATGAAGATGTAGGATATGGGTTTAATTGGGGCAGCAACCGGGGAACATTGTTATAATATGATTCGTATACGGTTCCGCAGGATTCGGATAGATAGGTTTCTTCAACAGAGATAATTGGTAGATATTGAACGAAATATCCAATAGTTAAGATCGGTATGACCCATAATACATTGGAAATAATGCACACGCCAAAGCTTAATATAAAATTACCAAGATATAACGGATTACGAACATAACTATAAGGACCGGTAGTTACTAAATCCCTTGCAGCACCGAGTGCTGTAGCACGGGTTGTTCCACCTGCATATCCAACTGCCCATATTCTAATACTCTCACCTAATATTATAAAAAGCAATCCAAAAGAAACGGAATAACCTGTTGGACTTGCATAATAGAGCATCATCAAAATTATAGGTATAGGGGTATAACTTCGTAGTTTGAAAAAGAAATTGCCTATTTTTGATGATGTCATTAGGAAGGAGTTTATACTAAAAGAGGATTAATTTAACGGACAATATGTGTTTTTAATGATAGATACGAATTATTGGAATATCTTGATTATTTAGGAGTACGCCACATCAAGATACATCCCACAATTCCGTAAATTATATTTGTACCCCAACATGCCAAGAATGGGTGTAGTTTTCCATTCTCACTTAATCCTTCAAGTGTAGCAAACGAAAGTGCCCAGTATATAAAGACAAGAAAGAAAGCAATGACTAATCCAGCAAAGAATCCAGCTTTGCCAAAACGAATTGCAATTGGAGCACCTAACAAAACAACCACGACAGCAGCATAAGGATATGCTCTTTTATGATGTAATTTAACTTGCTCAATCCGTGTAATTTGTCCAGCATCCTGTTTATATGCAATCTGCTCTTTCAGTTCTTTAATAGTCATTCCTTTAGGATCTTTGTTGCTTCCAATAAACAGTTCTGGTTCTTCGTGTCTTTCTATGGATAGATCCTCAAAAGTTTCAAACCCAACTTCAGAATCACCATCAAATAATCTTATGTTACCATTTTTGAGTTCCCAATGTGTAGGAGTCCATGTTGCTTGTTTGGCATAAATTGTTCGGTTAAGTTCACCTTCAGCATCTGATTCCCAAATTGTTAATTTGTAAATGCTTTTCTCTTCTAAGTTGATACTGTGAGAATAGAAGATACGATTTTCTTTTCCTTTAAATAAGAGGTTTCTTCCAAATCTCCTTGTAACCTTCTTCTGTAAGACATTTGCTTCATGGTAGGCTGGTGAAGCAAAACGGTCATAAAAGATTGAGAATGCTATACATATTAATAGTGTTACTACAATAACAGGAGCCAAAATCCGGTAAACGCTAATTCCCCCAGCCTTCATAGCAACGAATTCATTACTTTTGACCATACGACCAAGGATAAAAAAGATTGCGACAAAACCAGAAACAGGAACGATTTCCATTATCCGTCTTGGTGCTTGATATAATATGATTTTTACTGCAGTAATGTATGAAACTCCATCATCAAAGTGTTTTATATCTTTGTCTAATAAACGTACAATGATGACAAGTGCACTAAAGAAGATAAACCCTATTAAGAAGGATTTAAGATATTCTTTGATAAGATATTTATCAATTATCTTCAAACCAGATTTCCTATTGACATTTATGATTCAGCATTTCTATTCACGACAATTGGTAATTTCTTATCTTTTTTTCGCCATGCTTGTAATTTACCTTCTGTTATCATATTTGTTGAAAAAACAATTCCGATAGCTCCAATGACAATGTTGGGTAGCCACATAGCTAATGCAGGATGAAATAGTCCAGTCATGCCTGTATTTTGTCCAACTTGTAGGAGAAGGTAATACAACAAAATCACACCTAAACCGATACCAAAACCGATCATTCTTCCATTATGTTTCACAATGAATCCGAGAGGTATTCCAATTAACCCGAATGCTAAACAAGCGAAAGGAAGTGCGAATTTCTTATAATATTCTACTTTTGCATAGCGTAATCGATTTATAGCTATTTCAGATTTTTTTTCAGGTTTAATCGAATTTCCGATATTTTGGATATGAGATTTTAGTTCTCCGATCCGCATTGTTTGAGGATGTTGCGTTTTATACTCAGATCTTTGTAGATTACGATTAAAATCAAGAGCGATTTCTTGCTTATGAAACTGAGTAATCCTAAATCCATCAGATCCATCAGTTTCCGGTTCGTATGTTTCTCCATCATATAGGATTAACTTTGCATTACCATCTTCATAACCAAGACTTGCGGTTTTTGCTAATGTATAACGGGGTTGGCCTTGATAGTATTCATCCCATATTTTTATATTTTGTAGTCTTTGTGATTTTTCGTCAGTAGATTCAAACATCCAAAGTTTACCTTCGGACTCAAGTTCCTTCATCACTATACCTTCTTCTAAAATTACCGCTGGATTATGTCTTTGTATTGCCCGTTTAAGTGATACTGATGCGAGTGTTGCTCGTGGTAATACCAATTCCATCAACAATAAGTCTACAGCACTTAGAAGTACTGTTACACATAATAGAGGAATCATTAGTTGATTGAATGAAATACCATGTGCCCTCATTGCAGTGATTTCATTATCAGTTGACATCCGTCCTAAAGAGAGTAGAATTGCTACTAATGCAGCCATTGGAATAGAGAGTACAATTGTTGCTGGCATCACATATAGTAAAGATTCTAATAGATAAATTGGACTGACACCTTTCTTTACAAATAGTTTTACAAGCCGAAAAAGTTCATCAAATATGATGATAAATGTAAAACAGATAAGTGATATTAAGAAAGGTGGAGCGAATTCCTTCAGACAATATCGCGAAATTATTTTCATAGTATTAATATTTTAGTTCTTTTCAAAACTATATTTATATAAAATTAAGACTCACAAGACAATACATTCTATCGTTTTCTTTTTTATAATTATAATCAATATTATAGAGATTAAACGTTAATCTAATATATTAGTGTTAGAACTTAAGAAATTCTTCAATTTTTTTATATTTTTTATTAGAAATTGTATAGTTGACATGTTATTATATGAGTTATGAATATATCGTTGGATACAATTCAATTAACAGAGACAGACTTATCTGAGTACTCAGTATATCACTCCTCTGCCCAAGAACTTTATTCTTTAACAGCACCTGCTAAACCTGTTGCTTTGTTCGGTTGGCGAGATCGTTGGTGGTTATACAATGCAGCAAGTAAACAAGTGAACATAAATTATTGGTTATTTGAATCTCCTGATGATGCTCAAACAGCAGCGGATAAGGGTCGGGTGCGTTTATCAGCACAAACAATTAGCAAAATAGGTGGCCTTGATTCAATATATCAACCTGTTGCAGAAGAAAAAACTGAACTTGGAGATACAGTGTGGCAGGCTGGTGCGAATTGGCTTTTTGTCCACGGTTCGTTTGTTGTATTGGTTGCAGAAATTGGTGGTCAAGTTCCTGCTGAAACTACCCTTGCCATTGCAAAAAAGATAAACGAAAAAATAAAGGCGATTCAGTAACAACCTATATTTTAATTTAGGATGGATATACCTAACAGTTGATTAATTTCGTTGTTAGTGTGTATCCATCCTTTTTATCTAAAGTCAATCTCACCTAATAATCTTGAATCCAGTTTTCAGATTGATGCTCAAGTTGAATACTTGCAGCACCGCCAAAATGTCTATGGTCAAACCATGGTAAAGCTGCTTCAGCGGCGGCATTTGCATTATGGAAATTTGTTGTAGCCTCGTTTTCGAGGAACTGTGTAACAGCGTTGATATCTGGGAAGAAGTCGACAGCATCTTTCCAAATTGCACGACCACATAGAAATCCGCTTGCGCCTGCTTCAGCTGCGAGTTTCACGTTTTCAATGAACTCCTCTATATCCACCCCAGCACTAAGGATTACCCACGGTAGTGTTGAAGCTTCATCAAGTTTTTTACAAATTTCTTTCACTTCATTTAGATTATATGCGGAGTCTCCTGCATAGAAGGAACTCTCTTTATATTCTTCAGTATATTTGAGATCTGCGGGGAACTCTAATTTGAGGATATCCACTTTGTATGATGGATCAATAAATTCTTCAACACTTCGTATAACTAAATCAGGTTTCTGTTTTGCGAATTCAACACTCTTTGTTGTACCTTCCAATGCATAACTTACAAGCTCAAGGAGAAACGGTATATCCTGTTTTTCACATTCATCTCCAACATGCCGAACGAATTCTTGCTGGTGTTTTAATGCTGGAACTGAAGCATCTGGATGGTAATATGCCAATAATTTTATTGCATCTGCCCCTGCGCGTTGTGCTTTGGCGATAGTCCAATTGTCGATAGGATTTGATAAGCGTTCATTTTCTCCGACACCTTCACTCACATAACCAGATGCTTCGTAAGCCAATAAGAGTGCGACATCTCTTGGAATTTCAGTAAGTGAATATGGATGTCCATAAATCGGATCAGTTAACACCGCAGTGGAATTGGGTGCAAGAAGTCTTGTAATCAAAGTTTTGATAGTAGCGACATCGTCGTATTCTACATCTGATTTTTCAATATCGAGAACTTCTGCAAGTTTAGTGACCATAGAACCCCGTTGGTCAATAGCCATCATTTTGAATTTTCCGCTTGCATCTGCAAGTTTCATAATTCCTCTCAATTTTCCAGATGAAATAACAGTAGCCATTTAATAGTGTTCTCCTTACTAATATTCGCGTTCAACGAAAAAATGGATAAGTGATAGAAATAGATTTTTTGCTTTATTATCAGGTAGGTGTCCAAAATTGTGGGTAAACAGTTCAGCTGCTTGTTTGAGCAGAGTTTTTGATTGTTGCTGTGCATATTCGATAGAGTTATATTTATGCATTAATTTCAATACATTCTCAACATCTTCTTCAGTTTTTTCAGAACGAGACTGAGCCATAATTTCAATTACAGCCTCTGCTTCACTTGATGTACATGAGTTGAATAGGTGTATAAGGACAAGAGTTCGTTTACCTTCACTAATATCTCCTGCGATTTCCTTACCATATCTACCGACATCACCAATAAGATTCAATACATCGTCCTGGATTTGAAATGCAATCCCTAAAGACTTTCCAATTTCAATAAAGATATCGGTTTCTTCATTGGAAGCCCCAGCAATAATTGCTCCTACACGACATGGTGTAATACATGTGTACCATGCAGTTTTTTGAATACACATTGTTAAGTAATCATTTTCATTCAAGTTCCACTGATTATTCCTAACCCAACTGAGTTCAATGTGTTGCCCTTGAACAACTTGATTACTGAGCTGAATGAATTCTGAAAGTATTTGGAAGGAAAGTTGATGCCCAAGTATGTCAGTATTTCGATGTAGTAGTTCCCACATTTTACAATGTAAAGCATCTCCTACATTGATAGCCATAGGAATCCCATGTTTCTGATGTAGACATGGTTCTCCTCTTCGGAGTTCAGATCCGTCTTCAATATCATCATGAATAAGGAGCCAATTTTGTAGGAGTTCAAGTGCAGCTGCAGTATTTACAGCTCGGTTTGCGTCCCCCTCAAGGGCTTCACAAATCAGTAGGCAGAGAGCAGGACGTAAACCTTTCCCAGCACGGCGTGGATAGTCCAACATCATCTGATAGAGTTGGTGTATATCCTTATGTTCATGTGTATGGGGTAGAAAGTCAAAGATACATGCGTCTACTTTTTGTTTGACTTCATTGAGATAGGCACTGACGATTTCTTTTGTTGGTGTGGGTTCACACCCCAATTTAGGCATTTGTCTCCTTGTGTTCCTGTCATTCTCCTTTGCAGCATGTATCAACAAATTATACCATATTATAGGTGTGAAATCAAATTTATTGATAGTAATGTGTATGTAAGGTCTTTAGCATAATTATCACCCAGTCTTTGTGTTGGGATATAATAATTGCTATTTTCAGCAGTATCTGAACCTTGGAATGTCCGGAAAAGAGGGTTTTGTATATTAGTTTTCTCTGTGGCAGGTTATTATATGATATGTTTAGAACTGTAAATAACAAATATTTATTAATATGTTTCGTTTTACAGAGATACCGCATTCACGCAATCCTGCACGAAGCAATCATACGAACCCTTATTCTATAAAGGTTTATAAATTTAAATGCACCAATTCTTCGTGAATCACGTATGTTATTTATATATTAACTATAGTGCGTATGGAATGCATTTTTGTTCATAATCTGATGATAAATGTATTGGGTATTTCCTATATTTCCTATGAATTTACCATAAACCTTACAAATACTTGTTAATTTCAAAACTTTACACACCCGATGTGATAGGTATGTAACCTTTGGCATGAATATCATGGATGAAAGTGTAATGTTGTACCATGTGACATTGTTGTAGTTAGGAACTGCAACAATGAGGTCAGGTAATGATTTAAGTATCATTGTTGCTATGGAAAAAGATCCTTGTAAATATTACGTTAGCTATCCACCAGTCTATGGTAATGATATTCTTTGAGAATGAATTTAATAAGATTTTTGAACACACATTAAATATGTGAGTATTATTCTTTATTGAAGATAGCAATTAATGATATGATATGATATTGAAAAAACTTCAAAATAAACAATAACATGGAGAAAATAAATGAATAACATATTGAATTTGAGAAGATGTATAATGTTTTTTCTGGTTTTTATTCTTTGTAATCCACTATTTGCCCAAGATCGTCATACCGTTCTTCTTTACACATTTGAAAATGTCAAGGGGAACACGATTTCAGATTTATCAATAAATAAAAACAATGGCAAGATAATGGGGGCTAAATTAGGAGATGGAAAATTTCGTAGAGGTATGGTATTTGGTGGGGATCAACATGAGGATTTCATAGAGATTCCTGATAGTATTAGTCTTGATCTAATTGATGGACTTAGTGTAGAGATGTGGTTATTCTTGAATTCTACATCCACTTCTGGTGGAGTTGGTGTTACAAAAGCATCAACATATAAAGTAGGACCCAGGAACGATTCTAATCTGGAACTAAGAATTAACACAACTACTACTGCATGGGGAGCTGCCGTGTTTCTCAGTCAAAAGGACTTACCATTAAACAAATGGGTACATATTGCTGGAACCTATGATGCGAAATCTGGGGATGCGAAGTTATATTTAAATGGAAATCTTGATAACGAAAAAAAGATCGAAGGACAGATTCAACCAAATGATTCAGTAATTTGGATTGGTCGGGGTGGTACTCCATACCTTCACGGAAGTCTGGATGATATTCGAATATCTAACATTGCTCGTACTGAAAAAGAAATTCAAGAATTAATGGAAATTGGTATTGCAGGCGTACTTGCAGTTGACCCTAAAGGTAAGTTGTCAACGAATTGGGGACAGCTAAAAGCGTCTATCATCTCATATTAATTAGGTTGAGTTAACTAAAGCCTATCTCATAAATCAAATGCTTGGAATATTTTTGGAGCTTATCATGCATTATATATTGATATAATGGGGTGGGAGACCGTCCTACGAAAGATAAATTAGTGTGAGTTTGATAAATCAATTTATTGTATTTGGTGCGGTTAATCAAAATCAGGAATCAACGGTAGGAACGCTTTATTGCGTTCCTCGGTATGAATGACATTCAGTTATTTCCGGGAAACCACACCTACCGGTATATAGGAGTGATATTTCTGGAGAATGGATATTAATTGCCTATTATCAAACTCACGTTAAATTAGATTATATTGATGTTCAAGTCAGGTATATAGAAAACCTAACAATAATTTTGTAGACCAAGCCGTCCCGATGGGATTCCAGGATCTTGATAGATGGTGGATAGGGAATACTTCAGACATGAGCATGATGCTTAAATCGATAGATAGGACAGTATTAGGCATATCATGCAGGGTTATTATGAGTGATATTTTTCGATAATGAAGTTTATTTCTTATATGTAAACTGAAAATATAAATACAAGTATTGTATTGATAAACAGGTATTATTCAGCCTTGATATTTCCCCAAGTAGATGTCAGTAAATGACTATTCGGTTTCACAGGGAGGGATGTTGAAGCAGGATCATACCACACAGGATCAATATTTACCCCATCCTGTGTAAGTTGCATAGTCCTACCTGTTGCTATATCAACGGTAAAGATTTGTGTGATTCCTTTAACAGACTTACTGTATACCATACGCTTTCCATTCGGTGCCCATGCAAGAGCAGATACAAATGAGATATCTGTGGATACAACCAGTTTTTGATTAAAACCATCAGGGGTGACAGTGTATATTCCATTCTCTTTATGCAAACCACTTGAATAGAAAGCGATTTTATCTCCAAGAGGTGACCATCTGGGTAGAATGTAATGAGGATTCTTATCTAAAATCAGTCTTTTGCTTTCCTTGGTTTCAAGATTAAATACATAGATCTCTCTTTTCTTTACGTTAGAAATGACATAAGCAATTTTTGTACCATCAGGAGACCCGGATGGATCACCCCCCAATCGATGTGTTTGGATGGTAGGTTCAATATAGTTTCCATCTGCTGAAGCAATATGTATATTATAATTATTGGCTATTTTTGAATATGCCACAAAAGCGATTTGCTTCCCATCTGGGGACCATATTGGTTCCCTTTTATAGATCATCTCATCAAATACAGGTTTAACATTTGAACCATCCGCGTCCATAATAAAAACATCATGTGTACCGTTACGATCAGCACAAAAGAGGATTTTTTCACCATTGGGTGACCATGCCAATTGGTTTATCTTACCTGATCTACGTAGTAGGATTTGATGATCTCCACCATTTGGATTCATTAAGTTTATTGTTGATGAGTCATTTTTCCAGGTGACATAAGCAATTTTCTCTGTATCTGGAGCTGCTGCTAACACAGGAAGTACAATCATCAAACTAATAAAACATATCAGAATAAATCTAAGAGTTTTCATATCATATCTCCAATTATAAGAAATATTAAATTATTGATTAACATTCATTGATGGTTGTATCATTAATCTGAATTAATGTTTAACTAACTTTGTACATACCAATTTTATGATAAAATTGAAGTTCTCTTTAAGGACAACAATTATAGACCTATTCAATAGTAATAGTTATTGTATTTGATTCAAGTGCCGTTTTCCCACGTAAAGATTTAATTGGTAAATATATGTCCTGTAGTTGGTTCTTATACTTCTCCCTAATGAAGTCAATTTGATCTTGTGTGTAACTAATTGCAGCTTGCTTAGCCTCAGGTGTGAACTGTTGGTTTGTGTTATTCTGAATATTCATTATCTCGCGTTCTAACTCAATAATTTGTGGATGCTGATCTTGGATTGATTCTTTATATACCTCCATTACGGTTGTGATTTTGACGGTGTATGTACCGGGATTAAGTTGAAAGTGTGCAGACAGATCTTCTAAGGAGAGTGTCTGAGTTTGCGTAGCTTTTAAATCAAAACCTTTAATACACCTCATAGATTTTCCACCTTTGTATAGTGTCTTTAAAGGAATTGAAGGTGCAACAGGTTTACCCATTCTTAATACTTGCCCATTACCATCAGTTACAGATAACTGTTTGAATACATTGGCTGAGGCAAGGATGGAAAAAGGCACCAATAAATCAAACTTTCCATTCTGAATTTTCAGTTCAAGCGGTATGGATTCTTCTGATGTATAGGATGTTTTTGATGATGATAATTCTAAAATGGCAAGAGCATTCGATGAGGAATCTTCCGAAGTAGATGCTTCCTGACTTGAGTTCTCCGTTTCTGTTTGCATACCACCAAGACATCCAAGTAAAACAATAAATAAAAAGACAGTAAGAATTGAAAGTGATTTCATAAATGTGTATTACCTCTAAAAGGTGTGTAGAGTTCAAATAAAAAAGTATATATAACCAACTATCATAGTTTCTATAGGTTCAATGAAATACCTAAACCTGGAATATCTGGTACATCAATGAATCCATTGGTAATAGTTTCGGGGGGATCAACGAGAGTGCTTCGCCAATCTACTTCTCCCCATGCATATTCGAGGATGCCGAAGTTTGGTATGGTTGCCATACATTGAACACTTGCTGCAGTTGCTACTGGACCACTTGGGTTGTGTGGTGTGATCTTAACATTCGTAGTTTCAGCTAATGTTGCGATCTTTTTTAAACCTAACAATCCACCAACATGTTTTATATCTGGTAAGATATAATCAACCCTTCCAAGTCTAAGTAGTATATTAAACTCTTCAAGTGTCCGTAGTTTTTCTCCAGTTGCAATTGGCATTGAGGTAGACTGACTGACATGTGCGACAGCATCTAAATCATCCAGTGGAATTGGATCTTCAATCCAAAAAAGATTTAGATCATCCAATTCCTTTGATGTTTGAACAATTAATCCTGCGTTAAACCTGCTATGGCAATCCACCATTAGATCAATATCTTCTCCGATAGTGTCTCTTATCATACGTAAACGTTCTATTCCTTGTCGAATAGCAGCATTCAGAGAGTTTTTAGATATATCAGAGGTAGAAACACCATCAAATGGTGCGCATTTTATAGCAGTAAATCCTTCTTCAACAGCCTTTTCTGCATTTTTCGCAAATCCCAATGGACTCCTATCTATAGTTGCACGGTTGATATTGGCATATAGACGAATTTTTGACCTACATCTTCCACCTAACAATTGATGACTGGGAACGTCCAACTTCTTTCCTGCTAAATCCCACATCGCATGTTCAATTGCACTGATTATTGTATGGTATGTATGTCCTTCACTGTCTGTGAAAAAACGTCTACGATAGGATTCAAAATCGAAGATGTTAAATCCAATTAGGTTTGGTTCAAGGTTCTTGATGATTTGATGTATTTGTTCATCTTTTCTACTGTGTGATGCTTCACCTATACCAATTGAACCCTCTTCAGAGTGAACAAGGATAAAGACCCAATTACCCCGATGGTTTACATGTATACTCTCTACTTCAATAGATTTAATTTTTAATGTAGACATCACGTTACTGAATATGATATTACCAAGGGAATGTCCTCATAATAGTCGGACCATTTGAATTCAAATGGGGTTCATAATAGAACTATTTTAGGATGTAGCTGCCCATTTTGCTGCTTGTGTGATGAGGGTTTGCATGCTGTCTCGTTCAAATGTCCCTGGACCGTGTCCTAAAGTGGTGTAAAATACGCGTCCTTCACCGTAATTTTTGACCCATGCCATTGGATGTGATTTTCCAAACCATTCAGCAGTTGCTAATACCTGTAAGTTTGGTTCATGTGCGGATATGTATATCTCATCTTCTACATCAAAATCAGAAATACCTTGTGTTGTAGGGTGTTCATTATCTTCAATGTTAACCGTGAAAGTTGATCCCGGAGGATGCCAATTTGCATGTCCTCCAATTAGATCAACAGCACGTCCACCGATCCACCATGCTGTGCCGTGTATTCCTACTAATCCTTTTCCACCCTCCACAAATTGAAACAGTCCTTCTTCTTGTTCAGTAGATAAATCTGGAACCTTTTTAGTAGTTCCATCTTCTTGTCTCTCTGAACGTGTAAAACCTGTTCCGAAGACACATGCATCATAATCGTCTAATTCCTTGGATGCTAAGACTTCTTTATCATCTGTAAGTGTTGCTGAAATTTCTACATCAGCATCAAGGAACGTGTGAATTACACTGGCACTGGCATTAAAGCGATGGTTTTCTCCGGATAATACGAGTATTTTTGGCATGATTGACTCCTTTGAATATCGAATGTTCTGAGATAATATGTATATATTGATAGTTTAGACAATAACCGTATTAATGTCAATGTAATCTATTGGTCTTTATCTGGATATTAATTTACAATTATTAGTAATCAGTTTTCTGTTGTGCTTTTGTTAAAATAAGATAACTTGGAACCAATGTACACTTTCTGTTAAATTGTGAATCTAAGAAGGTGGGTTTGACAATAAATGTGTGAACTTCATTATTAAAATAACGTTCTCATACCGAAGGTTGTTGATTTTAAATATTGGAAAAGTTTAAAAGTTTGTAATTTTGTGTATACTATCTATAAACAGCATAGAACATTGGTTTGTAGACAATTTTTTGATCTAAGTTATAAAGTAAAATGTATCGTAGATGTAGTTATGACAACATCTACGATACATTTAAGGTATGTGAACTAAGTGGTTTTATTACTACTTTTTGGGTTCGATAATCTCATAATTTATATTATCGTGGCAGATAATCATTTGACTACCTAATTTCAGACTTTTTGCTAATTCACGAGATTGACTTGCCAAATCAAAGTATTCATTACTACCATATTCAATTTCTTTTCTTTCAGATATACCATCATAACTCGAATCTACCAATATTCCATTTTGTCGATGGAAAGTTTTGAGACCAACATGCTTTAAATCAACTTCATGGAGAACATGACTCATTTCTTTTTTAAATCGCATTTCTCGACTATGCATTACATTTTGCTCAACAGTCATATCAGGATGATACGCTTCGCTGATTGTAGATTTATACTGTCTTCTATATGTACCATCATCAAGAGATTGGAATTGCGTATACGGTGTAACGACATCATATTCTTTACAGAGTCGTTCAATTTCTGAACTTACCTCATCAGTATATCCATTCAAAGCAGCGTCATCAACTAATTCAGCGATTCTTCGTGTTGCCCAAAGTGTTGGTAAGAAACCGTTTTCGTTTTGAATTTCCTTGAATTGGACAGTCTTGGTGAATTCTTTTTGATCAGCACCAATAGATCCTCGTAATTTTATTGTTGTTTCACCATAGTTTTCGAATCGTCCAAGTAGAGTAAACTGTTCTCCACGAAACATATCAGGTAGTTTAGATGGTGCAATATCTTTGACAGTAATATCACCGAAATTTAATGCTACATCAACAAGAACAGGTTCATTCATCTTATTAAACAGTGAGGATACCGCTACCTCGATATTCTCATCGGGTGTGACATAGTTTCGTGTACCCCCGTTGTCCTCAGCCAATTTATCGAGTAAATGTACATTTACATCGTACCCAACACCAAACACAAAGATACGTGATTGATTGTCATTTGCTTTAGCAATATTGTTAAGAATAGCGGTTTCGTTAGTCTCACCAGCAGTTGGACATCCATCCGTAAGGAAAACGATGATACGTGGTCTTTCCGGATCTGGTTTTTCTGCTAATGCAGTAAGTAGTGCACCATTGATATTTGTACCACCTGTACCTTTAATATCATTAATAAAATCCATTGCTCTTTCTCGATGATCTTTTACTTTATGCAGTTTGAAAGCCATTCCGAAATTAGTATCCAACGGTTCACTTCCTATCCACTCTTCATGTCCAACTTGCATTACAGAAAATGATGTTATTCTGGTATTAAAAAGTAGCAGGTTAAACCTATCTCCATCATTAAGGGTGTTAACACAATATTTTAGAGCTTCTTTTGCCTGTGCAACTTTTTCACCTGCCATACTGCCAGATTGATCTAAAACGAAGATGAAATCTTTTTCAATAATCTCTGTTTTCTTTATTTCATATTTTGGTGAAACGAGCAACATGAAATATCCATCTTCATCGTCATCTGCACGGTGAGTTAGTAGTGACATCCCGAAATCTTCGTTTGATAATTCATAGTAGCATTTGAAATCTTCGTCAGGGTCAATTTGTTGATCATTATATTGGATTTGTACATTCCTATCATCTATTCGAGTGATATTTATCTCGTGTGAGGGTGAATAGACTGTTCTCAATTCATTGTCAGTCTTAATTGTCATCTCTACCTTTAGATCATTGATTTGTCTATCTCCGGATTTTGCTAATGACAACGGATAAGTATATTGAGCAAGTTCATTGTCACCTTCTATGATCTGAGAATACTCAAATTCAAAACGTATGAGACTATTCGCCTGGATACTTGGTACATCAACTACATAAGCTTTTGTACCTTCATGTTCAAGAAAGGCAGGATTTTCATGTTCAGCACATATTCTATAATTCCTTCTTGACTCTGATTTTGATAACAGACGTCCGGTCACTGGTGTACCATCAATAGAGAGAGCGAAATTCGAGAGTGCTGTGTCATCAGAAATAGGAAATATATATATACCATCAACTTCGAAATTATTTGGGTTGGTGAAAGTTTGGAAAATTTTCGTTGTTGCTAATTGATTATTGATAGCGATTTGAATTTGGTATTGATTGATTTCTAATTGTGAATTATATGCATCATGTTCTATATTGCGAAATAGTGTTAACATTGTTTGCTCCTTCTTATGTAGTTAAGTTTTTCAGTTTTTACTTGTACATATCTCATTAATCATATGTTGTATTTATACATTACAAATAGCGTTGTGTGCTATTCGAAGGTCAGTAACGATTTGTCGCCGGTGTATTTCATCTAAGACACGATTTATGCAGATAAATTCTACCCCATATTTTTTTACACAATTGAAGTTTCTTTGTTCACAGAACTTACCTTGTAATGAATCTGTTTGGCCAATATAAAGTGGATCGTGAATAGTTTTCCCCCTTGATATAATCTTTCTTGTGAAAATATAGACAGCACCAACCAATGGAAATTCTGTACCTAATCTGTGTATCTCAAATGGATAAATAATACCAGAATATCCTGTGTAAGTAATGGTCTCTACACTTCCCGTTATTTTATGATTCACATTATTGGGCTCTTTGATGGAATATTGAATTTCAGATTGTTCACTTAGTAATATTGGATTGTTGTTTGTTGTATGCTCACGCCAATTATATCTTTTTGCCCATCTTCGTATGGTTGATGGTGGTAATTGGGTTGCTTCTCCAACGATTGATGCGATTTTATGATCTGGTTCTCCAGCGTTAATTGCTTCGATAT
>JAGFCA010000217.1 GCA_022394755.1 Candidatus Poribacteria bacterium
CCATCTTCATCGGACGCAATATCTGATTTGACAGATTTCCATAGTTCACTTGAAGGAATGCTTTCATTTCTGAGGTATCAATTGAGTTGATCGTGGCTCCATTTATCAGTATGATCAGCAAAATAGGTTTGTGTGAAATTTGTGAAACTTGATAACAAAAATTGACAATAATCAGAAACTAAGTTCCGTTGTTTTTCAGAGAGTGTAAATGTAGTCATAATAGAATAGTATAACACAAACATAGATTATTGCGTAAGTCCTGTCAGTGCTTGTGTAAATCGTAACTAATGCCTGCATCATGTTACCTCATCTTATAATCTTATATTTTTAGTAGGATGCCCTTCATTCAATCCGTAAGGTCTGAATTTTGTTCTTTTGATAGTTAACTTTGTCACTAATCCATTCACAAACACTGTTTAATTCACTTTGTGCTATTTTTTTTGCTATAGATTGAGATGATCTAGATCCACATCTATTACAGAACCGGTATAAATGATAAGTTCCCTTTTTGTATTTGAACGCACCTATGGTGTAATTGGAACAAGAACAGAGTGGGTATTGTTTTTTACTCCTTATTTTCTGATTATCATATAATTCCTTTGCATACTTAGCAGCCTTCCAACCCTGAGGTGACAGCGAATAACTATCATCTTCTGGATCATAAAATGTGTGTCTTGGATAAATCAACCTCAATATCCCTCCCTGAGGACAGTTGCCTATTGTATCCAATATTTCTTTTAATTCAGATAGAGTTAAACAATCAAAGTTTACCTCATATTTTTTTCAATCGTCGAGTCAAATGCTTCTTTAGGTGCTAAACCTAAAGGATTTTTCTCTACGGCTTTCGTAATAAAGTCCACCATTGCCAAAACAGCTTATACAAGTTAAACAATACGAAACAATCACTTGCCCACGGAAAGTCCTGCGTTAACACACGCTCTACCCACTCATCTATATCGCAAATCGTCGAATTCATTTTAGATGATTCCTGAACTGCTACTGTTGGCACATACTGCCGATCTATACTCGGTTTCTCATGTAGAAATACAGCAGGATAAGGTAAGCTTGGACATTTGTCGGATGACTTTTTAAAATAACCCAATAAACCTCTTTACATATACACCAATAATCTTTTGAATGCCTCCAGTATTCTGTGTCAGATTGTTTGCTTAGTTGGACTTCAAAAACAATATCATTTACAACGACATCAGCAATAC
>JAGFCA010000178.1 GCA_022394755.1 Candidatus Poribacteria bacterium
CTTCTTAGTTTTAGCAAATGTCTCAAATATCTTTGCTGCTTCAAGGTATTCCCCCTTTTTTCGCAAGAGAATTGCCTTAGTGAAGAGCTCATTCATTGCTTTCTTATCATCTAGCGGTACTGGGGGTTTAGGTTTTAGTAATGTCCGGTTATATCTGTTTTTTAATAAATGATTTCTATCATTGTCTGTGTTAGTTAATATGGCGTTTTCATAATAGTGCCGTGCATTAACCGTATTTCCTGCATTATAGAACATATCACCGACTCTTTCATAGACACTTGAGATAAGTTGACTTCTTGGATATTCATCAATAATACCTATGAAAAGTTGATAGGCCTCATAGATGTCACCTGCATCTAATGCTTTTAATGCAGTGTCATACATTCTCTGATCATCAGTCTCAGAATCGATATTATCAGATCTGTTATCTTCAGCAACAATGAGTTGACGTATGTAGGCTTCCGCTTCGCTACGATATTTTGAAGTCGGAAATTCATCAATTATTCTTTGAAAAGATTCTTGAGAGTCATTGATTCTTTTGATTGATACTTCTGATTCGATTTTAAGTGAAAGTTCCTTATTGATAATTCCATTATAATAAAGTGCTTCAACGACCAATGCGCTGTTTGGAAATTCACTAATGAAATAGGAATATTTTAGTTCTGCTTGGACATATTCCTTCTTTTTATGAAGAATCTGCGCCCATAAATAATATAGGTTTTCTCTATGTTTGTAATCAACTGTTTCTGCCACAGTTTTATCAATCAGTAATATTGCTTTTGAATAATACCTATCATCATTTTTTGTCGCAGCCAGTTTGTCGTAACAAAGTACAATTTTATATTTTGCCAATGTTGGGAAATCTTTATGTATATGTTTTGTTTTAGCCCCCAGTCTTTTTGATGCCTTGATCGCTTTTTGGTATTTTTCTATAGCTCCTTGATATTCTCTGTGTTGAAACAAAGTTTCAGCTTGAGTATAATTTCTTTCAGCACTTTTGGAACTGCCCATAAAAAAGGATATTAGTCCAATTACAAATACAACCCCGCCAATTATCCCATAGGTTTTCGAATCCATAATTACTCCTTATCTCACTGGAATAGGGTCTAGTTCTGGTACGGTTCTGATATTGAAATTCTTGGTAACGAGTTGTTTCCCATTTCTGTCTAACAACTGAATTTTCAACGTCTTTTCAAATGCTTTAACCGTCCTATCAGCTTTAATTTCCAAGACGCTTATTCTCTTTTCTTTTTTTATCTCCAAACTTTTTGTCAAAACTTTAAGGTTTAGTCCATCTATAGCCATCGGTGTAATTCGCACTCTAACATTATCAGCATAAGCACCACTGCTCCTTACTGTCAATTTTAGTGTTGCTATCTCACCGGCATCAATCAAACCATTTCCTGAAGATTCATCTAATGACCCACTTATTGAAAGTATTGGTGTTTTTGGTTTTGGAGGAATCGGAGGACCGTTGTTATCATTACCATTATTAAAAATCAACCCATATTGATACGATGCAAATGCCCCAATTGCTACAATCAAAAAGATAGAAACATAAATAAATACTTTCTTCCGTATCTTCCGGTTCCTCTCAAGATTGAGAAAATAAACTACTGCTTCCAGCAATTCAAGCGATGGTTTATGGCGCGGATCAAGTTTCAATGCTTCTTCAACTGCGGATTTTGCATCATCAAAAGCACCGGTTTCTAAGTAAGTCTGTGCTAACCCGTAATGTGCATCAATACAATTTGGATCAGCTTTAATCACTCTTTTGTATGCATCCGCAGCATTATTATATTGCTTGTTGCTCAGGTAAATCAACCCACGATCCAAATCCTTCTTTATATCAGTTTCATCTTGAATAGGTGTATCAGTTTTCTCTGTTGTTTGAGAGTTACTTTCATCATCTTGTTGCGTATCCTCAGTGGGTTGTGGTTCTACAATATCCGTTTCCTGTTCCGTAGAAGTATCCTGTATTTCTGTGGAGTCTGGACTTGGAATATCAGTGAAATTAGGATCAATTGCTTCCAAAAGTGACTTCGCAGGTTGATAGTTAGGATCTATCTTTAAAGCATCTTGCGCAGCATTTCTCGCGTTTTCCAATTCATGTAATCCAAAATATGCCAGAGCAAGTGCATGCAACGCAGCCTTATGTGTTCGATCAAGAGCAATAGTTTTCTGCAGCACATCTACTGCACGCGCGAAGTTTTCTAATTTTAGGTATGCGACTCCTAAATTGTAGTGTGCTGCGGTGAAGTCAGCATCAAGTGTGATAACATTCTGAAATGCTGCTATAGCATCACTATAACGGCTATTGTTCAGATATGAAATGCCACGATTATAGTGCGTTTGCTTTATCTTCTCAACAAGTTCGTGAATCGGTTTATAATTTGGATCTAATCTTAGTGTCTCAGTAACTGCATTCGTAGCTGCTTCTATATTACCTGTTTCTCTATATGCACATGCCAGATTATAATGTGCTTGTAGGAGATTGGGATCAGTATTTATTGCTTGTTCAAGGTGTTGGATAGATTCGTCAAATAATCTCTGTTCAATATAAGCACATCCGATAAGATAATGAACATCATCTGAAGTTGAGTGTGTGTCAATAGAAGATTGAAGTGAAGTGATCGCCTTATCATATTGTCTGAGTCCGATATAGGCGCGTCCGAGATTATAGTGCGTATGTTTGAAATTTGCTTCTAAAGATTCAACCTTTTCAAACTTTGAGACAGCATCTCTATATTGTTTGTCATTAAGTGATGTAATACCACTATCATAGTGTGCATTTTTTAATTCATCAATCAGAAAAAGCGCGGAGGAATAATCGGAATTTAGACTCAATGCTTTCTGTGCTGATACTTCTGCTTTTTCAAGTTCGTTCAACTGAAGATATGCGCGACCGAGTCCACAGTGTGCATCAATGAAATCTGCGTCAAGATTGAGTACTGCTTCAAATTCGGGTATTGCTGCGTTGTATTGTGCATCATTGAGATATGCAATGGCGAGGTTGTAGCGCGCTTCTTTGATAGCAATCATTTCATTAGCTAATCTCTGGCTTATGTATGTCTAAGTTTTGACATAATTATAGTTGATAGTTGTTATTATTTCAAGAAAAATCGGTATTAGAAGCAAGAGTTATCAGTAGTTCAGTATGGAAACGTCAAACGCCAATCCCAACCTTGACAGAAAATCTACTATCTGATAACATAATCACAATCTCAAACAATCCTAAGTGAAAACTTATATCTACAGCATTGGAGGAAAACACGTGTATTTCAAGTCAATAAACAAAACACAAATTAGTTTCACAATCATCACAATTATGATGTTTTTATGTATCCTATCTTCATATTCAGCAGTGGATAGAGATACCGTCGCCGTGTGGCTTTTTGAGGAAGGAGATGGCAAAACTGTCCGAGATGCCTCTGGCAATGGACATCATGGAGATATAACCGGTAAACTGAATTGGGTCAAAGGAAAGTTTGGAACAGGATTGGAATTCCCTGGTGATGGTAGCGGTTATATCGTCGTTGATTCAACCGGCAAACTGGAATTAGAAACGCTTAGTATTGAAGCGTGGGTTAAAGTTGCAGCTGCTAACGGGAAATGGCAAGGCATTGTCTGTAAACAGCAAGCAGGTTGTACCAATAGAAATTATGGCATTTGGGTACACAATGTTGAGCGGGTCTTACATGCTCAGATTGGTGCCAATGGGGCATGTGCATTTAATATGAATGCTACCACTGTGATTACTGATAATACATGGCGACACATCGCTTTTACTTTTGATGGAAAAATGGGACGAGTTTATGTAGATGGTAAATTAGAGGGTGAGAAAGCTAACACGACATCATTCCAGAGTGATGATCCGATTACTATAGGTGTGCCAAACAAAGATAATGCTAACGGATTGATGGGGATTATTGAAGAGATACGCATTTCTAAAGTTGCGCGGACTGAAGCAGAAATTAACGAGGCAATGAATGTGGGTTTAGCACAGATCTTGAGTATTGATCCGCTCGGAAAACTTGCGACCCGATGGGGATA
>JAGFCA010000117.1 GCA_022394755.1 Candidatus Poribacteria bacterium
GACATACACACAGGTGACGACACCTATACCATTTATCGTAGTGTGAGCGTTTCCACTATATTGATCTTTAGCAAGTGCTATCTTTTTTGCGTGTCTTTTGTCTAAAACAGTATCATCAACAATGATATATCCATTGGGTGTTTGCTTCAAGTGTGGTTTGACACTTTCCCATACATAACGGGGTGGCAAACGATCCCCCGCAAGATAACGATTAATTTGATCAGGACTGAACCTTTCACAGTGATCCGCAAAATGGGTAATAGTATAGTTCACAGGCGTAGTGAGTAGAAATTGGCAATAATCTAAACGGGTCGGTTTGGGTTTATTAATCATTATTATTCTCCTCATAGACTATATTAGAATGGCGAGGAAAATTATTCAAGTATATTGCGTAAGTCCTATCTACTTTGAATCACCAGCATCAACTTTGAAATTAGTACTAATGGAGGTATTATGTGATGAAGTATCCTATATTGTCAAAAGTGGTATTAGTTTTAATCTTATCGGTTTTTTTATTAAACTTGGGTTGTCATAGCATTGGTTACACTCAAGAAACTGATTTATCTGATATTGAGATTGAAGTTATTTCTCGTCCAAGACCAGAATTGAGTGTTGATGAGATCTATAACAAGACAGTTCGATCTTTGATATGGGTTGTATCTGATAAATTTCAGGGAAGTGGCGTGTTAATTGATGCAGACTTGAGACTTGCAGTCACTAATCTCCACGTAGTAAAGGATAATGATGAAGTTGCGATATTCTTTCCAGTCCGTGATCTACACGGAGTCCTAATTGACGAACGCGACTTTTATTTATAGTGGTCTCTAAAAATAATGAGACACACTTTGAAAGACGGGCGAGGGGACCTCGCCCCTACGAACAATCTTCTGTTAAATGTTAAAGGAAAAGTGTCTGATTAATTGTTGATTTTACTATAAATAAAGAGAATTTAGGCGTTTTAATGGGAATTGGTTATGCAGTTGAGGGACGCATCATCGCTAAAGAAGAGAAAACAGACTTAGCAATCATCCAACTTAAAGGACTACCAGATACTGCTCGCGAAATTGAGCACAATTTCAACTATAATGCCCATCTATCTTTACGAAAAAAAGATCAACTTCAGATCTTCGGTAATCCTGGAGGCTTGAAGTTATGGAAATATGCCTTAGGAACTTATCAATCAATTGATAAAGGAATGATTAAGTTTACTGCTGGCATCTATAAAGGCAACAGTGGCGGTCCTGTACTTGATGATCAAGGGAGGTTAATTGGAATTGCTACGTTAAGTAATGAGCGGCATACAGCATGGGCTGTTCCAGCCAACTACATAAGAGATCTACTAAATACACTGCAACCGAGGCATGTGTTCTCAATTACTAATAATACAACATTTACTGTTAGTTACAATGTCAAATGGTCTGAGGAAGATGATTGGGACCAAACATCAGTTAAGCGAAATCATATTATGACTCATTGGTATTCTGGGAAAAATGTCCCTACTGGATACCCAAAGATTCAGTTTGATTACATTGCTAACGATAAAAAGGTCACTCCCAAGACTTACCATTTATAGTGGTCATCAGAATTAAAGAGACATTTTTTGTATTTTGTAATAGAATGTGTCTATTATGGCATATTCAACA
>JAGFCA010000041.1 GCA_022394755.1 Candidatus Poribacteria bacterium
AATCCTATGTCGAATCAAACATTACCAACAATTCCAAGAAGAAGATTAGGTAGAACAGAATTAAGCATACCAGTTGTTCCTTATGGAACTCAAGGATTCGGTAACAATTTTGGTCCTGTAAGTGATGAAGAAGCAATAGACTTGATAAAACATTCTATATCAATTGGTGTCAACCACTTCGATTGTGCCCGTTGTTATGGGGATTCATTACGAAAACTTGGATTAGCAATGAAAGAAATACCCCGTGAAGATGTCATTATCACTGCCCGTCTCTGTTGTCATTCTGCTGCGGAATGGGGTGGATATGGACAGGGAAGACCTGATTATTCTGCGGATCGAGCCATCGCTGATTTGGAAAATCAACTCGAAATCTTGAATGTTGACTACCTTGATGGTATGTTAATCCATGACCCTCACGAAATTGATCCAACTCTTGAAAAAGGTGGAACACTTGAAGGGGTATTAAAATGTAAAGAACGCGGTCTTGTGAATTTCGTTGGTTACGGTATGCGACAACACGATTTTCATTTAAAAGCTATCGCAACTGGTGATGTTGATCTACTTTTATGCTTTAATGACTATAACCTTATTAGACAAACAGTCACAGATACGATATTACCCGCTGCTGCTGAAGCAGATGTTGGAGTGATGAATGGTTGGTCTATTTTACGGGGAATTCTTACAGGTGTAGATATTGATGCTGAAATTGAACGTGGTCGTTGGAAAAAAGAAGGAGATGTTGCTGAAGCTTATCCAATTTGGCAATGGTGTGTTGAAGAAGGAGTGAATTTACTACAACTTGCATTACAATTCTGTCTACGTGAAGATCGAATTCAGGGGAACAATGTGGGGAGTTTAAATAAAGAACAATTAGAACAGAATGTGTGGGCTGCCAGTACTCCTTTATCAGATGATGTATGGGAAAAATATGAAGAAAAATTCGGTTCAAAGAGTTAGTTTATCTATGATCTTATGAGTTGCTTTTGGTAAAGGATATTTATCTAATTCTGCAATTTTTATCCATTTTGCATCAATTGGACCATTTAGTAGTAAATCTCCTTGAGTATATTCACATTCAAAGGTATGCACAATAATCTTGAAATGTGTGTATGCATGTTTCACCTGTGTGAGATAATTAAGATTTGATATAGATAAATTCGTTGACTGCAAAATATGTCGTATACATGCTTCTTCAGAAGTTTCTCCTTTGTTTAAATTCCCATTAGGAAACTCCCAAAGTCCACCTAATAATCCTTCAAGTGGTCGTTGAACAATTAGTACATCAGAATCCTTATAGATAATACCAGCTGCTATATTATATTCAGGTATCTTTTTTGTCTGTGTACGAAATGGATACTCATTCTGCAGACCTTCCTTATATGCTTTACAATAAGCATTTACAGGACACACAACACATGCTGGTGATTGGGGTCGACATACTGTCGCCCCTAATTCCATCATTGCTTGATTGAAACATCCAGGTTCATTTCTATCTAATAGTAAATCTGCCTGTTCTTGAAATACCTTGGATGATGAAGAATCATTCACAGGATTATCCATTAAGAATAGTCTGGATAAAACGCGTTTTATATTCCCATCTACTGCAGCATAAGGTTGATTAAATGCGATACTCATAACTGCTGCTGCGCTATAATCACCAATCCCTGGTAATTTCCTAAAGGTGTTATAATCATCTGATATTTGACTATTGCAATCTTTTACAACCTGTTGTGCAGCTTTATGTAGGTTTCTTGCTCTGGCATAATATCCAAGTCCCTCCCAGACTTTCAACACATCTTGCACAGATGATGATGCTAATGTTTGAATATCGGGAAATCTTTTCATGAAGTTCTCATAATACCCAACTACTTTCTTTACTTGTGTCTGTTGTAGCATTACCTCTGATACCCAAATCCGATAAGGATCGGTAATACCGCGCCACGGCATCTCACGTTTGTATAACCTGAACCAATCTATTAATTTATTATTAAACTCTTTGTATGATTGTGAAGACATATAATCTATGAAAGTTTGATTTTTTGTTTATATTGATTGGTAGAGATCTGTTTATTAGGTAACATTATAGGAGTAAACCTGTATGGTTGGAAGACAGCAGTTACCTAGGTTTGGGAGTTTGAATTACAGAAATATTTACTTTATTCTTTGTGAATCAATTACTCAAGGTCAATTGCTAATCTGAAACCTACATTATGAACAGTACGGATTGGTTCATAGGCAGCACGATTTGCACACCGAGCAGCATACTTTCCGCGTGGTAACCAAGACCCACCACGAATCACTTTTCTTCTGCCTTCAACAGCCCCCATCGGATTATCCGCAGGTGAGTGCTTATATGTCTCCGCGTGAAACCAATCGCTGCACCAATCATAGGCATTGCCACCCATATCATAACAACCAAAAGGACTAATACCTTCAGGATAACACCCAACTGGAGTTAATCGCTTCAGCTTAGACTCAGATGTATTTGCCTTTGTAGCATCCCATTCATTTCCCCATGGATACTCCCTACCATCAGTTCCACGAGCAGCTTTTTCCCATTCTGCTTCTGACGGTAATCGGTAAGTCAATCCTGTTAGTTTTGCTATCCATTCTAAAAATTTGATAGTATCATACCAACTCACACCGACAACAGGATAGTCAGGTTCATTAAATCTCTCATCTATCATATAAGCCGGTTGCCTATATCCTGATGCGTTAACAAATTGCATATACTGTGCATTCGTCACATGATAAATTCCAATTGCAAATGCATCCAAAGTTACACTTCGCTGTGGTTCTTCAGGATCGGTTTTTCTAATACCATCAGGATATGTTCCCATGGTAAATGGTCCAGCAGGAATTTCTACGAAAGTATAATTGAGTTCTTCAATAAACATATAATTATTGTGAAAATTTAGTTAGAAAAGACTTCAATTTAGTATATCACATCTATATAAGCGTTGCAATTATCTACATTTCTGGGGAATGTAAAGTTTTTGGCATAAATATCGTATTTTCCATGTGTATATTTTATTGATTATAGTTATTGGTTTTCATTATACAGTTTCCAATAATATTCAATTTAAGCTTTTACATTATTAAGATGATTTTATCATTTTTTCAACGTAATACATTCTATTAGATGTGAGAAAATGTTACACTTTTCCTACAAAGTGTAGGATTGTATCTCGTTATAACACTACCTTTCCTATTAGTCTCTGTCTGGGTTTGTAGCGAATTAAACCTCTAATTCTAAAATTTGAAAAAAGTTGCAATTTTGTAGTTTTCCTTGATGAGCGATGATTCTGTTTTTGCTATTATTATTCTCATAACATAATTTTTATCGGCAGATTCACTCCTGAAAAATCAGATTATTGGATTAGATTATAATACACTTTATTTTACTACTATGTATTATAATAATTCTCTATATGTTATTGTAACGTATATTTATATGATATTAGTTGCTTTGTTATTAATTTTCTTCAATTAATTTTATGTATTATGCATGTTGTAGTCTGAAATGCTGAAAGTCGACTGCTATTGTTCCTTATGTCAGAATCTCGGATTACACAGAGAAGAAGGCATTGGGTAGTGATGGTTTTCTTTTCTATATCTCGGATGATACAGGATTACGTGGAGAAGGGTCTTGCTACATTTATTGTATGATCCTCGAATCTGAATAGGACTTTACACATTTCGCCCCGTGAATCAGGAATCAGAACCAACAGTATGAACACCTTGAATCAACGGTATGAATGACATTTAGCAATTCACCTGGTGTTCCCAGGAGCATATTCAGTTTATATCATTTTTCTACACGCCTGTCACCTCTCCGAGGCCTACGGAAATACAAAGAGTCGGGATTCGGAGATCCCTCATACAAATATCAGAATTCTTAAATTTATACCTATGAATCAAGACAGTGTTGTAGATATTTTCTGATACACTGTTGTAAGGTGACAAAAACTTTACACACCCAGGTTTATATATTCAGTTGAAAAGTAAGATTAAATCTGATAGTATAGACACTGATATTTCAGGTATTGTTACAGCAAATTGATTTATTTTTATTTTAGAAAATCACATTAAATCCTTTCCTAACTTTCCCAAAGTCCTATCTAAGAGGTATACCATGGCTTCTCCGAAAGTATTTATAACCAGACCAATTCCGTATTCAATTTTAAAGAAGATTCAAAGTGAATGTGAAGTTGAGATGTGGCATACAAGTGCAATTCTACCTCCAATTGCTGAAAGAATCCCACCGCTTGATGGATTAATAACCTATGGTCATGAACCTGTAACGGCAGAAATGTTTGATACATCACCAAGTCTAAAGGTTGTCTCTGTAATGGGTGTCGGTTATGACCATGTGGACGAGGATGCAGCAAGGGAACGAGGTATTGCTCTGGGACATACACCGGGAGTACTAAGTGATACCACTGCAGATATGACTTGGGCACTTTTACTTGCCACAGCTCGTAATGTAGTTCCTGCATACAATCATGTTCATGTCAATAGAGAATGGAATTACTATGACCCAAACATACTCTGGGGATATGATGTACACCATTCAACAATAGGAATCGTTGGAATGGGTAGGATTGGTTATGCCGTTGCAAAACGAGCCTTGGGATTTGATATGAAAGTGCTTTATAACAAACGAGAACGGAGACCTGATTGGGAGGAAGAACTCGGTATTGAATATATGGATTTGGAGCAATTATTGAAAGAATCTGATTTTGTATCTCTCCATGTTCCTCTAACTGATGAAACAATTCATATGATAGGTGAAGCGGAATTTGAATTGATGAAACAGACTTCAATTCTAATCAATATCGCAAGAGGTCCTGTAGTTAATCACGATGCCTTATATCATGCACTGAAAGAAGGTCAAATAGCAGGTGCAGCAGTAGATGTGACCGAACCTGAACCGATTAATACTGATCATCCTTTGCTTGATCTGGATAACTTCTTAGTTGCTCCACATCTTGGGAGTGCAACGATACAGACTCGTATGAAAATGGCTACAATGGCTATGGAAAATCTGTTTGCAGGATTGAATGGTAAACGGTTACCTTATGGTGTTGTTCAAGCTGAAGAGGTTTCATAGGTACATAAAATCAACGATTCATCATGTAATACTTCTTGGTTTTTAGTATTTTATATAATAGATAATTATCTCGTAATCATTTATCAAACAACCATAAGAATCTACTGAGATTATACTATCCTCTCCATCCCATATTAATGCTTGTATATCCATGTGTATATTTTTGTAGGTGCTGTGGTAAATCTACTAAGAACTGTTTGCCAACATCAGGTATTTCCCAGGGAATATCAATATGATGTGATTGATCCCTAAAACCAATGGCACAGGATAATCTTATCTTGTCAAGTTGATTAGGAAATGCGCCGTGATATGTACGGTGTGCAAAAACAATCATATCCCCACCATTAGTGAAAAGTGGTACACATCCAGGGACATCAAAACCAGTATATGCTTTCTCTTCTCCACCGATTTTATAAAATGACCGTTTATCCGCAGTGAGGTTAAATCCTTCTGGTCCATCCCAGTCCTCCACATGTGAATCTTCTATAACACATAGTCCACCGTGTTCAGGTCTTGACCCCGTCAAATAGAACCATTTTCCTGATGGCCACATTCCACGATTTAGAACTTCACCTGTATTTCTTGGTGTTCCTGTCGAGAAGCCACACCAATCGGTATGCCATGCAACTGGGTGCGATCCAGGCATACGGATAATTGCTGCAGAACGATGTACCGTCAATTCCTCAGATCCAATAAGATAGCGATGAATATCCATGAACTTTTTATCATCAAGGAGTTGCCATGCGCCTTCTCCAGACTCAATCCATGCATGTCTTGTACTGCTTTGTGTATGCTCTAATTTTCTTTCTGGATCTGTACCGACAAATACAGCCTCCTTCAAACTCTCTACTACCTCAGGAGAAAGGACATCTTTAATAATAGCAAACCCATGTGTTTCTAAACATACAGACATAGAATCAAGGTCATTAACTTCAAACTCATATTTGTATCCAAGATCTGGTTTTTGTATCTCTAAATACTCTTTCATAATGAAACTCCACTTAAGTATTGAAACGTGAGTTTGATAAGTCCGATTTTGTCTTCGGTACCGGGAATCAACAGTATGAATGACATTAAGTCATTCCCTGGGAAACCGAACCTACCGAGTCAATAAGTAGTATATTTTAGAAAAAATGATACTCATTGGTCTATTTTCAAACTCACATTATTGAAGGTATTCTATTATAAGGGGTTAACCATGTCAATTGATTTTCAATCCAACGTAAATTCTTGATCTTATATATTAGATTTGTTAGAATACATCAGTTAATGTAAGTTGAATATCGATTGATTGACACAATATAATAGTAGACAAAATTAGATTTATTAATGATTACATACTGTCCAATTACGGAGGAGACTAATGGCTGAAACCGTATTTCATGGAGATCACGAATTGGAATTTCCTGGTCCAGATCTTGGTGTATTACGAGACTGCAATGATGTTCTTGATTCAGCAGAAGGATTACATAATCAGATAGCAGAAGATGGGTATCTACTCGTCCGTGGTCTAATTGATAAGGATAAAATACTCGCTGGAAGACGTGCTATTCTTAAATATGCTGAAGGAAATGGTAAAGATGAAGTATTTAAATCTGATACAGAACTCATGGATGCGGTAGCGGGAACCGGTAGTCCAGGACGAACAATGGGGGCTCCTGCCGTAACACACCACGATAATGTATTATCAGTATTAGAAGGAGATGAATTATTTAAGTTTTTTCGTACATTCTTCGGTGGTGATACCCGTACATTCGATTATAAGTGGTTACGATTTGTTCGCCCCGATGGATGGTCAGGTCCACATTTTGATTTTGTATATATGGGAAGAGGTTCGAAGCAACTTCATACATGTTGGGTGCCCTTTGGTGATAATCCAGCAACTATGGGTACACTTACAGTACTTGTTGGATCACATAACCTGCCAAGTTTCGCACCAGTTCGTGATACATACGGACAGACAGATGTAGACAAAGATGGAACACCTGGACACTTTGGAAGAGATCCAATGGAAATTAGTGAGAAATATGGTGGTGAATGGAAGACGGCTGATTTTGAAATGGGAGATGTAATTATATTTACAATGCATACAATGCATACATCAACAAAGAATCTATCAGACAAATGGCGAGTTAGTTGTGATATTCGTTTTCAACCAGCTGAACACCCGATTGATGAACGATGGGTAGGTAAGAATCCGATGTCGCACACTGGTAGTCAAAGATTGTCATTTGAAGAAGCAAAGAAAGAGTGGGGATTAGAATAAAGGAGTGATATATAGGAACGGATATTGCGTACCTATCAAATAATCTCTTGATATAATTTTAATTTAGTGTTAGTTCGGTATTTTAGATTTACCGTGATACAGTCGGACAATAAAGTAACTTTAATTCGAGAATGTAGAATGTGTCACGGTGATGCATCTCGTCTATATAAATCAGTCAAGAATGCATAAAGCCATTTATCGAATTTAGCTTAACACTAATTGGTATTATCCCAGTCAGGAAAGTCTGTGCTTAGGTATCGTGGTATGAAGCCATGCCAAACTATTACCTCAGAACCATTCCTTTCTTCCAACAACATAAGTCTGTTCAAACTCTTCATCAGACTTTACCAAGTAAATTATGCCTTCAATAACACCAATTATAAAAAGTATATAATGTGGAATAAGAAAAACAAAGATTGCAGTAGAGACAAGTAACATCCAACTCAACAGAAAACCAACAGTATTACAACCCAATAATATAAACGCTTGTTTCTTATAGCCAAGATAGAATTTGTGTATACCGAATCCACCGAGAAAAATAGCGAGTAATGCTGCAACTAATTTTTCTTTTTGTCCTATAGCACTTGCAGTAAATGCGACATATATTTCCTTAGCATTATTGTCGTCGGTAGTAAAATCAACCGACATACCACGAGCTGGATGTTTCTCACTTTTCCAATCAACTCCAGTGAATGTATATCTATCGCCATCATCTCCAGATATTAATCCTGAGTTTGATTGTATGGAAAAATCGAGGATTTTACCTTTCATTATAAATTTCCTTTAAGAGATTAATAATTCCCTTAAAATAGTTTTTCCAGTTGATGTTCGATTTTGAATTAGGAAAAGAGTGCGCGCCTAATTTGGCGTACTGCTTGTCGAATCCGATCCTCATTTTCCACAAGTGCAATGCGGATATAACCTTCACCATTGTGTCCGAAACCAGCCCCAGGCGACACACATACTTCCGCTTCATTTAGAAGTTTCATGGAAAACTCTAATGAATCCAGGTGTTTCCATTGATCAGGAATTGGCGCCCAAACAAACATTGAAGCCTGTGGTTTTGCGACCTTCCAACCAATACGGTTTAATCCATCAACCAATACATCTCTACGTTTCCAATAGACTTCAGTATTTTCCATAACCTCATCTATAGGAGTTCGTAGCGCCATTATAGCAGCGACTTGTATAGGTGGAAATATACCATAATCGTAATAACCCTTTATTCGTGCGAGAGCTTCAATTATATCACGATTCCCAGCGGCAAAGCCACAACGCCAACCCGCCATGTTATAGGATTTTGATAGTGAAATGAATTCGACTCCTACATCTTTAGCCCCTTTTGCTTGTAAAAAACTTGGAGCTTTATATCCATCAAAAACTATATCTGCATAAGCTAAATCGTGGATAACAATCATATCTTCATGTTTTGCAAATCCAACGACCTCTTCAAAGAAGCCTAAGTCAACCACTGCACCAGTAGGGTTATGAGGAAAACTAAGGATCAATACTTTCGGTCTTGGCCATATATCACGCGTAATCTCTTCAAGCGATGGTACAAAATCGTTCTCCTCTTCAAGAGGAATACTTACGACACTTCCACCAGCCAAAACAACACTATACATGTGAATTGGAAAAGTAGGATTCGGCACCATAGCCAAATCACCTTCATCAATTAAAGCTAAAGCAAGATGACCTAATCCTTCTTTTGTCCCAATAACTGCAATTGCTTCTTCGTTAGGATCAATATCTACACCAAAACGGCGTTCATAATGCCAACTTACTTCTCGCCGAAGATTGTATATTCCCTTTGATGCAGAATACCTATGATGGCGTAATTCCTGAGCAGCCTCAGTAAGTTTATCAATAATGGGTTGAGGAGTTCTTTGATTCGGATTCCCCATACCTAAATCAATAATGTCTATTCCTTGTTGTCTTCGTTCATGTGTTAACTGTTTTAGTTTTCCAAACATGTACGGAGGCAATCGATTAAGACGTTTTGAAAAAATATTCATCTGTTCTATTGTCCTATTCTCTTGAGTCAACCATTTTCGTTATTTTACTTACCATATTCCCAATATTCAAGCAAGCGTTTGCCCCAATTTGAGATAAGCCTCTGAGGATTTGAATGGGGAATATAGCGTCTATTTAGTTGACTTTCATGTTTAATTAATTTTTCTCTATATTTATTGACGATATTTTTAAATTTAGGATTAAATGCAAGATTATTTTTTTCAAACGGGTCGTTATTTCTATCAAATAATTGTGCATGTCCAAGTTGTTCTATATCCGGTCCTGGTGGTATATAATCTTCAATCTTTTTTGGTATATATTCAGTAATGAATTTATAGGTATCATCCACAATAGCCCGTCCCCAATAATTACTTTCAATATATACATAATCCCGCCAGTTTTTTGTACATTTCCCTTCAACAAGTGGACTCAGACTTGTACCTTGTATTCCGTTAGGAGGATTGATATTTGCATAATCACAAATAGTTGGAAACAGATCTACACCAGAAACAAAATGTGATTCGTCAAATCTATCTTTTTTAACAGATATACCCTCTCCTAAACAGGAAATAATTAATGGAACTCTAATACTTTCTTCATATAATGCAAATTTCTGAAACATTTGATGACTTCCACATGCTTCTCCATGGTCTGCATTAAAAATTATCAACGTGTTATCACAAAAAGTGGTTTCTTTAAGAATAGCTAATACTCTACCGATCTCTGCATCAACCTTTTCAACAAATCTATAGTAATTCCATTTAAAATATCGCGATTGTAATTCATCCCACTTTTTTACTGCTCTAAGGATCGGTGCGTGAATCAATGCATCATCAACTCTTCTACACACTCTGTGTAAGACTGTTTCTCGTTCATCATAATTAAAGTTTTCTGGAAGAGGCGGAAGATCATCTTCCGTAAGAATGCCCTGCTCTATAGGATTTGGTATCTGTTTCTCTTCGTGGTTATGTAGATACTCACATATATCATGTGGATCCACATAGCCAATTTGAAGATAGAATGGATCAGTGTTTTTATAATTTGTTAGAAAATCTGCTACTGCATGAGTTGTAGCAGAATCATAATATGCAGCTCCACCTGCCCCAATATCTCGTTTACCATAGTATAGAGTCTCAAAACTATCACGTACGTTTCGTCCGGGAACATGCCATTTACCACAGTGGAATGCCCTATAACCGGCTGATTGTAGTACTTGTCCTATATCGGAAATATCATCGTGGAGTCGTCCCCCATTAAAAGGCACACCTGTTTCAGATGTATACAATCCTGTTGCCCAACTTGATCGAGATGCAGCACAGACAGGATCAGTACAATAAGACCTTGTAAAGGATGTTCCATTACGATGGAGTAGATCTATATTAGGTGTGTGAAGAAATGGATTTCCATAGGCAGAGATTGCATCCCATGAATGTTGGTCAGTATTAATGAAGAGTATATTAGGTCTGTTATCCATCGGTTTCCACAATTATTTCCTTTAATATATATGATTCAAAGAAATTTGAAACAATTACTGTAGTCTTCATTTTATCAATCCACCAATATGAAGGTAACAAGCCAATACCATGAAGAAAGAATCCATCAAGTGATATTGGGGATTGAATCGAATTGAGGTAACCTATCTTGTTGTTTGCTCTGATTTGTTCAAGATCTTCAAGTAGTACAATTTCAACGTTTTCTTCATTTGTTACGATCTGATTAGATAATAATGGGATAACATCAAAAAGGGTCCAATTACATGTAATAGGTACAGTTTTATCTGGAATTATAAGAGAAATGTCTATATCGTTTATACAAATTCTGACTTCATTTTCATCTAATATCTTTCCTCCAAATTCAATATGTGAATATGCATCCTGACAACTATTTCTCACACTCCCCTGCCAGGTATTCAAAAGAGGACGGTATTTTGTATTCTCACAACTGAATTTAAGGTGTATATCCTCACCGCTCGTGTCATTAGTGTAATTTACCTCATAATCCCAATAATCCTTATTCTTCATACGTTCAATGCTTACTGTACCAATACTCAATTTTGTCGTTGATTTACTATTCCCGGAATAACCACGCCAATAATTTGGTAAAATCTTGTAAACATGTTTAGTATATTTAGTAGCATGAGTATCCATCTCCACTAAAGGCAAGTGGATTTGATAATTCTTTATAATTTCAAACAATTCATTCTGATAGTCAGGTTTATTTGTCCCAGTATTATAGTCAAATGACCAATGTATTGAATTCATATCATAAATATATCCAGCAATAAATGGTTAAAAAACATTTAGAAACTTAATCCATTACAAATTCTAAATGAGAAAATTGAACCAAAATTACATTTTCACCTACTTTTTTAGGATGTATTGATGTCCCAATTATCAATCTATAAATTATGTATTTTAAGATTGGATACTATCATGTAGCGAGTCTGATTAATGTTGAAACTAATCGAGTTAGCTCCGTCGAACAGAATCCTAACCAACAAAGCTGTTCTGTGTTAAGGTAATTTCAGGATATAAATTAACTGGTATGTAACTTGTCAATGAATGTAACACCTGGAGGAACATCACCTGCAGAGGCCTTATGTGCATAACGAGTGGTTTCAGGAAGACGGAATTTAGGTGAGCAATCCAGTGTAATTTTTATAGCTGAATTTAATGAAATCCTATGTCCAACTGATACAAATACAGGATTAACTTTTGTTCGAGTGCGAAGTACAGCACCAATGATTTCAGTGCCATCCTTGAGATATGAGTAGCAACCTTTTTCTATACCAGGTTCAGTATATGTGCCACATAGACGGGATTTTGCACACCCAATTGTTGGGATGTCGACAAATAGACCTAAATGTGATGCGAGGCCTAAACGTCTTGGATGTGCAATACCCTGACCATCAACAATTATAAGGTCAGGGACCGTTTTTAAATACGCGAAAGCCACCAAGAGTGGCGGCATTTCGCGATATGATAAAATTCCAGGGATATAAGGGAATGATACTCGATATTGAGTTACTATACCATCAACAATTTGTAATTCAGGGTAACTTAGAACAATAACTGATGCATGTGCAATGTTCTGTTTAAAGCCAATATCTACACCAGCTACTGTATTAATCACCTTAAAATCATCTTTCTTTATAACTTGAGAACAGAGTTTATCTTGGAGAACTCGTGCTTCTTGTGGGGTTACATTCCAAGAATGTAGATCATGATAATGCATAATTCTGCAAATTTGCTAATTATGCACTTTTCCCAAGTTTATACAGAAATGGCATCTATCTAAAACTATACAATTATATTCATGTAATGAATTCAAAGTACTTCAATAAGAGTTCATTAGAACAATTATCTCAGTTAACTCATAATCAATCCAATTGTGTTAACTGTCAAGTATTTTTGAAGTGGCTTCTTCTATTTCAACGACACGTGGTTTTGCAATGAGTTGGACACCAGCAAAAAAAGCATTTAAAATCAAATACCCAGTACCAATTCCTATCAATGAACATAAACCACCAATTATAATCCCGTTAAACATTAATAATGCCTCCTGCAAACCTAATTTCTAATTAAGCTCTTGGATTTGACAACATCTAAAAATTTTCTAAATTTACTATTAATTCGACTCTAATAATTCTTACACTTCACCTATTAAACAGCTTCTATTTGAAGAATTGTATATAAGTAAAATGTGTTGCAGTAATATACGTAAATATTTTTAAACAGTTTCACTATTCTATTTTTTATAAAGCAAGATCTATGCCATTTAAGATATGTATTTTCTTCTTGTGAATCATCCAAGAATTTATTGATGTTGTTATTACAAAAATGATTACAATACCTGTAATAGCAAACACTATGGTCTAATTCAAGATGGTTATTAATGATAATGTTTCTCTATTTTAGAAATTTACCCATAAATTAATATGTTACTATGTTGACACAGATGTGGTATTATTGAAACACTTTATTTTATATATCGTTATATATATATTGACATTTAGTATATATTATAATTTATTTATGGGATGGTATATAATATAATGAATGATTTAAGTGTCTTAGTTGAAAAGAGTAAAATAATTACATATCAACAAGAAATGGAAGATTTGGCCGATAGATGTAAGTATTATGAAATATTATCAATAGCACCGATCATTAGATCATGTTTGAATTGTGTATATATTGATTCTCAAATATATACATGTAAGAAATTGGGTAAACCGGTAATTGAATATAGATGGGAGTAGGTTAGTCTTATTAGGAGAATTCTATGAATTTAGAAGACGATGAAGACTTAACTTAGGATAGCTGGAAAAATAGGTTTAATTCAGAGTTATTCAAGAAAGTAAGAAATTGAAGGTGGAACAAGATGTGAAATCTCATCACCTCTATTGATTCTATTCCTTATATCTGTGGAAGATAGATTGGCATAATATTCTGACAAGGTTAGAAAATCGATATATCGCTGATAGGATTTAAATGATGGCTGGTTTAAAAAATATTTAATGTCGTTGATAGATACACCTTTTCGATTCGCAACGATGAATCTACATTGAGAGAACAAAGTATCTAATTCTTCATGAATATTATTGTAATATTTCGGATCAAATATCCTTACTAATGTATCATATCCAACAATAAAATAAAACTCAGTATGCATCGGATAAATTTGTTTTAATGCAGTAATTTTGTCAATATAACGTCCATGACTTGAGACTGCAATTGAAATGTAGGATTTATTCTTAGAATGAAGTTTAAGTGTTAGAATTCGTGCTTCTATAGGCCATCCAAATACAGGTTTATCAACATTCGCTTTAGCTATTAATAAGAGCATTTCATCCAATTCAAAATCCTGATATGCTTTTTCAACCATTTTCGAGTGTGCTAAAGTCAAAGGATTAAAGGAACCTGAAAAAATACCCAATTTTTTTCCTGATGAACTAATTGGATTTGAAGCTCGTATGGCAGTTACAATATGTGGTGACTTATTTGGGTCTACACGCTTAACAAGATCCGTATAACTTTCATACTCTGGATAAGAGTTGAATTTTTCAAGAGAGTTCATCTTTTTTTATAGCATCCCAAATCTGATCAAGTTCTTCAAGGGTTTGATCAGTAATATCCTTACCTTGTTCTTTTAGTACAGCCTCCATCCGTTTAAATCTACCTACAAATTTTCGATTAGCTTTCCTAAGAGTTTCTTCTGCCTGTAAATCAACAAATCGACATAGATTAACAACTGCAAACAGTAGGTCTCCTATCTCCATTTCAATTTCATTAGGATCATTATTACTCAAACTATCTTTGACTTCATTCAATTCCTCATCAACTTTATTAACAACATCCGTAAGATTATCCCAATCGAACCCAACCCGTGCAGCCCGTTTTTGTATTTTCTGTCCTCGTAATAGAGCAGGTAACGCCACAGGAATGCCATCAAGAGCTGATTCCCTGTCCTGATATCCTGTTTCTTGACTCTTTATAGATTCCCAGTTTTTAATAACATCATCAGCATTTTCTACTTCAACATTCCCGAACACGTGTGGGTGTCGTCTTATGAGTTTTTCAGTTAAGGACTCAATGACATCATATATATCGAAATTCTCACTTTCATCCGCTATTTGAGCTTGTAACATTATGTTAAGAAGGAGATCACCCAGTTCCTCCTTTAGGTGATTTAAATCACCTGAATCTATAGCTTCGACTGTTTCATATGTTTCTTCAATCAAAGTAGATTTTAAAGAGGAATGAGTCTGTTCACGGTCCCATGGACAACCGTTTTCTCCTCTTAATGTAGCAATCACATCCACAAGTGACTCAAACAGTTTATTCTGCATGTTCATTATCCTTATACAGTGTTATACTTCAATAACATTGAAATGCAATTATAGATTATAACGCGTAGCATAGTAAACGTAGTGTATCATGCGTTAGAAAAATCCGGATCTAAAATAGGTTCGGTTAGGAAACCGAACCTACCGTGTCTATTTATTTGTAGAATTGATGTAGAAATGAAGCTCACACCGCTATTATAAACTCAGATAAATGTAATTTCGATAAAAATAGGATGGTAGGACTAATAGCATTAATTTTAGAAAAACTGATGGTGATTATATGGTATATTTAATCTGAATCATCATCTTTTTGATTCTCTAACAATACTATTAATTGACCCAGTTGGAAACGGAGTAACATGGTATAGATTTGCATTAATAATGTGACTTGTGCTTCAGTAGTCAATTCACTTACATGAATAAACTCAACGAATTTCTCTGCTCTATCTCTAACCTTTTCAGCTTGTTCTAAGTCCATCTGCTCTGTTTCCTTAGAGGTTTCCTTGATAAACTGCCAAATCCTATCTTGAATCTCAAGCATATAGTTTTTAGCCATTACAGTACGTGCTTTTTTTGCAGAATCCACCCATATTGTATTAGCTTTCCAATTTAGCATAAATGCAATACTATTAATTATGACATCTCTGAGACTATCTTCACCAGAGATAAGTTCCTCAAGATTTGTCAATCCTTCAGCCTCAGCGGAAAAAGTTCGTACTCTCGTAAAATCTTTTAGATTTGTTAATAGCATTTTATTGTCAGATATAAGCTGCCAAAAACTTGCACTTGTAGATAATAATGTTTCAACCTGTTTACATATTACCAATGGGGATTCAGCTCGAAGACAGAAATAGTGAATACTATGTAAATGACTTCTAAATTCTTGCAGTTCAGTAGGAGTCTGGAATTTGGTTAAACTGGCAACATAAGGAAGCAGATGTCGTTGAATCTGTGTGAGTAATCCATCAATAGTGGTAGGTTCCGCGTTCATTCGCATATGCCTTACAATAGAACTATTTACTATATAATAACAGATTTTATCAACTATATCAAAGTCAAATGTGAGATATTAGAATCAGCTCATATATTTGAACTAATTTAGCTATCTGTATTTGGAATACCCCCATAGACTACTTGGATGACCATAGAATTAAAACATTGATTTCTTAAACTATAATTTATGGATTCGACTGTTGAGTATGCTTCTGTATCCCTATACCAATCTTGACATTCTATCTATTCCTATGTTAAAATGGCTAAATCATGAAAGTGAATTTAGGTTGTTTAGTTCTTTCTCTATTTTTATCTGTTCTTGCAATTGCAAAGCAAGATGTTCCACCAAAGGTTGGTGATACTGCACCAGAATTTTCTTTACAGGACACTGAAGAAAAACTGTATGACCTTAAGAAGTTGCGAGGTAAGATAGTTTTTCTAATTATGGGTAATCGAAGAATTCGAAAAGAAGATGACAAATGGGCAGAAGCATTTCAAAGTGACTATAAGGAAAATGAGAAAATTGTAGCGTTTATAATTGGTGATTTACGAAGTGTACCGGGTTTCATTCCAAAACGATTTGTTTTATCACAATTAAAGAAAAAGCCACCACCACTTCCTTTCTTACTTGACTGGAAAGGTAAAATACATCAAGCATATCATACAGAAAAGAAAAAACCAAATCTGTACCTAATTTCCACTGATGGAAAGTTGATTTACCACCGTAAAGCAAATTATTCATTAGAAAATTATAATGAATTAAAAGAGAAAATCACTATACATCTGAAACATAATCCATAAATCATACCGACAGTTTGATTATTTAATCTTATTTATATTAGGAGATGAAAATGGATTCAAAAAATGAAATAATGAAATATGTCACCTTCCCTACAACACTTATTGGAACTGGTTCATTTTTCGGTCTCATAGGTTGGTGGGGTTTAGCTCAAGCTGCAGGGAGTATTCTATTATTCAGTGGGTCAATGCTTCTCTCATTGTCTGGTTCTATTGCAACTTTAGTTGGATTATTGAGTTTAGAGAAGGGGAAACCTAATCAGCAAAAAGTCAGAAAGATGAAATCACTTATTGCGAATGATATAAAACTTCAGTATCCTAATTATATTTTACAGGTTGAGTATATCAAGCAACAAACCCAAACACTCTATGAAAAATTGTCTACTATATGGAAATATAGCGAAACATTCAAAGATAATATATATGAACTAAAAATTCACTTAGAAGAGTTACAAAAGAATTTACAAGATAATCTAAAGAGAGATTCACACCTACAAAGTGATGAGAGTGTTGATGACATCGCGGAAAAAATACTTTGGTCAGAAAAAGAAATTGAACTGTCAGAGTATCAAGAAAGATTAAAAGAAGTATCTAATCATCTAAAAGCGTCTGATGTTAATAGGTTTCGTGAAGAACTTTCACAGATCAATCGTGCTTTAAAGCAACTTGAGAATGGAATTGAATATTACAGAAATTTGCTGTTATTCTGTAGTCAAGAAGAGGAAGATAATTTTGACCAAGTTCTTGAAATTAAAGAAAAAGTAGAAAAAACAGAACATTTTATATCTATTCAGAATGAACGTTTAGATGAACTTAGAAATCAGATGAATACAAAATATGAACAAGCTGAAACTGAGTTAATGAAATTTCGAAATGATTTAACAGACTTTCAGGAACTAAGTAATTAGCTTATTGAATTGATTTTTTCTTGTATCGTCTATCAATTCCCTCATATACGGGGTTATTAAATGAAGTATCTTCTCACAGGGTGTGCAGGTTTTATTGGTTGGAAGGTTACAGAATTTCTCATTGCTGACGGACATACAGTTGTAGGAATTGATAATATCAATGATGCCTATGATGTGTCGGTCAAGAAATGGAGACTGGACCAACTTCAGGGATTACAAAACTTCCAATACCACTGTTTAGATATCTGTGATTCAGAAACCCTCGAACCTCTGTTTAAAGTAGGATTTGATGCAGTGATAAATCTGGCTGCACGTGCAGGAGTCCGTCAATCTGTTGAAAACCCTTGGGTATATATGGATACAAATATTACAGGAACGTTAAACCTTCTTGAGTTGTCAAGGAAATATGAAATAAATAAGTTTATCCTCGCCTCAACATCAAGTCTTTATGGAGCAAAAAACCCTTTACCTTTCAACGAGGAAGCCGATACAAACGGACCACTCTCCCCTTATGCAGCCTCAAAGAAGGGGGCAGAAGCGCTCTGTCATAGTTATCACCACCTATATAATATAGACATGACTATCTTCCGTTTTTTTACTGTCTATGGTCCTGCTGGACGTCCGGATATGAGTGCATTTCGCTTTGTTAAATGGATCAGTGAAGGACATCCTGTAACTGTATATGGAGATGGCAAACAATCTTCACGGGATTATACCTATGTAGAAGATATTGCACGTGGTGTAATTGCAGGATTGAAACCACTTGGATATTCTGTTATCAATCTTGGTTCAGATAGTCCTATTGTCTTGATTGATACTATTAAATTGATTGAGGAATTGGTAGGTAAGAAGGCAGAACTGTCCCATCAACCATTCCATCCAGCTGATGTACGTGCCACTTGGGCAGACATTGGAAAGGCAGAAGAATTATTAGATTGGCGTCCTCAAGTATCTTTTCGTGAGGGGATTACTGAATTAGTGAAGTGGTATCAAACACATCGGTCTTGGGTAAAAGATATTCCAACAGGTTAGGCTGCATATAGAAGTTCTACTGCTTTCTGCAATGCTTTCTCATCTAATCTCAATTTTGCCAGTTCAACTTCCTTCATCACATAGGTAATAGTATTGTCTAAATTCATTGGTGTAGCAATATCTTGATATATCTTGTGAATGCGTTTTACATCTGTTTTCTTAATACCTGTTTGTGCTTCAATCCGGGTGTGTAATTCAGTTGGAGATTCTGGTGGTTTTTCAATTTCTTTTGGTTTTGACTTAGAGGGTGAAGGTGAATTCTGCTTTTTGTTAGTATTAGAGCGTCTTCTGGTTTGGGTTTTTTGTATTTTTCCTGATTGAATTGACTTAATACTACATTCCTTACATAAATTAGCTGTGACATCTGCTAAAGTCATCTTTACAATGAGTTCGCTAATTGAACTACAAAGATCACATTCTGTCAGACTTTCAATATTTGCTTGTATTTCTGATTGAAGTAAGAGCATTTTCTCTTTATCAATTTTTGTCGTCTTCTCTTTTTGGCATAAAACAATCAGTTTCTGTGCAGTTTTTTGAATATGATCTAAATTTCCCATATTTCACCTCCATAAATGTAATATTAATTATAACACTTATGGATATTTATGTCAAGCAGTGAGTTAATACTAATTTATTATAATGCAATTCACTTATTGTCTTTGTATAACTTATATTCGAAACTCTCAATCAATGCATCAAAACTGGCAGAAATGATATTTTCTGAAACACCAACTGTCCTCCAACTATTCACACCATCCCCTGCTTCAATTAACACCCGTACTTTTGACCCAGTTCCAGCTTTTGTATCTAATACACGTACTTTATAGTCCATCAATCTTACTTGATGTAATTCAGGATAGAACTGTTCAAGTGCTTTTCTAAGAGCGGTATCAAGAGCATTGACAGGTCCATCCCCATCTGCAGCAGTATGTGTAGTTGATTTATCTGGTGTAGTAACTTTTACCGTTGCTTCTGATCGCATTGAATGATCAGTGAATTTCTCTATAATTACACGGAATCCGAGTTGTTGAAAAAAGGATTCATATCCGTTGAATACCTTATGTGTTAATAATTCAAATGATGCTTCAGCTGCCTCATATTGATATCCATCATGTTCAGCCTGTTTAAGGGAGTTAAATAGTTCTAAGACTTGTGGAGAATTCTTATCAAGATCAGGGTATTCTTTCTCAATCTTTTTCATTATAGTCCCGCGTCCTGACTGATCAGAAACAAGAATACGTTGACTATTCCCGACTTTTTCAGGTTCAATATGTTCATAAGTGAGTCGATTCTTCCGTATCGCATCAATATGTAATCCACCCTTATGTGCAAATGCAGAACGTCCGACATAGGCTTGTCGTTCATCATGAGGTAGATTTGCTAATTCACTAATTAGACGTGATACATCAGTGATTCTTTGTAGTTGTTCATCAGATATACACTGTATACCAAGTTTAAGCTGAACTGTCGGAATTATTGAAGCTAAGTTTGCATTTCCACAACGTTCCCCATAACCATTAAATGTACCTTGAATGTGGTTTGCACCAACTTGAACTGCTAATACTGCATTTGCAGCACCCATACCAGCATCATTATGCGTATGTATCCCAATAGGCAAGGAGAAAGCGTTTAGAGCAGCTTTGACCCCTTCTTGAATTTCTAAAGGTAACCTGCCACCATTTGTATCACAAAGAACAAGACATTTTGCCCCGCTTTCAGTTGCAGCCCGTAAAGTCTCTAATGCATATTCTGGATCGTCTGCATAACCATCAAAAAAGTGTTCAGCATCATAGATTACCTCACGACCATTTTCAACAAGATAGCTAACTGAACTCTTAATTAATTCTAAGTTTTCTTCTGCGGTAACACGTAATACATCGGTTGCGTGTATTCGCCAAGATTTACCAAAAATAGTTACAATCCTTGCACCTGTTTCCAGTAAAGCAGATAAATTTGGATCGGTGTCAGGGGAGTATGTAGGATATCGAGTACTACCGAATGGGACAATCACTGCTGTATCTAACTGCATATCCTTTGCACGTTTGAAGAATTCTATATCCTTTGGATTAGATCCAGGGTAACCACCTTCAATGTAACGGATACCTAATTTATCCAACTCATCAATGATGATAAGTTTGTCCTCAACAGAGAACGCTACACCTTCCGCTTGGCTACCATCTCTGAGTGTTGTATCATAAAATTCTACCATGCATTTCTCACAGCAATAATTGGTTTTCTGTCTAAAACTATAGAATCAAACATCTATAGATTATACCAAAATTCGGTGTCTCCTTTTTTATTTTTATGCGATTTTTAACATATGAATTTTATCACAGATTAGTGTGAAAGTCAATATTATTGTAAAGGTAGATCAGTACTGTTATATAAGATATTTATGAATCTTTTACTTTCTAATTCAAACAAATTATGTTAATATTTCATCTATGAAAACACTTACTGTTCTGCCGATATTATTGATAATCTTACTTACAAGTTGTAGCATTCTAAATAAGAAACCGATTGAACCTAAACCAACAATAATTACCATAGATTCCGTTGAAACACTACATGGAAAAATCAATGACATCTTAGAGGATGACCTATTCAAATCGGCAAGTATAGGCATTAATGTTATATCGGCTAAAACTGGTGAAATACTATACACCAAGGATTCTTTAAAACTTCATCATCCTGCTTCTACTACAAAACTCTTTACTTCAGCTACCGCGTTAGTTAAGTTAGGAACAGATTTTAAGTTTGAAACAACTCTCTATGTTGATAAAAACAGAGAAACTCTTAGCACTAATAACATCTATTTAAAAGGTCGAGGAGACCCTCTACTTGAAATCCTTGACATTGAAACCTTAGCTAAAGGGTTGGTTAAATCAGGAGTCAAGTCAATAGAGGGAGATATTATTGTTGATGAATCATATTTTGATACTGTTCGTGAAGGACCAGGCTGGATGTGGGATGATAAGCCTTTTCATTTAAGTGCCTTAAGTATAAGAAGTATTGAACCTGAGAATCAGATGGAGAGTAGAGCAATTGCCTGTGGAAAAATCTTGAGAATAACACTTATTGAAAAGGGAATATCTATTAAAGGTAAGGTAATCTCTGGTGAAGTGCCTTCAGATGCGGTAATTGTCAGCCAACATCAATCCCCACACCTCGGTGAAATTATAAGATTGATGAATAAACCCAGTGATAATTGGATTGCCGAATTTCTATTCAAGACAATCGGTGCGGAGGTAAAAGGAGTTCCTGGGACCTGGCGAAAGGGTAGGGAAGTAATTAGCGGATTCTTAGAAGAGATATTAGATGGATCACCCTCACATAGGTTTGTTGATGGATCTGGTCTCTCTCGTTACAATCTTGTAAATTCATTGGTGCTCTCAGAGTTATTATTATACATGCATAAGCAATTTGCTATGATGCCTGAATTCTTTACATCGCTTCCAATTGCTGGCGTTGATGGAACTTTAAGAAATAGAATGCAAGGGATGTATGCAGAAAAAACCTTACGGGCAAAAACCGGAACTCTTAGTGGAGTATCTGCACTTGCTGGATATACAGTGACTGTTGAAGGAGAAGTCCTGGTATTTGGTATCCTGATAAGTCATTATGTAGGTTCATCAGCAGCTGCACGGGGAATTCAGGATCAGATTGGGAGTGTGCTAACTGGATTTAGGAGAATTCCAAATAGTGAATAACAAAATTAACATCTTAATAATGATATATATATTTTAATTTGATGAGAAATCATGAAATCACAGGAGGTGGTTCTCCAACAGCAGACTTTCCATCCTTCAACACTGGTTCAGCATTTCCCCATAAGCGACTTCCATCACTTGAAAGAAGCGGTTCAGCGGAATATTGCGCTAAATATGCTCTTCGCATATTCTTTGTAGAATTCGTACCGCTACAATGGAAGTTGACACTTGTAAAAGCCACTATACTGCCAGCTGGAACAATTGCCGGTACACCCTTTTCCGGTCCAAAATAACCTACAAGGTCATTACTTTCTTCTTCTCGGATATGTTTCACCCAAGAACGGATGCCTATATGCGAATATGGCATAACATAAACCGTTCCATTCTCTTCTGACATATCATCTAAAGCACACCAACATGTCAGATATGGTTTATGTTCTGGATAGCCGACATATCCAGAATCTTGGTGCCAACTAAATTTCATACCTTCTTCAGCACCTTTGACTACATACTGTTCCCAAAAGAGATATGCTGTATCCCCTAATGCGGCACGACAGACTTCTGCCATTAAATCGCTGAATAAAAATTCACGGAGCTTAGGTTGTTGTCTAAAACAATTGGAAACAAAATAACGTTTATTTCTATGATTTAGTCCAATAACATCCTTATTTTCTTGCTCCATTCGAGCGTCCATTTGTCCAATGAAGGTGCTACATTCACCTCGTAACAATTCTAAGAAATGTTCAGGAATTACACTTTCTAGTATGAAATAACCTTCCTGTTGATACTGTTGTTTTTGTTGCTCAGTTATCTGGATCAAGTCAGTACTCCTATTTAATCATTACCTTGCGTGTAATCTGTCCATTACTTTCCCAATAGGTATGTTTTTCAGTAATATGTGCTGAATCCCCTTCAGGTTGGATATTGCCCTTGGTATCAATTGCTCTCGATACTATTGTATGTGTTCCTGTAGAAGGATTATTCCAATTGTAATGCCAAACCTTCCAAGCATATTCAGCATCCTCGACAGTATCAATTTCAGTTGATTGCCATGGACCACCATCAATACTAATTTCTACAGTTTCAATAGGTGCACCCCAAGCAGCCCCATAGATTCGGTATTCATTACCGATACGTGTAACTTTAGCAGGTATAGATTTTAATTGCGTTTTTCCAACTGATGTCTCCATCCAAAGAGATTCACCGTCCGGGCGTGTTTCCTCTCGTATAGTTACATAGTCCCTCGCCATAAATCTCCCCATAAAACGTCTATTCCGTATCTCAATTCTTTTTAACCACTTGACACATGCAATTCCATACCAACCCGGTGCAATTAATCTTAAGGGGGCACCATGTTTGAGTGTGAGTGGTACTTCATTCATCTCATAGCAAAGAATGTGTGAGTCTTGTAATGCATCTTCAACTGACATACTTCGAGCAAAATTTTGTTTCATTTTTACATCTCGAATTTCTTCTTCACCTTCATCATGTCCAAAAAAGATGACTTCAATACCATCATCCTTTATACCAGCTTTTTCCAAGATAGGTTTGAGTGGTGTTCCTCCCCATTTTGCATTGCCTATTGCCCCAGTAAATGTTGGAAATCCATGGTTACCTGAACACTCTAATGTATAGGTTACTTCCGTTTTAGGTAAGGATTTAATTTCTTCAACAGACAAAGTTATAGGGTTATCTACCAAACCAGTAATTTCTAATTCCCAGTTAGTCTGTTCAACCTCACTAATTTTCGGTACTCCATAATGAGAGACATTAAAGAAATCCTTATTTGGAGTAATGAAGGTATCAAATTTTTGCCAATCAAGTCCTCTGTTAGATTCTGGTTCATCAATGAAAGGTATAAGTTCTTCCCCTTCACGTTTAGGGAATGCATAAACTGCCAAAGGACTTAGGAATAAACCTGTAAGAGTTAATCCCGTTTTTTCTAAGAAATGTCTACGATCCATAGGAGTACTCTATCCTTTCATAGCGGATACATAATTGAGGTTAACCTGTTTCCAATTTACAACGTTACTCCAAGCATCAATATAGTCTGCACGTTTGTTTTGATACTTTAGATAATAGGCATGTTCCCATACATCAAGACCAAGTATTGGTGTGTGTCCCTGCATCAAAGGACTATCTTGATTAGACGTTGAATAAATCTGTAATTTCATCTTATCATCAACAACAATCCATGCCCAGCCTGATCCAAAGTGTGTCTTTGCAGTTGAAGTAAATTTTTCTTTTGCTGCATCAACGGAACCAAAAGTGGATTGCAATGCATCTGCTACTTTACCAGACAACTCCCTTCCCCCTGAAATCATTGTGCTCCAGAAAAGTGTATGGTTGGCATGACCACCTCCACTATTAATAACAGCTTGCCGTATATTCATAGGCACTTTATCAATATTCCGGAGTAAATCTTCAATTGACAAGTCTGCTAAATCGTGATTATCCCCAAGTGCTGCATTGAGTTTATTGACATATCCTTGGTGATGTTTTCCATGGTGTATTTCCATGGTACGTTTGTCAATATAAGGTTCAAGTGCATCGAGTTTATATCTAAGCTTAGGTAATTCATAACCATGTGTATGTCCATGATTAGAATCATCTTTCTCGTGGTGATCAGCATATAAATTAAATGAATTCGCTGTAAGAAATATACCAGCTAATGCAGTACTTCCATTTATGATAAAATTTCGTCTGTTCATAGGTTAGCCTCGTGAGTATGGTTTGATATAAATCTTAACAAAACTAATGAATGTATGTCAAGAAGGATTTGATAAAACCATCGATTTGTGTAAGAATATATGACATCAGATAATAAGCGATTCACAATAGAATAACGAAATTAGGAGAAGTTACAAAATGTCGATAGAACTTTCAAGACTTGAACCTGTAGAGTTAAGAGATCAATGGAATAATGAAGCAAGTGACTTTACACCTTGGTTAGCAATAGATGAAAATCTTGAGTTGCTTGGAAACACATTGGGTATTGAGCTTGAATTAGAAGGTCAAGAAATAAATGTCGGACGTTTTCATGCAGATTTATTATGTAAGAATACACTTGACAATACCTGGGTCGTAATTGAAAACCAATTAGAAAAAACAAACCATTTGCATCTCGGTCAGATTATAACATATTCCGCTGGCTTAGATGCCCACACTATCATTTGGATAGCAAGTGAGTTTCAAGATGAACATAGAGCAGCACTTGATAAATTAAATGAAATCACACAAGAGGAATATCAATTTTTCGGTATAGAAATCAAATTATGGCAGATTGAAAATTCAAAACCAGCTCCTCAGTTTGAGATTGTTTCATCTCCAAATAAATGGGATAAGAATGTACGTAGTACAATAAATAAAAATCTCTCTGAAACACAATACCAACACTTAGAATTCTGGACCCAATTTACAGATTATATGGAACAAAATGGAAATGAAATAATACTTCCTGAACCGAATAGCAGACATAATTTCGATATTAGAATTGGAACAAGAGATACTGTAATTCGTGCATGGAGATATAAGAAATCAGATATTGGGGTAACACTTGACTTAGGTGGAACAAATGGTAAGAACAACTATTACATTTTACAAAATCAAGAAATAGATATACAAGAATCATTTGACTCCGTTCTTGAATGGGAAGAAAGACCTAAAAATGTAAATTCAAGGATTACCTTAAGGAAGAATGGAACAGATCCTACAGATGAAACAGATTGGGGAAATCAGAATGAATGGTTAGCAGCAAATGTTGAATTATTCTATAAAGTATTTAAACCTCGAATTGATGGAATTAAAAATTCTTAATCAGAAAAATACTAACAGATAGTATATCTTAATAATGTCGGAAATCTAATAATTCTTATGAATGAAATTGAGGTGCGGTTAGAAACTGCACCTACCAGGACCAGGTAACAGTTCTTGTAATATTGCTTTTTTCGAAAAATCTTCTGTAAATTTAGTGTGGACAATCAACTATTTAGGAATGAAGTAAGAATTTAGTCAGGTGTAATATATGGTAGATATTGATCAGAACATTACAATCCTTTCATTAGATGGTGGGGGAACCCGTGGTATATATACCGCACATCTCCTTGCCAAAGTGGAACAGGAATTAGGTGTACAAATACGGGATTGTTTCGATCTGATTGTAGGAACAAGTACAGGTGCAATTGTTGCAGGTGCTGCTGTATCTAAAATTTCTATGGTAGATATAGTTCAGTTATTTGATCAAGAAGCACCAGAAATTTTCAAGCAAAAATGGTATAGAAATCAACTATTATTTAGCAAATATTCGCAGGAAACTCTGACAGAAGTAATTGCAAGACACATCCCATCAATTCTCTTAGCAGATGTGGAAACACCTGTCTTATTAACATGTTCTGAAATTACGACAAGTGATTTACATGTTTTTAGGTCGTATGCATCTAAAAAATTAAATAGTAAGAACCCAAATTTAGATATTTCATTGAGAGATGCGATAGTTGCATCTTGTGCAGCCCCAACATTTTTTTCACCGAAAAAATTAAAAGAACATTATTTAGCGGATGGTGGTTTATGGGCGAATAATCCTTCTATTGCTGCACTTGCTGAAGCTAAGACTCATTTTAAAAAAGATATTTCACAAATAAAAATCTTGTCCATTGGTACAGGACATTCAGTATCAATGTATAAAGAAAGAAATGGATGGGGTTTCATTTCAGGTTGGGGTGGAACTAAGTTAATATCGTATGTAATGGCATTACAATCACAGACTTCGGCATTCTTAACACAACAACTATTGAATGAAAATTATCTGAGGATTAATCCTGTCATAGACTTTTGGGATATTGATACAATCAGACACTTAGACCAATTGAAACGACTTGCAGAAAGAGACTTTACAGAGTATATATCTGGTATACAAGACTTTATTCAAAGAGATAATGTAGAAAGTTAATATCCAACATAATTTAATCTTTTAGAAATCTTGTAATTTCATCAGAAAACTCAGCAGGACAGTCATCAAAAATAAAATGTCCTGCTATAGTAGAAGTGTTTTCACAACTGATATTGACAAATTGCGCATTTGGTATATATTCTTCGTATTCTCTGCTACCTTTAAGAGCAATGGGGTCATCTGTGCCCTGTATAATCAGTGTAGGTGCATTAATATATCCTACAGCAGAGCGATAGTTTGGTGATTTTCCTGTACTAAAGTAAACAGCAAATGCACTCCAACCTCCCGGTTTAGGTGTTGTATCAATTACTTCATTCTTATACCCCATTCCTTTTAACAGATACTTCCCAATACTTTTTTGTAAATCCACAAGATCATCTTCAGTCTTACTGAAAATACTACCAAAATTGAAGTATTCTTTATGTAGTAAATCGTAAGCTGATAAGTCCTCTTCAGGTAGTTCTTTGCGTACATTTGCAAAGAAATCATTACCTTTTTTATGTGGGGATAACATAGCAGCTGGTGCAACAAGAATTAATTTTTCCACATTCTTTGGAAATTCTGCTGCATAAAGTGCAGCGATAAATCCACCGAAAGAATGACCAACTAAGATTAATTTCTCCTCTTTTATTATCCTACGGATACGTTCTATATCTGCAATCTGAGCACCTATACCGAGGGTTTGTTCCAATTCCGAAACATTTTTTGGATAGTTCTTTGACTCAAACTGATCTATTGGTCGAGTAGATTCCCCTGCTCCACGTTGATGATAGTAATAGAATCTATACATATCCTCTAATGATTGTAGACCTTCCCAAGGTTTTGCATAAGGGATTCCCGGTCCACCATGTACTATAAGTACAGGTCTACCATTTCCATAAGCATCATAATGTAGTGAAATATCTGACTCAACTTGCCATTGATTAGGATTGTTCTGCTCTGGTGGGATTAAGGAACTCCGTAGATTTTCACCTAATCCAACTGAACCAAAGGTATACAGTGGTTGTCCCATTTGCCAGAACATATAGATACCACCAATCCCAATGATTAAAATAACAATGGCAATTCCAATAAGTATATATTTGAATCTTTTCATATTAACTGTTTCTAATGTTTCATGTTTTGATGAAATGTCAAGAGTAGATAATAATGCCCGATACTAATCGGGCATTGTCTAATTCTATTATAATTACCAGTATCAGACTAATCCGGACTTTTTCAAAGTCGTTCTGAGAGAATCAAGATTTGATTCAGACATTGGTGCGAGAGGTAATCTTAATTGTCCATTGAGTTTACCCATTAACCTTAATGCGGTTTTAGCAGGAATTGGGTTTGTTTCAATAAACAAATCTACAGCTAAAGGTAAAGTCTTATAGTGTAGTTTACGTGCAAGTTCCAAATTACCCGCATGGAAGGCATTACACATTTCAGCAATATCAGATGGAGCGACGTTTGCAACAACTGAAATCACACCTTTACCACCAACAGCCAAAATAGGCAAAGTATTGACATCATCACCAGAAAGAACAACAAAATCTTCAGGACATAGGTTTACGACTTCACTTGCTCGTTTTAATTCACCTGTAGCCTCTTTCAAAGCCACAATATTAGGGTGTTCTGCCAATCTTGCAATTGTAGGCGATAAAATATCAGTTCCACATCGACCAGGGACATTATAGACGACAATGGGGATATCAACAGAGTCTGCAATCTTCATATAATGTGCATACAAACCATCCTGAGTAGGTTTATTATAATAAGGTGTAACAATTAAAGCGGCATCTGCCCCAGCAGCTTTTGCATGTTTAGTCGCACGGAGAGTACGTGTAGTTGAATTTGAACCTGTACCAGCGATAACTGGAACTTGACCATTAACCGTTTCAATCGTAATTTGCACAACTCGGTCATGTTCTTCTTCTGAAAGGGCGGGGGATTCACCTGTTGTTCCACACGGAACGATGCCGTGTGTTCCGCCTTCAATCTGAAACTGTATCAGTTCCTTGAGTTTTGCTTCATCCAACGATTCATCGTCCTTAAAAGGTGTTACGAGTGCAACATAAGAGCCCTCAAACATTTAAATCCTCCTTAATTAATCTTGCACAAATAATTGTGCTATCATTCTAATAATCCCATGCTTCAGATGTCAGTTCACCAGCGAAAATAACGCGTGCATCACCCTCAAGATAAACATTCTCTGGTTGCTCATTTTCAATATCAAAATGGATTTTAAGAGTTATTCCACTTGCGGTTTTAACAGATACAGGTGATTTAACCTTACCTAATGCAGCAGAAACAACGGCAGAAGCAATAGATCCAGTTCCACAGGCTAACGTTTCATCTTCTACTCCACGTTCATAAGTCCGAATATCAATCTGTTGTGATGAGTGAATACGGATAAAATTTGCATTTGTTCCAGTAGGTTTAAAATTTTCATGGTATCGAGTTTGTTGTCCAAGATCAAAAACATCCGTTCCTTCCAAATCATCTACAAAAAAGACAACGTGTGGTACACCGCTATTGGCAAAACCTACATTATGTATACCGTCCTTCAGTTGAAGCGGTACATTGATCCGAATGTCTTCAGGATCGCTCATACCAACTTTAACGTTGTCACCAACTATTTCAGATTCATAAATTCCTGCATTTGTAAGAAACCGCATTTTTTCAGATACAATTCCATTTAAAAAAGCAAATTTCGAGATACACCTTGCGCCATTTCCACAGGTTTCTACTTCCCCACCATCAGCATTGAAATATCGCATTCTAAAATCAACATCTCCTCCTTGTTCAACAAGAAGAATCCCATCCGCTCCAACGGACATGCGACGTTGACATACTTTAGTTACAAAATTATCAAATGTTGGATCATTACTATCAAGTGTTTCATTTAGATTATTGATGATGACGAAGTCGTTCCCAGCACCGCTGAGTTTCATAAATGGTATTTTGTTCATACCTGATCCCCTTTGTCTGTGTATAACTTATGATAAAATTATCTAATCCTTATGTCAAGGAATTCAATTTAGAACTACAGATTCTGTGAAATTATATGGAAATTCAATCATTCGATAAGCATGTATTCGGAGTTCTTCAACAATATCTAAGACACCATCATAAGAATCACATGTCACTAATCGTGAACGGAATGGTTTTACATGAGGAATACCTTTAAAGTAATTAGTATAATGTCTCCGCATTTCAAGCAATCCTCTTTTTAATCCTTTCCATTCAATTGAGAAATCGAGATGTTTCCTGTATACAGAAATCCGTTCATCAATTGAAGGTGGTTCAAGTAATTCTCCAGTAGAAAAATAGTGTTTTATTTCATTGAAAATCCATGGGTTTCCAATTGCAGCCCGTCCAATCATGATACCGTCAACACCATATTGCTTCCGCATTTTCTCTGCTTTCTGTGGACTGTCAACATCCCCGTTCCCAAATACAGGTATATTCATTCTTGGATTGTCCTTAATTTTTCCAATAAGTGTCCAGTCCGCTTCACCTTTATACATCTGTTTTCGTGTTCTACCATGAATTGCTATTGCCTGGATACCTACATCCTGTAATCTCTCAGCAACATCAACAATGTATTTTGTATTTTCATCCCATCCTAATCGAGTCTTAACGGTAATAGGTAAATCTGTAGTCTTCACCATTTCAGCAGTCATCTCAACCATTTTTGGTATATCTTTCAAGATTCCTGCTCCTGCCCCCTTACATGTTACTTTTTTTACAGGACACCCGTAATTGATATCAATAATATCTGGTTGTACCCGTTCTGTAATTTCAACAGTTTCCCGCATAACATTAATATCATGTCCAAAAATTTGAATACCCATCGGTTTTTCATATTCAAATATGTCTAACTTAGCAACACTCTGTGCAGCATCCCGTATGAGCGCTTCTGATGATATAAATTCAGTATACATCAGATCTGCTCCGTTTTCTTTACAAACAACTCGAAATGGAGGATCACTCACATCTTCCATAGGAGCAAGCAATAAAGGAAAATCTTGAATATTTAGGTCACCTATTGTAATCATTCTATAGTCTTAACTCTGTTGTGTTATTATGTTCTGAGAGTAATTTGTTTTTCACATAAGTTTATGTTTATAAAGCGTTTTATTATACCTTGATTTTACACCATTGTCAAGATTGCAAGTTCACCATTTTCTAACACCATCTTGACATATTCTCAATTCCGTGATACACATATACACCTATGAAGATATATTAATTAACATCAAATTACAGTGAGGATTTCTATGAGATGTATTTTTGTTGGAATTGAATATGCTGGAAAATCGACTCTAATTAATTTGCTAAACGAATATTATCGACATCGGAAATTAAGTGTACATGTAGATGACCATTTTACAATACCCGATTCAACCTTAAGTCCTGAGTCAAGAGCTGCATATATAAACTTCCCCAATGATGTGAAGGAACGGATGCAGCGAATGCAAATTCAATATCATGTTGAAGTAATTAAGAACTATCCAAACACATTGATTGCCGGTTGGCATATAGAAGAATTAGTATATAGTAGTGTATATGGGGAGAAATCGGATAGTCCATATTACAGCAACTATCACCATCGGGCACAACGCGGGTATGAAACTCAGGTGATGGAAGCACGATTACCTGATGTTGTTATGATTCATGTGAAGGCAAGTGATGAATCAATTAAAGAACGAATGAAAACTGACCCACATGAATACCAGATCATTAGTAGTGAAGACATTCCAAGGCTTAACGATTTATTTCAAGAAGAAATTGATAAGTCTCTGTTTACCCATAAAGGAAGCAAGGTAGAGTTAGATACAACTGATAAGACACCGTCAGAATCTCTTGATGAATTATTAAAATTGACCGAACCACACATTACTTTTGGTGAATTAGCAGTTCGATCAATAGATGTACCTGAAGGTAATTATGAAGTATCCTATGAAAATGGTGTACGCAAGATGATACCTGTTTAATTTCCTCGACTTAATGGATGCTCACGATTTTCAATTGGGAATTGAACGCGTTGTCCTGTCAATTGAGATTCATAAGTTCCTAAGATCATTTCTAATGCAGCGACAGCATCTTCAGCAGCAGATATAGGTTTCCTATCGTTTTCAATAGAATCAATTAAGTCGAGAATAGCCAACTCATTTCCTTGTGAGAATGGAGTATCATCAAGGTCAATTGCTTCCCATTCCTGTTCAGAATTAGAAGGAAGTAAGACTGGGTATGGGTAGACCATAAGTCGATTTGCAACATCTCCACGAAGTGAGAATATACCCTCACTGCCTACTATTTCCATACCATATCTACCTGAACCAGCTTGATCTCTTCGAGATAAGAAGAAACCTGACACGCCATTTTTGAATGCATAGTAGCTATTGATAGTATCCCCAGCCACAGCACCCACAGGTTCAGTAGGTTTGTGATCATCACCATATTTAACTTCGACACCGTTGTTGGTAACATGTGCCTGCATCCAATCAACATCTCCAAGGAAGAATCGCATCATATTGAAAGTATGAGTACCCAGTACAATCATATCCTCTCCACCACCACGATGGTCTTGCTTTCCACTCGCATAGATTGCTTGTATTGTACCAATTCTACCATCATTAAGCATTTGTCTGATAGCATGTGTTGCTGGTAGATAAACTGCTTGATGTGCTACTGCAACTTTTAACCCATGCTTTTTTGCAGTCTCAACAATAATATCCCCATCAGCAAGTGACATGGTCATAGGTTTTTCACAATACACGCTACATCCGGCTTCAAGACAAGCCGTAACCATATCGACATGTTCTGGTACCCAACGGGGACAGACACTTACAAGATCTAAATTTTCTTTTTCTAACATATCTCGATAGTCAGCATAACTTCGTTCTGCCCCAGTATCTTCAACAGCCTTTGCTCTACCTGCTTCATCAGTGTCTGAAACTGCGATAAATTCAACATTTTCAATATTCTTATATGCTGTATGTAAAGCATGTCCAAAATTTCCTGCACCAGTATGACCGATTGCTCCTGCCCTATATAATTTATCACTCATATTTAATTCCTTTTTTAATTTTGTAAACAAACTGCTATCATTAGAATCTATAGATTTATAAGATATATCAGTAACCCCATTAATGGGATTAAGAATATCAACACCTTCACTTCAAGCAAACACTTTCTATATCTTTGTATTGGTGGTTTCATTTTTTCAGCATTTTCCAAGAATCTTATTCGCCGTTCTATTGATGGGTGTGTATTGAATAATTCAATTATATAACGTAGTACTCTTGGAAGATCACTCATTATGCTGAGATTAAGGAGTGCGGATTTGAAGGCATCTGGATTACCAGTAATCTCAATTGCATATAAATCAGCCTGATGTTCAAACCGTCTCGACAAAAAGCTTAAAACAACTTTGAAGTAGAAAATAAAAAAGATGATATGTATAACTGTTATCAGTAATTGATATCCTGGTAATAGAGATTCAAGTGGATCTGTAACCAATTGAATAAAAAGAGTATAGCTCAAAATATAACATACCATAATTACACAAAAGATAAGCAAATGTTTATGTCGTATATGACCTATTTCGTGTGCAACAATTGTCTCTACCTGTTCATCAGTAAAATTTCGTAGTAGTGCATCTGTTACAAAGATTCTACGATTTCTTGGAATTATTCCAGCAACAGCAGCATTTGCTATTGATAACCCTCCTGTTTCCCATACTGCAACATCTTTATATTTAATACTACTATTTTCTGTTAACTCCATTATTTTTTGTTTAAGTTCAGTATCCCTCAATGGTTTAGTTTTCCATAAAAACTGCATCAACATGGGTGCGATTATGTGGGGTAGTGCAAGTAGAGGGATTATTAGGGCGATTAGTAGTAAGCCTGCAACAAGAGTAGGGAAAAAACTCAGGATATCTAAAATCACATTTATAATTAGAAATGGCATTAATGGAAGGAGTAGTAATCTAAACCGAAATGTGATGTATTCTTTGCGTGTTCTGGACACATCATGCATAACTGCATGAATTCCAAGTATGCCAAAATAGAGTGGAATAATTAGAATAATCTCTGTTGAGTTTTGTACAATAGAGATAAAAGGTAGATGCTGATAAATATAATTTGGAAAGGAAATTATATATATAGCGGATACATAACTAAGAAGACTTAGTATTTCAAACACTATTGTAGAACGGAATTCAGTAAGTTTTCTTGTCAGATAGGCAAGCAATATAGGTATAGTTGTTAATATAATAGTATATAGAATAGAAAAAACGGATGTATATTCTAATCCAGATTCTGGTGGTTCGTACCGAATTAGGAAAATGATACCTGCTAATAGAATGATGCTTGTTTGTGCCATCTATAGGAAATAATCCTTACATTAGAATATTATTGAATTTATATATTAACGAATTAACTAATTGCATCAGCAGTTTCAGCGAATTTAAAGTCTAATTCTGTAATTCCACCTGCATCATGTGTACTCATATCTATTGTAACTCTGTTGTATACATTAAACCACTCAGGGTGATGATTCATTGATTCAGCAACTAATGCAAGTTGTGTCATAAACCCGAATGCAGAGATAAAATCCTTAAATTGGAATTCTTTATGCAGTTTTCCATCTTCTATAGACCATCCATTGAGGTCTTCTAATTTTTTCTGAATTTCAGCATCAGAGAGTTTCTTCCGTGACATTGACGATCTCCTATTAAGTTGTAAAATTTAGTGGAATATGCAGTCATATTACGTTAAAATTGTATTAGAAAAAGTAGATAATATCAAGCAAAAACGATGATGAATTTGAAAGGAGAAATGGATGGCTCTTGCAACAACATTATATTTTCCTGAGGTAGGTCCCCAATGGGAAGATTGGATACAGGTAATCAATGTCGGTAATGAACAGGGACGCGTTACTGGATTAGCGAGACACGCAGGAAATGGACAACCAACCTGGACAGAAGAAAAGGAATTAGGTCCCTTTGAATGCTGGACACCAAATGTAGAAGCAATTAAACAGAATTCTTCAATGCAGTTGACATCTGATCAACCGATAGTTGCCGAAAGGCATATGCATAACAAGACAAATATCCTTGATTTTGTTGGGGCAGCATTCGAATATGAAACTGTTGGACAACGACTTTTCTTTCCAGAATTAGTAGCAGGTGCATTAGATTGGTTCCGCTTTTTTAATGTTGGTGAAGCAGATGCATTCGTGAATATTATCATTAGGAATAGACAGGGTGATATAATTCACCAACAACATCGGCAAATAAAACCTTTCTGTTGTTGGGATGTTGCGGAAGGACAAATGGGGAATGTAACTGGAACAGTAGAAGTACAAAGTTCGCAACCAATTGTGGGTGAACGACATCTACATTATCAAGGTGGTAAAACGTGTGTAGGACAATACGGACAAGTTATTTCTGATGCTCCAAAAACACTGTATTTTCCTGAAGTAGGTCCAGCTTGGCAGGATTGGTCAATAATTGTTAATGTAGGTAAAGAACGTGCAAGAGTAACATTGATTGCCCATGATGACGGAACGGGTGATCCTGTAACAACCATGGAGCATGATTTAAATCCTTATGAATGTTGGACACCAAGAATGGATGATATCAAAGTTAAATCCTCCATTTTACTTAGATGTGATCAACCCATAGTCGCTGAACGACATATGCATAATGAAACTGCCGTAATTGACCTTCCTGGAGCATCAGTTGAAGGGGGACATGTTGGACTTAGATTATTTTTTCCTGAAGTAGCAAGTGGTGCCAGAGACTGGTTCCGATTTCTAAACGTTGGCGAGGCAGATGCTTTTGTAAATATCATTCTCCGTAACAAAAAAGGGCAACATCAAAGAACTATACATCGCCAGATAAAGCCACGGTGTTGTGCTGATGTGGATGAAGCTGCAATGGGGAACATACGGGGTACGGTTGAGGCACAAAGTTCCCAACCGATTGTCGGTGAAAGACATTTACATTATCAATCTGGCCATAAAGGTTCTGTTGTTGGAGAATACGGTGTTGTAATTGGTGAATAATTATGGCATGGATACGTACTGTAGACGAAGATGATGCAACTGGTATCGTAAAAGAAGAGTATGATGCTTCTATAAACCGTGTGGGTCGTCTATACAATATTGTAAAATTATTTAGTATACGCCCAAAAAGCATGCAGGCATTTATTCAACTAAATAAGATTGCCATGTATGATGACTCATGTCAGTTAACTCAAACACAGCGTGAGATGATTGCAACTGTTGTTTCTAAAGTCAATCAATGTCATTACTGAGTTGTAGTACACTCCGATGAGTTGCGTGAACAACTAACAGATAATAACCTTGTAGATGAAATTCTTGCCGATTTTCAATCTGCAGAGATAGATGATACAACTAAAGCGATCCTGAAATTTGCTGTTAAGGTTACTGAAGCTGCATATTCCATTAGACCGACAGATCTTAACGATTTACGGAATTTAGGTCTTACAGATGAAACATTGTTTGCTATCGTAGAAATAGTTGGATTTTTTAGCTATGTCAATCGAATGGCAGATGCATTTGGAGTGGAGTTGGACGACTTTTTAGATCAGGAGTAATAGTATGGATCTAAGTAATAAAATTGCGATTGTAACAGGTGCTGGACAGGGTATTGGAGAGGCTATTGCGTTAAGACTTGCTCGTGCAGGTGCAAATATAGTTATATTTGATGTGAATTTATCTGCAGCTAAAAGTGTTACTGATGAAATAAGCCAACTCGGCAGGAAAGTTCTTCCAATTGAAACTGATGTGTCCCAAGCAACAGATGTTTCTAATGCTGTTGAGAAAGTACTTAATGAATTTGGGCGAGTAGATATTCTTGTAAATAATGCTGGTATTGCTGGCAGAACACTACCACTGACAGATCTTGATGAATCTGACTGGAATCAAGTAATTGGTGTCAACCTAACTGGTGTTTTCCATTGTTGTAAAGCTGTTATAGATCCGATGATAGCACAAGATTATGGTAGGATTGTGAATATTGCATCGATTGCAGGTAAGGAAGGGAATCCGACACTGATTCCTTATTCCGTTTCTAAGGCGGGTGTAATCTGCTTAACAAAAGCATTAGCAAAAGAGGTAACAGATTACAATATCCGTGTGAATGCGGTATCTCCAGCGGTCATAGGTACACCGATTTTGGATGGTATGGCACAGTCAACAATTGATTATATGGTTAGTAAGATACCTTTAGGTCGTGTTGGAAAACCTGAGGAGGTTGCAGCAGTAGTAAATTTCTTAGCATCTGATGAGGCGAGTTTTGTAACAGGACAGTGTTATGATGTAAGTGGAGGTCGTGCAACCTATTGATGGTTTTCTAAAGTTAAGATCAATACGATGGAATGATTCCTAACTCATTTGATCCAATTACTCTGCTATACAATACAGATATTGACTTCCACGTAAATACAATTCTGATCCTACAATAACAGGTGATGCATTAAAGCTATCATCAAGAGTATTTGTAGCTAATTTTTCAAAAGTTGTTCCTTGTTTTATTACAGCAACATTCCCATTTCGACTGGCAACATAGAAACGATCTTCTGATCCTACCATTGATGAATAAACATTGGAAATCCCTTGAATACGCACTGGACCGTATATTACCTTACCGCTTTGTCTATCTAATGCGGTTAGTATATTATCGTTCCTTTTCAGGAAATAGATAATGTCATTACTTATAAGTGGTGATGGTACATACGGTGTATCATAATCATATTGCCATTTAACAGCTTCCGTTCCAGTTATATCTCCCTCTGCCAAATCGAGATTAATTGACTGAAATGAACTACCACCATGTCCACTTACAACATAGATATGTCCATCCATATATATTGGAGATGGTATAACATTTCGTGTCAATCCACCACATTCCCATACCAACTCTCCATTACTAAGATTGTAACTTCGAGTACGATTAGAAGCAGGGACAATCACTTGATTAATACCATTATAATCCACAACAATTGGTGATGTCCAAGTCGTTGGTTCATCTCTATCTTCTTTCCAGATCTCATCACCTGTACGTTTATCTAATGCTGTAATAAATGATTGACCTTCATGATCTTGAAGGATAACAATGGTATTCCCATGAATAATAGGACAACTGCCTTCCCCAAATGCATTCCGTTTCCTCATTATTCCAATGTCTTTTTCCCATATTAAATTACCCTTCATATCCAAGCAGTATAGACCACGAGAACCAAAATATGCAAAAATATGTTCACCATCTGTGATAGGTGAATTTGAAGCGAAACTTCCATCACTATGAATTCCTTCATGAGGCGTAGTTTCTCGTAATGTCTTTTGCCAAATTTCACTACCATCACTTCGATTGAGTGCGATTAAGACATACTTTAATTTCTGTAATACTCTATTTCTATTCCCTCTGCGTCCCCGTCTTCTACCTGAACGTGATTCTTCTAATTGATTTTCTTCATCTGGTTTATCTGTATTTTCTATCTCACTTTTTACGGCAGTTTGGATGAAGATTTTATCTTTCCATATAATGGGTGTTGCATGTCCCATTCCTGGAATGGTAACTTTCCAACGTATATTTTCGGATTCACTCCAAGTGATAGGGGGATTTGCATTTACTGCTGTTCCATTTGTATTTGGTCCACGCCAGTGATGCCAGTTTTGCTCAAAATTATTAGAATCCACATCCGAGTTAGAATGATTTTCTGCTACAACATTTGATGTGAATATGGTGAAAATAACTAAGAAACTGAGAAATAGTAGGTTTGTGAGGAAAATTTTCATAGATTGCTTCCTAAATATATATGAGTACCGTTTGTTACAAAACGATAATTCATTAATTGAATTATATCTACATGTTATCAAACTCACGTAATATATAAGATGATCTCTTAAATATATTAAACGATTGTAGGAATTAGTACATCAACCATTATTCTGTGATGCAATACAAATTTTTAGATCCACGAAGATATATTTCTGAACCAACAATTGCTGGTGAAGCATTGAAACTATCTCCTAATTGATTCTCTGCAATTATTTCAAACTCAGGTCCGTGTTTTACAACTACTACATTACCATCTCTACTTGCAATATATACATTGTCATTTGCAGCTACAATTGAGGAATAAACCATTTGTATATTCGGTAATCTCATGGGTCCATAATGGACTGAACCAGTATTTTTATCAATAGCAGTTAAGACTCCGTTATTATTACTAAGAAAATATATTACATCACCATGCAATAACGGGGAAGGAACATAAGGTGTGTCTTCATGGTATTCCCATGCAATTGCTTCCTCTGAATCAGATATATCTCCTTTTGCATGTGCCAGATTTATTGCTTGTAAAGATGCACCACGGAATCCACTGATAAGATATACAAATCCATTATCAGCAACAGGTGTGGGTACAACGTTACGTGTCATCCCACCACATTCCCAAATTACATCACCGTTTTCAATATCATACGCACGTGATCTATTGGTAGCAGCGACAATTACTTGGGGTTTTCCATCTACTTCAACTATTATAGGAGTGGTCCAAGTAGTGCGTTCATCTCTGTCGATTTTCCATTTTTCATCCCCTGTTTTCTTATCCAGAGCAGTAATGAAAGATTGACCTTCATGATCTTGTAGTATCACAATTGTATTTCCGTGGATTATTGGACAACTCCCCTCTCCAAAGGTCCCACTCTTACGCATCAGTCCAATATCCTTCTCCCAAATTAGATCACCATCCATAGTTAAACAATAAAGACCCCGTGAACCGAAATAAGCGAAAATATGTTCTCCGTCAGTAATTGGAGAATTGGAAGCAAAACTTGCAGTATTGTGCATACCCTCATGTGGAGCAATCTCACGAAGTGTTTTTTGCCATATAATATCTCCATTGCTTCTATTATAGGCAATCAGATCAAATTTGTAATTCGGTTGTGGTGTATTTTCCCTTCTCCCACGCCGTCTTCCACGTCGAGATTCCTCTGGTGGATTCTCAACTTCTTCACTTTCTTGTTGTGGTGTTTCTGGCATCTCACCTTGAATCGCTGTTTGAATATAAATTCTATCTTCCCAAATGATAGGTGTAGCATGTCCCATACCTGGTATAGGAACTTTCCATTTTATATTTTTTTCACTCCAATTAGTTGGAGGATTGGCATCAACCGCAACACCCGTAGCAAATGGTCCACGCCATTGAGGCCAATATTGTTTAAGATTAACATCTTCTGTTGTTACTGCACCGTGATGATCTGCATTTATAGTTAGAGTGATTATACATAAGATCACTGATATACAGATACAAAGTGAACGCATTCCAATTGTTTTCATTATTTAAAAAACCTCTCTTTTCTGAGTAAGACCCTTTCTATTCTTCATATCTCTGTAGATAGATTCTTCTATTACAATAAAAAAGAAATTCTCCGTGCTTATAAATTCTTTATGATTAAAATCTACATTGATCTGAAATTTAAATTACAGATAAACAATCAATAGTTTAGACAGTTTTAAGCAATACACATTTCGCCCCACTGGGACTTTCCTTAGGATCATCTGAAACTATTTTCTCAAAGTAGGATTGGTGTGAGAAATGTGTTGAAAAAACCAGAAACACTTTGAATATTAATGGAACCCTCTCATAATTGTCCAAACTATAGTAAACTAAGAATTTATCATATAATATATTACACTTTAATTACTGATTTAAGATGTCTTCTATAATTAGCGGTTGATCTAATTCTTGGTTTGCTGCCTCCAGTTTTTCTCGACTTGAAACAACACAGACCGAAGCATTATCCTGATTTTCTTCAAATACTTCAAGCAATGCACGTTTGACTTCGGATGGTGTGGCACTCAACAGTTGATTATAACGTGTTTCACGCATTTCATGTGTTTGTCCTGTAAGGTGTTGACTTAAAACATCACTTGCAGCCTGACTTGGACGTAATGGTTTTTCAGCGTCTTTTGCAGTTGCAATGATGGCACGGTCAATATCTATCTGTGACCATTCAACCTGTTTTATATAATCAATAGTCTGTTCAAACACATTAATTGTACGCGCAACATGCGGATCTCTAAACGAGGATTGATACAATGCTCCATCTAATGGACTATAAGTTAACCTGGCACCATAAGCATTACCTTTGAATCTGATTTCACTCAATATATAATCAAGTCTAATTAGATGGGTTCCAATAGTCAATAAAGTTGAATCTGGATGTGAATAATGGGGTGCAGGGATCACATGAGCACAATGTGCAATTTGAATTGGTCCTGCTAAACCTTCCCTTGGTGGTGTATCAAACCTTTCATAGGAAATTGGTTTATCAATAATATCCTCATCATTCATAGATTCAAGCCACCCATTTATTTTCTTAGTTGTTTTTTCATAACTTAAATCTGAACCCGTAAAACTAACGGTAACTCGATTTCTGTTGAGTATGAAATCGCGTATCTCTTCTATGTGACCCATTAGGTCTGAATTTTGTTCATCAAAACTACTTAGTAATGTTTCGCTACTACGAAGTTGAGGGAGTCCGTAAACTAATTCAGACAAGTAGCCTTGAGAGGATAAACCTCGTGTGGCATGGTGAATTGCAGTGCTTGATCCATCTTGAACCATATCAGTACGGTATTCCGCGACTGCCTGTAACAACACATCCTGTAGACGTTCTTTATCTCTTGGATTAACGGAAAAGATTACATCATGAAGTACATCAAGTGCTTCATCAATTTTTACATCAAGTGCTTTAAGACTAAAACGTAAATTGAGGAGTGATCTGCTGGAATCAACAGTATGTGTACTGAATCCTGCACCACACCCAATTCCGCCAGTCACAGCAGATTTCCGTCTTGCTAATTGTTCATAGTTCATATCCCCAGCGCCTAACTTTCCAGTGGCATCGGTGTAACGGGGTAAATAAGTCCACAGATGTTCAGGAAGTCCATGTAAGTCAAAGTTGAGTATGAGATAGTTTACACCATTTGCAAAAACATCACTTCGAAGGATCTTACAGCCTGCAACTTCATCTACGACTTTTGGTATATGCTTCGGCTTCTCAGGAAGATCACTCACTTGGAGTTGTGGTAATTTTGCTAATGCTTCTGGAGGGTTAGGTTGTCCATTCATTCGATCCAGTTCAGCGGCATCAGCAGCAATCTTCATGACTTGCTCATCTGATAGTTGACTACGAATCTCTTTTGTACGTTCTTCCAATTCCGCATCTTTTTTAGCTTGCATATTCTGATCAGGGGACAATACACTTGTCAATCTATGTGGATTCTCAACAAGTCTTTCCTGAATCATTTCATTGAAGAGATTTGGATTTTTCTCCCAACGTTCTCGGATGGTTGCAAGACTTTCACCCATCTTTAAATAGGTATCGGTATCATTCTCATAAATCCATGCTTCAATAACACGGAAGAGAATCCGCAATGGGAACATCGGGGATACTTCTTGGTAGTGGTATGTCGATTGTTGAAATGCTGCTTCAACAAGAGAACTATCTATTACATTCTCAGCAAGATCAGATAAGGTTTCAATTACTAAATTTGTAAATGCATCAACTCTATCTGCTTCACTACCTTTAAGACCCGCATAGAAAGTACTGTTAGGTCCAATAGAACTTGCCCCAGAGAAAATAAGATCTGCCCCTAATTTTGAATCAATAATTGCTTTCTTCAGAGGAGCTGCTTCATTACCAAGTAGTATTAGACTTAGAATATGACACATTGCTACATCTTCTGGATCTGTTGCATCTCCAACAAGCCAACTTAACAATAGATAAGTCTTTTCATTTAGAGTCTCATCAGGTGCAACTGGATAGGTATCAGAAGTAATCTGAGGAGAATCCCATCTCGGTTGATGTGTCACTTCAGGATTGAGAGGTTTGAGTGAAACAATAGACTCATCTCTTGGTATATTCTCAAGTTTATCTGAAAGAAAACCTAAATAATCCTTTGTATGGATATCCCCATATAGGAAGAAAAAGCTGTTACTGGGATGGTAATAAGTCTGGTGAAAACTTTTTAGTTGTTCATAGGTTAAATCAGGAATTGCATCTGGATCACCACCAGATTCCTTGGCATATAAGGTATCTGGTAAGAGACGATTAGACATAGAACGATATAACTTGGATTCGGGATCAGAGAATGCACCCTTCATCTCATTATAGACAATACCTGTTATCTTTATATCGCCAGTCGGATCTTCAGGATCAACAGGTGCAAGGTGGTGTCCTTCTCTCTTGAAAGTTTCTTCAGTCAGAAGAGGATGAAAAACAGCATCAAAATAGACTTCCGCCAAATTGAAAAGATCTTTCTTTACATTACTTGCAACAGGGTAGTAGGTATGATCGGAAGCCGTCATAGCATTAATGAAGGTTGCCATACTCATTTTAATCATTTCAAAGAATGGCTCTTTGACAGGAAATTTTTGTGAACCTGCTAATACTGCATGTTCTAAAATATGAGGAACCCCTGTATCATCTGTTGGGGGAGTAGGAAAATTAATTGAAAAAAGGTTTTCAGTATCGTTTGTATATAAATGTAACAAACGCGCACCACTATATTCATGGAATAATTCAATGGTTACTGCTCTTAATTCATCTATTGGTGTAATCGCCTTTACAGTAAATCCATTGATGTTCTGTCCAGCTTCTATGTCTATAGGCGGGTGTTGTACCCCGCCATTCCCATTTGAAAGTTTCGTTTCCATTATTGTCTCCAGTATTTCAACTATGTGATTTATAATAAGTTTTGAATCAATCTCTCTATGAAATTAAGTCTTTTATAATTAGTGGTACATCCATTTTCTTATTTTCTGTTTCAATTTTATCTCTACTTGCAATTACACATACTGATGCATTCTGTTCATTTTCATCAATAGTCTCAAGTAAGACACGTTTTACTTCATTTGGTGTTGCATTTAACACTGCTGCATACCTTTCTTCTATAATCTCCTTAGATTGTCCCACCAAATGGTTGAATATTAATTTTGATGAAGCATTACTGGGTTTTGTATATTGCAGAAATTCTGAAGCAGAAGAAATAATCGCTCTATCAATATCAGTTTGTGTCCATTCTACCTGATTGATATAGTCTTTAGCTTTATTGAAAATATCAAGTGTCCGCGATATATGCGGGTCAAAATGTGATACTTGAGATAACAGTGATTCATAGGGACGGTATGTGAATTCCCATCCATAAGCATTACCTTTTAAGCGTATCTCTGGTAACATATAGTCAAAGGATATTAGTTCTGTTCCAATTGATAACAGGATTGAATCTGGATGCGAGTAATGGGGTGCTGGCATAAACCGAGCACAATGTGCAATTTGGATTGGTGCAGTAATTCCCTCATAAGTCGGTGAACCAAATGGTCTAAAATCAAAATGTGATTTCTCAATTGGCTCATTTCGCATATTGTCAATCCATTTTGAATAATGAGTATTTAGGTGTTTATACGCCATATCACACCCTGTAAAACTTGCTGTAACACGATCTTTACACAAGATAAAGTCTCTTATCTCTTCTATATGACCACAGAGTTCTTCAAAAGAATTATCAAAATCTTCTTGTAATGACCGAGTAATTTCATGTTGAGGTAATCCGTATAAGATATCATTTAAATGTGAATGGATGTTAATACCGCGTGCTGCATGGCGTTTCGGTATATCTGGTCCACCATAACCATGTACTTGATTCTGATAACCTATTACAGATTGTTTCAAGATTTCGTTTAATCTTTCATAATCTTTTGGATTCAGATTAAAAATCAGATCACCCAATATCTCAAATGCGTTATCTATCTTATCATCAAGAGCTTTTATGTTAAATTGTAGATTCCATATAGAATGATCTGGATCATGTGTATGTGTACTCAGATCTATTGAGCATCCTATACCTCCGGTGGTAGCAGCTTTCAGTCTGGAAATTTCTTGGTAATTGTAATTAGCAGTACCGAGTTTTTCAATTGCATCCTTATATATTGGCAAATATTTCCACAAATGTTGTGGTAACCCTTGTAAATCGAAATTCAATACAAGGTAATTGACACCGTTTGCATAAATATCATTTCGTAGTATAGGACGTCCATTGACTATTTCAAGGGTAGGAGATAAATCTATAGGTTTCTTAGGGAGATCAGATGTTTGTATTTGTGGTAATATTGCCAAATCATCAGGGGAAATCGTTTCACTATTGAGCTTTTCAAGTTCTAATGCTTCGGTAGCAATATCTTTTAATTCCTCCTCTGAAAGTTGTGAACGAATTGTCTTCAAACGTTCATTCACTTCAGAATCGATTCTGGATTGCATATCTGGATCAGGAGTCAGTATAACCGTCAATCGATGTGAATTATCCAGAAACCATTCTCGAATTAATTCATTAAAGATGTTTGGATTCTCATCCCATCTTTTCCTTACATTAGAGAGATGCTTACCCATCTCTAAAAAACCTATTGGGTCTTTTTCATAGACCCATGTGTTAACAACCCGTACCATAATTCTAAAAGGAAAGTTAGGGGAAATCTCTTGATAGTTATATGTAATTTGTTGAAATGCTGTTTCAACGATTTCCTTATCAATCTCATTATTTGCTATATGTGTCAATGTATCCAGAACTAATTGTGTAAATTCTTCAACATGTTCCGCCTCACTTCCAACCAGGCCAACATAAAATGTTGTTTGAGGACCTGTGTGACCATCAAGAGGATTGATTAGGATATCAATTCCAAGTTTCGATTCAAGAATCGCTTTGTGAAGAGGTGCTCCAGAATTTCCAATCAGTATCCTGTTGATGATATTGAATAAAATATATTCTTCAGGATTCGTTGCATCTCCAATGAGCCAACTAAGCATTAAATAGGTTTTTTCGTTAAGAGATTCGTCTGAATTTATAGGGTAGGTATTTCTAACTATTCTCGGTGAATCCCATTTTGTTTGAATAGTAATTTCTGGACGTAGAGGATTAAAAGAATCATCGGAGTCATTTCTTGGTAGTTTATTTAATTTTTCTGCATAAAATTGCAGGAATTCGATAGTTGGCATATTCCCATAAAAGAAGAAATAACTATTGGAGGGATGATAATATGTGCTGTGATATTTCTTGAATTCCTCGTAAGTTAAATCTGGCATTACCAAAGAATTCCCACCACTGTTCTTTGCATAGCATGTATCAGGTAATAATTCTTCATTCATAGTTAGATACAAACACCCTTCCGGACTGGATAGTGCGTTTTTTTGTTCATTATAGACAATCCCATTAATCTTTATTTTTCCAGAATGCTTATTAGGATCTACAGGTTCAAGATGGTGACCTTCACGTTTAAAGGTCTCCTCTGTAAGTAATGGATGGAACACACAGTCAAAAAACACGTCTGCAAGATTTATCAGATCAGCTTTAACAATACTTGAACAGTAATAGAATGCATGATCTATATAGTTCATTGCATTAGTACTGTCAGGTGTCGCAAGGCTTCTTTTCATGATCTCAAAAAATACATCTTTAATAGGGAAATTATGTGTTCCCGCCATGACTGAATGTTCAAGGATATGTTGTAATCCTGTATCATCAAAGGTAGGAGTAGTTGGACTGATAGCTATCCAGTTTTTTGGATCGTCATTATAGAAATGGAAGAGTCTTGCACCACTACGCGGATGTAGGAGTTCAATTGCTATTGCACGTAATTCATGTATGGGTGTAATTTTTTTCACATCAAACCCGTGTATCTTTTGTCCTGGAAACAGATCAACTGGTGGTAACGATGTTCCGCCGTTACCTTGTGATAAAATTGAATCTATTTTAGACATTTATATGTCAATCCTTATGTGTATTTTATGGTGTGTATTATATTTCAGTGTTGATTTTTAACTATTTGTGTTTATTTTTCTTCCAAACTTGCACAAATTAGCTCATTATCATTTCTGGCAAAAACATGTTTATAAGCGTAAGCAGGATGTGCCCATGTAACTCCACCTCTACGGTTTAGTTGGTCACGTGTTGGTTCAATTAATTTTGCACGACTGATGATATTCAATCCTTCAGGAGTAAGTTCTGTGATGAGTAATTCACCTTCCTCATTAAACATCCACACCTTATCATCATTCTTAACCATATGGATAGTACTCCATCTGTCAACCCTTACAGCAGATAGGTCTTCCCAAATACGATCCCCTGTTTGTGCATCTAAACACCGAAGTTGTCCATAACTATCCACACCGTAGATATTATCTTTAATCCAAACTGGTGTTGACATTGTTGTTTGTATGGCATCAGTATTTCGTTCATCTTTACCTCTTCTATGCCACACAAGTTCATAATCCAATTTATCTGATGCCAATTTTAAGAGTGCTGCCCCTTCATAGAAATTAGTTACGAATATATGATTATCGTGATATATGGGAGTTGCTATACCAATTTCCCAATTTGTGGGTGGAATATGGTATTTCCAATGTACTTTCCCAGTGATCGGGTCCAATGCAGCAAGATGATGTCCAGTCCAACAGATCAATACATCCTGTCCAGCTTGAGTAATCAAAATTGGTGCAGAGTAAGATGCATTATCTTCTAACGCTCTCCATTTTTCCTCACCCGATTTACTATCAAATGCTACAATACATGCATCCGGTTTCCCACCAATTTGAACAATAACCAAATCATCAATTACAATTGGTGCACACGCTATCCCCCAGATTGGCATATGTATACTATATTCAGTATTTAAATCTTTCTTCCATATAATATCCCCTGTTGCGGCATCAAAACAGTGTAGGTGTCCCATTGCGCCTAAGGCATATGCCAGCCCATCCTGAACAGTTACATTTGCCCGAGGTCCAGCAGCGTAATCAATCCTATATACACAATCATAACTATATGACCAAATCTCATCACCTGTTTTCCAGTCAAAACAGAGTACGCGTTCGATATGTTTCGGCTTAGTTTGTTTATCCATTACATATACCCGACCATTCGCAACTGTGGGACCACAATACCCACTACCAATTGGAACACTCCATTTGTGTGGAATCTGTTGACCATCAAATTCAGCAAGTAAACCAGATTCATTCCAAATTCCATCACGGTTTTCACCACGCCATTGAGGCCAACCTTCAGCAAAAGATGAGGAAACAAATACGGCTATAAGTATTAGAATAAAACTAATATGAAAAATTAATGCTTTCATAATCTTACGCAAATCTCCCTTTGAGAATACTCTTGGATACAAAATCTCTTTATATAATGATGGGTAGTATAAATGGATAAGGTGACAAATACTAATTTCTTCTATATATTTTATATAAAGACCTAAAGTATGTCAATGTAAAAGGTTCAATAGATATGTAAAGATTTGGTCACTCTAAGTGTTTCTTATTTCTGAATCGCGGATTACACGGATTACGTGGAAAAGAGGGTTTTTGGTATGGGTGGTTTTCTTTTTTGAATAAAGGATTATACAGAGTTGTATATTGAAGGGTTTAGTGGACAGTCCATCCTAATATTACGGGTATAGATGTTTTAAACGGATGCGCGCATCTTCCGTTGTAAAATGCCACTTCACCTGTTTTTGCTCCATATTTCGTCGCTCTTGCCACGCTTGATTTTCTCTTCGGAGAACTTCCATGATAGGAATACGACAGCACAGACATTGTCGTGTCAGGACACTTAGTTCTATTTCCGCTATATTAAGCCAACTCCCCTGCTTGGGGGTATACACGATTTCTAAACTAGCACACTACCTATCTGCTTCCTCTTATCAAACACCTTATATAATGACGAAAGTTTATGTGTGTTTAGATTATCACACACTAAAATCACACGCTTGGCTTTCGGATACTTATCACCCAATAACCCTCTTATCCGCGCAATCTGCGAAATCTGTGTAATCCGCGATTCAGAAAATATCGGTCAATACCCGGTAGATACCGTTTCTAACCGCTCTATTAACGTCAATTTAA
>JAGFCA010000156.1 GCA_022394755.1 Candidatus Poribacteria bacterium
CTAAATTCTTGCATGCCGGACATGCCTCAAGAGATAGCGGGAGAATTGCTATTAGAAATGTTATGAGTAGCATACCAATAACAACAATCCGACACATTAGAAACTCCTTTATACGAAATATACCAAGAAATATAATACAGGCCATAGGGCAACAACATAAATCCAGTAGATAGTGCAGGTTTCAACTCCGGTGTAACTTGATGATGAAAACCGTCCTGCTAATGACTTACCAATAACAATTGCTAACCAGATTACCGCTCCTAATACATGAACTGCATGACAACCGATAAGTACATAGAAGGTAGCACCATATACACCTGATTGCAGTGTCAATCCTTGTCCAATAAGTTGTATCCATTCACTACCTTGTATTACCAGAAAAAGCAGACCTAACGCACCAGTGAGAAGTAAGTGATATCGTAGATACTTGACCCTATCCTGTTGAATTGACCTAAAAGCTTGAAACATTGAAAAGCCGCTGAAAACTAAAAGACCAGTGTTGATCCCAGTTACCAAGCGAGGAAGTTGAATATCAGCATGAGACAATGGAGGCCAAATTACATTTCCCATGCGATACACCAAAAAGGCTCCAATCAATCCTGCAAACAGCATTGTTTCAGCACCAAGAAGTATCAAGACTCCTAATTTGGCATTACTAAATGGGCGATTTTCAGCAATTTCCATTTTACTCTATACCATCATCCACGAACCTTACGGTACCCTTTTTTAACCGATTTTACAATAAAAGATATTAGTCCTGTCTTAATAATTATTTCAATAATGGCCGCGCCTATTAGAAAAACACCGATGACAACTGCAATAATTGTAGTGATTACTGAAACAAGTCTTTTTATGGAAAGTGGTGCTTCAAAGCCAATAACAAATCCAAGTGTGGTAATTGTGAATAGTCCAAGGAAGATAATCCCTAAAATTAGACCTACCTTCAGATTTCGTGCTCTACGTACTTGATCCTTCATACTTACTCCAAATTATAGAGTTATTTTATCAATTGCCATTGTAATGAATACCAATGGAAGATATAATAACGATGCATAGAGCACATATCGTGCAGTATTGACCGTAGGTCTTTTATCAAAATAGATACCGCTAATTAAGAATAAACCACCTGCCAGTAGAGCAACAAGAAAATATATACCACCAGAGATTTTGAACAATGTTGGTAGTAGGCCTATACCAAAAAGAGCAACACAGTTGATTACTATTTGCCGTCTTGTACTTGTTCCATCTGGGTGAATAACAGGCAATAACTTTAAACCCGCTTCGGAGTAATCCTCACGATAGATATATGCAATAGCAAGTGAGTGTGGAAGTTGCCAAAGAAAAAGAATGGCAAACAGGACACACGCAGAACCTGATATCTTACCTTGAGCTGCTACCCATCCGACGACTGGTGGTAACGCCCCAGGGAACGCACCGATAAGTGTACACAGAGATGTGCTACGCTTTAGTGGTGTATAGACAAACAGGTAACTTACTACGATTAAAGATATAATGAACCCGCTAAATGGGTTTACAAGAGTTGTTAGGTAAAGCATGCCTCCTGCAGTAAGAATAATACAGAAAATCAATGCTTCTAAATCATGAATTCTTGCTGTAGGAAGTGGTCTTTGCTGGGTTCTTATCATTTTAACATCAATATCACGTTCAATATACTGATTTAGACCTAACACCCCTGCAGCAGTTAATCCAGCACCAATTAGAGTATGCACAAAAAGCATCCAATTCAGTGCCCCTTGCATTCCTAAATAGAAACCAGCAGCAGTGG
>JAGFCA010000110.1 GCA_022394755.1 Candidatus Poribacteria bacterium
ATCTGTATTGAGATTTTCAGGAGCAACGCGTATCGCGGATGCAATGAGGTATTACGCATCAAAACCTAAACTCGTAGCTAACCTAATAGAATGAAATTCATAAAACTAAATAACCCTGAATTTTCTACAGGAAGTGTAATAAATTTTCCACCAAAGTCAACAATATTTGGAGTTTCAAAACATTCTCTGTCAAAATGTTAATCGAATATTTTAGTTTTACATCTAATAATCTTGTAAAACTACTATTGACTATATATAATAAAGTGAGTTTGATAAATGGTATATGAACTTGATGTAACCATTATATGATACTAATATATTCAGTAGATTTTCATTATATACAGTATTACAAAAAAGGTTATCTAACTCAGATTATAATACTGAAGAAAGATAGGTGATTCAATAGTGAGTGATGTCCCGAAATCCCACCCTCGTTATTTATCCTTGAGTTTACGCGATCAGATTGTCAAGGGGGTTGAACTTGGTATTACTTCTGTTCATGGTCTCATTGCACATGGACGTGGAGAAGCTTATGATTATCTCCTATGTGAAAAAACACATTCATTTGCAATCAAGGCAATTCAAGCCGCAGCAGTGATGCTTAAAGATGCTCTCCATCCAGTCATATCTGTAAATGGAAATGTAGCAGCTTTAGTTCCTGATAATCTAATTGAATTGTCAAAACTACTCAAGGCACCACTTGAGGTTAACATTTTTCACACCGAAGATGGTAGAGAACAACGGATTTGTGATTATCTATTGGATAATGGTGCATTAAATGTTCTTATGCCTACGAAAGAAGCACAACTTAATTTTATTGACTCAAATCGTCGATTTGTTAATCCTGAGGGAATATATAAATCAGATGTAGTCTTCGTACCTCTTGAAGACGGTGATAGATGTGAGGCATTAATTAGGATGGGTAAACGAGTCATAACAATTGATCTGAATCCTTTGTCACGCACTTCAAAACAAGCAAGTATTACAATTGTTGATAATGTAGTTAGGGCTTTGCCAATACTATGTAACGAAATAAGGTCAATAGAGGATAAATCAGATCATCAAGAGCTAATTACAGAATATAATAACGATAAGGTCTTACAATCTGCCTTACATCATATAAGTAGAGGAGTAGATGGCTAAAGGAACACACCAACGTGTTAAGTTACACATACTATTAATAGGAATATTACTGGTAGCCTTTAATAGTTATTGGTGTTTAATGGGGACAGAGGTGTGGCACTCAACTCAGTTGACTATTGCCTCTTTATTCTTTAATGCTGTCTTTACTTTACTTGTTTTTGTTTTACTCAATCTACTTTTCCAAAAATTCATTCCTAAATTAGCTATGTCCGCGGCAGACCTACAAACCATATATGTGATGGTTGTGATGGTATCAACTCTTAGTGGACATACTATGATGGGGTATCTCATCCCTGTCCTTGCTCACACTTTTCAATTTGCAACACCAGAAAATGAATGGTTATCTCTATTTGGAAATAACTTACCAGATTGGATTGCTGTAAAAAACCCACGTATTCTTGATGGATTTTACAATGGAGATTCATCACTCTATAATCCAGATACATTCAATGCTTGGATTTCTCCTGTATTGGCATGGTCTGCTTTTGTTATTGCGCTTTGGCTTACACTTTTATCAGTCACTGTATTTCTCCGTAAACAGTGGACAGAAAATGAACGATTAAATTATCCCATCGTCCAGTTGCCTTTAGCGCTGACAACTAATCCAAAACGCTTTTTTAGTTCCCCATGGATGTGGCTCGGTTTTGCAATAGCCGGCAGTGCTGAACTACTAAATGGATTAAGTTTCTTATTCCCTGATATTCCTTCCTTACCCATCAGGAATAAGACACTTGGTCAATTCAGCTCAAAACCATGGAGTGCAATGGGACCGATTCACATTTCATTTTACCCTTTCAGTATCGGTTTGATGTTCTTTACACCTCTTGACCTCTCATTTTCTTGTTGGTTTTTCTGGCTTCTTTCTCGAATACAATTAATCCTTACTGATATGATGGGAGCAAGAAATATCTATGGATTGGAACAACAGACCGGGGCATGGATAGCATTTGGATGTATCCCATTATGGATGGGAAGACGATATTATGGAGGAATAATACGTAAAGTCTTCGGTATGGGACCGAAAAATAACCAAACATTACCAGACGATTCACGTGAACCGATGAGATACAGAACTGCTACAGGATTGTTTGTAGTAGGATTATTATTCTTATTTTTCTTTTGTTACCAGATGGGTATGACATTCTGGGCAATTAGTCTTTTCTTTATTTTATATTTCCCAATGATAATTGGTATTACACGGATTCGTGCTGAAATCGGTCCCCCATTACATCAGCTAATACTGGTGGATCCAGGTAGGACAATGGTCTTAGGACTTGGAACTCGTAGATTAGGTTTGGGCAATCTTACAGGTTTAACATTTCTTTATCCGTTTGTAAGGTGTTTTCGGGCACACCCTACACCCAGTGAATTGGAAGCATTTCGATTAGCTGAAAGAAGTAGAATCGGATATCGACAACTACTCATAGGTATGATACTTGCTATTGTATGTGGGATAGTAATTACATTTTGGGCATATTTGCATGTATTATATGACATGGGGGCAGGAAGTAAAGCACGTGGGTGGATTGTATATATGGGATGGGAGACTTTCAACCGCTTACAAACCTGGCTTGTGAATCCACGTGAAACTGCACTTCCGGAACTTGGAGTAATTGGGTCAAGTTTCCTATTTACCGTATTTCTAATGATTATGAAGACTCGCTTTCTATGGTGGCCTTTACATCCAGGTGGTTACGTACTCATTAGTGGAACTGGTATGGGCAGATTGTGGTTTACTATATTCTTAAGTTGGTTAGCAAAGGCGGCAATTCTTAAAATCGGTGGAGTTAAATTATATAGACAAGCAGTTCCATTCTTTCTTGGTTTAATACTCGGAGATTATACTCTCGGTTGTGTCTGGAGCTTAATTGGTTTAGTTTTTAAGATTCCAACATACATTGTTTGGCATTAACCCTATATATAAAGGAATGAATCCATTTCAATGAATTTAAAATATGAATTTACAAGAAAAGCTAAAAAGTCGGTTAGAGAAACATGCCGATAAGAAAAGAAAATTATGGTTCGAAAATTACATTAAACATAATACTAAATACAGAGGTGTTCAGCTTCCTACCATACGGAATGAATTGAAAGAATGGTATAGTGAAGAGAATATTAGTCAGATACCACTCAGTGAACAGTTAGATTTGGCTCTATCATTCTTTGCTGAAGACTATGCTGAAGATAAATTTTCAGGAATACTTTTCCTACAGTTATTTCTTTACAACAAAATTGATTATGAAATCTTGCTCTCAAGATTAGAAACAATTTTTGAACAAGATTACATTTATGATTGGAGTGTATGTGATTGGTTAAGTACACGTGTATTAAGAAATATGATTAAATTTAATGGTATTGAGTGTGCAAATGCAATAACAGCTTGGAATATTGCTAAAAATGTTTGGCAAGCAAGATGTTCTGTTGTTGCGTTTACGAATATCAACAAGGATGGTCAATATACACCATTGATACTAAAATCAAATGCTATTCTAATACAAAGAGAAGAAAGATTTGCTAAGACAGCAGTTGGATGGTTATTACGTGAAATTTCAAAGTTAGATCAAGGGATTGTTGTAGATTTTATTACTGAATTTCGCCAATACTTCTCAAAAGAATGTCTCGAAAATTCTATCAAATACTTTGATAAAGATGAAAAGTTAGAGTTGAGAAAATTGATAAATAACTGATAGGATTTCATTAAAACTTAATTTTGTTCTTGTCCTTTATATTGTAATTGATACAATCTGTGATATATTCCTCCTATTTGTAATAATTCGTTATGTGTGCCTGATTCACGTATCTCTCCTTTATGCATAACAATAATTTTATCTGCATTTTGTATCGTTGATAAACGATGTGCAATCACAACAGATGTGCGTTTTTCCATTAACCTATTTAACGCTTGTTCAATTAGAATTTCAGTTTCTGTATCTACACTTGATGTTGCTTCATCAAGTATCAGAATACTGGGATCAGAAGCTAAAGCTCGTGCAAAAGCAACCAACTGTTTTTGACCTACAGACAAACCCCCTCCATCTTCCTTAATTTCTGTATTGTATTTCTCAGGCATTTTTTCTACAAACCTATCCAAGTTTACATTCTTAGAGACATTTTGTACCTGATCAGAAGAAATTGAAGTATCCCCTAAGGTAATATTATGCTGAATAGAATCTGAAAAAAGGAAAATGTTCTGTTGAACAATACTAATAGCACCACGTAGATCTTCAATATTCATTTTTTGAATATCTACTCCATCAATCAATATCTGTCCTTTATTAATATCATAGAATCTACACAATAGATTTATAATTGATGTTTTACCTGCACCTGTATGTCCAACAAGAGCCACTTTCTCACCTGGTTTGACTGTGAATGAGACATCTTTCAGCACATAATCTTCGTCATTATATGCGAACCATACATTTTTAAATTCTATTTCACCATTCAGTTCCTTAATATCTTTCTTTTCAACTGTTGATATGATAGATGGGTCAGTATCAAGTAGTTGGAAAATACGTTCAGAGGAAGCCATAGCATTTTGAAAGATAGTATATTTTTCACTTAGCTCGCGTATCGGCCAGAAAAATCGTTCTGCATATCGGATAAATGCAACCAAAACGCCAAATGTTAACGCCCCTTGTATAATTTGTCCACCACCATACCAAATAATTACTGCAGTTGCTAATGAAGCGGTCACCTCAATTAAGGGGAAAAATATTGAGAAATAAAAAATACTTCTTAGATTTGCTGCTAAATATCTTCTATTTCTTTCATTAAATCGATGGTAACTCCGTGTCTCTTGGGCAAATAACTTCATTGTTGTCATACCAACAATATTCTCTTGAAGGAATGCATTAATTCTTGCAAGTTGTTTTCGTTGTTCTCTAAAAGCTCTTCGAGAGTATATTTGATATACAAGTGTAGCACCGAAGATAATTGGTAATACAGTGAATGTTACTAAGGCAAGTTTCCAATTATAGAGAAGCATTGCCCCCATAATACCTATGATTATTAATAAATTGGCGAAAATCATAATTACACCAGATGTAAATAACTCATTAAGTACTTGAACATCTCCCATGACACGGGTCATAAGTCTTCCAACGGCATTCTTATCATAATACTGAACATCCAGTTTCTGTAAATGAGTGAAAAGGGTATGTCTTAGGTCTCTCATGACATGCTGTCCAATCATCTGCATGTTACATTCTTGAAAATACGAGAATATAAATTCTGCCACCAATGCAAAAATAAGATAAAATGCAATCATACCTAATCCGTTTAGCTCTTTAGGTATTATATGTCTATCAATAGCAATTTGAATTAGATATGGACCTATTAATTGGGATAGTGTTACTCCTATAATTAAGAATCCAATGAGAATTAAGTTCCATTTATATGGTTTTAAGTATGAGAGAAGCCTTTTCATTAACACTCGGTCATATACTTTACCGAGGTCTTGCTCTTCATCACTATATTCATAAAGTTGACTTCCCATACCAAACATAATGTAATTCCTTTACAGTTCTTCTAATTCATCCTGCAGTAATTGCGTTTCGTATATTCCTGCATAGATTCCATTTTGTTGTAGCAGTTTTTCATGTGTTCCAGATTCAACAATACTTCCATCCTCTAATACAATAATTTGATCAGCAGATTTGACAGTAGAAATCCTGTGGGATACTATAATTGTAGTTCTATCCTTCATTATCTCATCAAGCCTGTTTAAGATTGTATCTTCAGTCTGTGTATCAATATTTGCAAATGCATCATCAAGTATAAGTATTTTTGGATCAATTAGGATTGCACGTGCAAGTGCACTTCGTTGACGTTGACCACCAGATATGGTCATTCCACGTTCTCCTAAGAGAGTTTGTAAACCATCTGGAAATTCTTCAATTTGTGATAATAAATCAGAAATATGGCTAGCCTCACGTATTTTTTCGTCATCTGGTGTTTCAACTCCATACGCAATATTATTCCTTAGATAGTCTGAAAATAGAAATGGTTCCTGTTCCACAAAACCTGTATTTGATCGAAGCGTATTTAAAGGAATGTCTTGTATATCTATACCATCAATAAAAACAGTTCCTCTTACAGCTTGGCGAATACGTGGAATAAGATGTACAAGTGTAGATTTACCTGATCCTGTACCTCCAACTATGGCAAGAGTTGTTCCTTGGGATATCGTTAGATTGATATTCTTTAAAACAGGTGGACCTCCATTATATGCAAAATTAAGATCCTTAAACACAATTTCACCCTTAATATCTTTGATATTCCATTTAACTGTATCACCATCATAGATTTCAGGTTCTTCATTAAGAATCGCATTAATCCGTTCCATTGATGCTGCACCACGTTCGAAAGTATCTACTATGAAACCTAACATAAACATAGGTCTAACAAGCATCATTAGGTAAGCATTGAATGCGATAAATTCACCAAATGTGATTTTTTCATCAATTACATGCTGTCCACCTAACCACAATAATACAGCAATACTTATTCCAGGAAAAAGACGGAAAAGCGGAAAGAAGAAGTTTCGTAATCGAATTTGTTTGTGATTTCGATTGACGAATTCTTGATTCAGATCTTGAAAATGTTCTATTTCACTATCTTCAAGTGTATAAGCTTTTACAACACGTACTCCGGATAGATTCTCTTGTACTTTGGTATTTAGATTTGAGAAAGCTTCTTGAATTCCTTCGTAATGAATATATAGACGTTTCCCAATTAATCTGACAAGTAGAGCGAGAATAGGATATGGTAACAGGGCAATTAATGTAAGGGTTGTATCAATTCGTAGCATTATTATTAATGCAAATCCGAAGAATATAGTTGCATCTGCAGCATACATAATTGCATTACTGAGAACCATTCTGATTGCATTTAAATCACTGGTTGCCCGTGTCATCAAATCTCCGGTACGGACATTGTCGAAATATGATGCGGAGAGTTTTTGAAGATGTTGAAAGAAGTCTGCACGAAGATGAAATTCTGTTTGTCTTGCGACACCTTGAATAGTACGTCTCTGAAGGAAGCGTAATATTCCACCAAATAAAGCAACACCAAATATCAGTAATGCAAAATAGAATATTCGTTCTATCGAAATGGTTTCGCTTGGATCTCGATAGGCAACTTCTAATTCATCAAATACTACTTGTAGTATTTTCGGACCAATCAACAAAAGTCCATTTGTAAAGACAACAAGGAGGAAGCTGAAAATGATGGAAAATAGGTATCGTTTAATATACTTTTTTAAACTTAATAGACTGCGAATAGTTGTTACCCTTCTGAACAGTTTATGTGATTTGATTGTAATATGTATAGATGTTATTATGACGTGAATATGTTTAGGTTGTTTATTGTAGTTAATCTAATTGTTTATGATTTATGATTCGCCAAAGGACTAAATGTCTATAGATATGGAATTAATCACCACTCTTATGTATCATCGTTAAGTAATGTCCGTAAATTACTTTATAAATCATATTGGCAATTACAACACAGTATTTCAACTACACATACCGTAGGAGATAAGGTATACTTACTTCAATATATACAAACAAAAATTAGAACTAGTGCTTAGTCAAGTGATAATCGATGGGTATAGTCGTTTTAGTTTTATACGTGCATCATCTGTAGTAAACCTCCAACTTGTTTTGGTCTGTTTTTCATTTCTTCTGTTTTGCCAT
>JAGFCA010000063.1 GCA_022394755.1 Candidatus Poribacteria bacterium
TTGAATCTCTACAAGAATACATCCTTGTTTCGCAGAATAACAAGGTTGTTGAACAGTATTTACGAAAAGGTGAGGAATGGTCTTTGAGTGTATTTCGTTCAGTTGAAGATGTAATGCAGCTAGCTTCAATTGAATGTAAGTTGGCTTTACGAGCAATATATGCGAAGGTGAAATTTGTGGAGTAGATGAGAAAATGACGGATAACCAACCGAAATTATGGCAATCTATACCGAGTTCACCAGGGGTATACCTGATGAAAGCTTCTGATGGATCATCTATTTACATTGGGAAGGCAGTTAACCTACGTAATAGAGTACGGTCTTATTTTCAAACTGGCATATCCGAGAATCCTATGACTGCACAGATGATGCGTTATGTAACTGAAGTAGACTATATTGTTACGAGCAATGAAATTGAAGCGTTGATTCTTGAAAATAATCTTATCAAGTCACACCAACCACGCTATAACGTAAAATTAAAAGATGATAAAAGATACCCATTTTTACGTGTGACAACAAATGAAGCATTTCCTCGCATAATGATTACAAGAAAAACGGAAAATGATGGAACTCGGTATTTTGGGCCTTTTGTTCGTGTACGTTCCACTCGTCAAGTGATGAAACAACTGACAAAGTTATTTCCAATCCGTACCTGTTCTTTACCGCTGACTGAATATGGGAACAAATATCGTGAGTGTCTTGATTATCATATCGGTAGATGTCCTGCCCCGTGTTCTAATAAGGTAAGCACTCAGGATTATAAAAAGATTGTGCGGAAAGTGTGCCAGTTTCTTGGTGGTAATACTAATGCTGTAGTAAAAGACCTAAAACAGCAGATGGCAGTGGCTGCGGAATCTTTAGATTTTGAGAAGGCAGCAAAATATCGGGATATGCTGAAAGACGTACAGGATGCTGTTACTACACAACAGAATCTTGACAAAGTATCATCCGTTGATGAAGATGTTATCGGTATTGCAACAGCATTTCAGCATGGATTACAGAACAAACTTGGTGATGTGGCATGTGTTCAGGTATTACATGTGCGGGACGGTAAGCTACTTGAACGCGAACATTATTATCTAAATGACGTTCATCCAGAGTTAATATCTACTGCCTTGGGTGCATTTGTTTCTCAATATTATCAGAATGCTGTTTTAGTTCCAAAGACAATCGTATTACCTATGCTTATAGAATCTGCAGATCTTCTTCAAGAGTGGTTAAGCGAGAAACGCGGGAATCAAGTTTCTCTACATGTGCCGAGAGCAGGGAGGTTACGGCAACTCCAAACATTGGCAACTAAAAATGCTGAAGTCCTTATCATGCAACGTGAACAAAGTGTTGTATATAGTAGTGATGTTGATCCGGCACTCGTGGAACTACAGGAACTTCTTGAGATAAATCATCCGCTCAGGCGTATTGAAGCGTATGACATTTCAAATCTTGGGGATAGGTATGCTGTAGGATCTATGGTTGTATTGGAAGATGGAAAACCTATGTCGAGTGAATACCGTCAGTTTAAAATAAGAACTGTTTCAGGGCAGAACGACTATGCAATGATGCAGGAGGTATTAACAAGACGGTTTCGTCGTGCTGAAAGTGGAGACAAAAAATTTAGTAAATTACCGGACTTAATACTAATTGACGGTGGGAAAGGACAGCTGAGTGCAGCACAAACAACATTACATACGTTTTCGCAATCTGAGTTAGAACCAGTTCCTACACAAATTCCAATGATTGCACTTGCCAAACGAATTGAAGAGATTTTCTTACCTAGAAATCCTGATCCGATCATCTTACGGGAAGAGAATCCAACGCTACACATGATTCAACGTTTACGGGATGAAGCTCACAGGTTTGCTGTTACATACCATCGTAAACTCCGCCAGAAAGCCCTTACCACATCTGTGTTGGATGAGATTCCAAGTGTTGGACCTAAACGGAAGCAAGCACTACTTCAGCAATTCGGTTCAATTGATGCCATCCGACACGCCAGTTTGGATGAACTTCTCTCAGTGAAAGGTATTCCTCGTAGTGTTGCAGAAAATATCCGAAAACACCTTTAGATTGAAAAAACCTTTTACCTGCCCATTATTGAACTATTACATACAAACTGCACATTATTGTGCAATACAATTTACTGAATCTGATTGTATTCCTACCTGTAGGGTATTCATAATTGGCACATAACTTGCTTAATAGCAAATGGTTCTTTATAAGAGTAGATATAATCAAAAGATACATTAGCCTTACAATACACTGAGTTTTTATCATGCGAGAGAGAATAGTAAAGATAACTGGAATACTTCTCATTCTATTGGGAGTTGCCTTTTTGCATGTGAAGTTATACCGGTATGCAGAAATTACGAATGAAGGTAAGCTTCAGACGTTGGTTTGTCTTGGTCGTGTCATAGCGATAGATACAAGTGAAGATGTCGACCAAATTCTAACCTTTAAGATTTTGTCAGGACAATTTCGTGGTGAGACAGTTCAAGTAGATAATATCTGGATTGGTCGCGCATTTGGTGATCGGGTGATGAGTAAAGGGGATATACTATTCCTTCAAATTCCGTTGCGTGATCGTAATAATCCAGAAATAGCGAATGTTTCGATGGGAGAGTATTTCCGTACACCGTTGTTATTATATCTTGCTGGTGCGTTAGGTATACTCATGATATTGGTTGCTGGTATGAAAGGCGTCCGTGCGATTCTGACGTTGTTTGTCACAGTATTCTCCATTCTGTATTTACTTGTGCCGTTAACGATTAGTGGGTTTAATCCGATAGTGGCAGCATTGATCATAGCATCATTTCTAACGGTAATCACATTTCTTTTTATTACTGGGTTTAGTGTTAAAGTAATTTCAGGTGTATTGGGTACACTTGGAGGATTAACTGCGGTTGGGGTTTTGTCAATCCTAAGCCAAAATCTCATGGCACTAACAGGAATGGACCAAGAATTCGGTTTTTTAGAATTGGGTTTAGCCTTATGGCGTACTTCCGGTTCACAAGACTGGAACTTTGCAGGTATTCTCTCTGCAGGTATCATCCTGGGTGCTTTAGGTGCGATGATGGATGTTAGTATGTCCATCTCCTCAAGTGTTCATGAGGTGAAACAGGTAAATCCAAACATAAGTGTCCGACAATCTATCCGGGCAGGATTGAATGTCGGACGTGACATCATGGGAACCATGGCGGATACCCTCATTTTTGCGTATCTTGGTGCACATATGATTACCATGTTGCTACCAAGAATTGATTTTCCTGAATCTGGCATACTATACCCATTTCTTAGATTGGTGAATGAGGAAGCTACAACGGTTGCCATCGTTCAGGCAGTTGTCGGTACGATTGGATTAGTGCTAACCGTTCCTATAGCAGCAACAGTTGCAGGTTTTCTTACAAAATATATAAAAGTAAAACGAACAGATATTCATGAAGACATACCTACACAAGAGGAATTAGAAGAAGTATTCGGTGGAGAAGGTACGGAGTCTGATGGTATTTCACCAAGTCGAATCGCGGTTCCAATTGTCATGTTGTTGATAGTTCTTGGAACTACAATCTTTTATTATCACTCCCATCGTCAATCAGCCACTATAAGAGATCTGTATGATCAACAGGGAAATTTGGCACTAAGGTCTGAGTATGTAAAAGGTAGAGTGTTAAAACTCCTTGAATCCACTGGAGAATATCTCTTCACTATTGATGCTTCAAATGCACAAGAATTAGACAACAAAAGCGTTCCGACAGAATTACGAAAGGCATTTGAGGAGAAAAAGTACCGTTTATCTGATAATATATCAGTTTCAATTAAGCCGTGGAAAGATAGCCGTTGGCTGATTCAAGATATTGATTACAAGCAAACATTTAGTGTTCGTACAGCTCAAGACGGATCGAATAAACTTGATGTCTATGATTCCCAGAAAGAACACCATGTTCTTGAAATGGAAATCCTTGGCGGAATGTATAAGGGAAAACGTCTAATATTTCGGAACATAGTAGACCACAGCTTACCACTGTTGAGTATTCCCGCGGAACCCGGTGATATTGTTCTCTGTCGAGTTAATGGGAATCCTGAACAGGTGAGTCTTGTCAACATTGTTCAGGAATATGGTCGTGATAGGTTCCTCATTTGGTTTGTCGGTGGAATGTTCTTACTGATTGTCCTTGTTGGACGGATAGAGGGAGTACGTACCGTATGCGCTATGATAATTTCTGGAATGGTGATCTACTTCTTTATGTTACCCTTAATTTCCCAAGGCATGAACGCTGTTTTTGTTGTAACACTTACTTCAGGGGCGGTTGCTTTTGTCTCATTGGTATTTGTAATTGGTCCAAGCCGAAAGACATTCTCGGCTGTGTTTGGCACTATGGGTGGTATTCTTGTAGCAGGTCTCATAGTCCTTATGGCACAAAAACAGTTACATTTTACAGGTTTAGAGGATGCGATAGCTGCTGATATAGTTGAAGCAACACGAACACAGACCTATGATTTTGTTCAGATCTTATTAGCAGGTATGTTGATGGGTGTTCTGGGGGTTGCTGTTGATGGTGCCATTGAGGTGGCATCAAGTATGGAGGAAATTCGTCGTGCTAACCCTAACATGCCAACCTGGAAATTGATTACATCTGGATTAAATGTAGGGACAGATATCCTCGGTACCATGATCAATACTTTAGTCTTTGCATATATTGGCGTTGAATTGTTACTGGTGATAACCATCGGTGCACCAAAAATTGAACTGTTTAAAGATCCTCCTGTCCAATTGCTTAGTTTGGGTGTTGTGTCAGCGGAAATAGTTAGATTGTTGGCGGGGACACTCGGTTTAGTATTGGCAATACCGATTACAGCTGTGATATGTGCAATGTGGAATCCAAAGAATCGGTAGGTTGTGTATAGAATTGAATCAATATTAACTTCGATACAAAGATCTCATCTGTTTAATTACATTAGGTAATTTTGAGATTACGGTGTCGATTTCTTGTACAGTAGTGTTCCTGCCGAGCGAAAATCTTACTGTGCCTTGTGCTAACCTTGGGGGTAATCCAAGGGCAGCAAGCACATGGGAAGGTTCCATTGAACCAGAGGTACAGGCAGATCCAGTTGAAACACAAATACCTTCCATATCCAATCTTAAGATTAAACTCTCCCCTTCAACCGATTCAAATGACACATTTAGTGTACCTGGAGCACAATGATCAGGATGTCCATTGTAATGTAATTTATCTATATTAGCATCAAGTCCATCACGAAGTCGTTGTGTCATTTTATCTAAATGTAAGGCATATTCTTCTGTATCTTTGTTGGCAAGTTCTGCAGCTACACCCAGTCCAACAATAGCCGGAACATTTTCTGATCCTGCCCGTCTGTTCCTTTCGTGGGATCCTCCATGAACAAGATTAGCTAATCGTGTTCCTCTTCGGATGTAGAGAACTCCTATCCCTTTAGGTGCATAAATTTTATGAGCCGATAGCGATAAAAGATTCACACCGATTTCCTGAACATTCAGATCCAATTTTCCAACTGATTGAACAGCATCTGTATGTACTGGTATTTCTTGTTCCATTCCTATCTGGCATATTTCTTCGAGAGGTTGGATAGTGCCATTTTCATTGTTTACATGCATTATAGAAATCAGGACAGTTGTATCTCTGACAGCGGATTTTAGTTGTTCAATATCTATACGTCCATATCGATCAACTGGTAAATAAGTTGTCTCAAATCCGCGTTGTTCCAGATATTGACATGTATGTAAAACAGCATGGTGTTCTACTGAAGATGTGATGATATGATTACCTTCACCGCGACTCTTCTGTAAGTCTGATAACCCTTTAATGGCGTGGTTATCAGCTTCAGTACCACTTCCAGTAAACACGATTTCACTGGGGCTTTTTGCTCCGATGAGTTCAGCTACTTGCTCACGTGCGGTATCAATAGCATTTCTTGCTTCACGTCCGTATGCATGAATGCTGGAACCATTTCCAAAGGCTTCAGTGAGATAGGGCATCATCGCATCTCGAACTTCGGTGCGGAGTGGAGTTGTAGCGTTGTAATCAAGATAAATTCGTTGCATATCGTCAGTAATTAATGTAGTGAAGATCTTCTTTTAAGAATTTCTATCTATATGTTCGATAATTTAATATTGTCGCTTTATTTGCTGCAATTTCAACATTACGTAGAGATTGCGTATTGAGAATATAGCCGTTTTCGTTTAGAAAGGAAAGTTGTAAATTGTGAATTCCTGACGGCAGTGGCATCCGGACCATGTAAATCTGATTAGGTAGTGTTTGCCATGATCGTCTATCAGCACTCTCGGTTAAAACACCAGCAAGATTAGTAAGTGCTCCTAAGACTTCATTCTGTTTTTTTGCTTTTCGTGTAATTAAGTATTTTCCTAATGCGCGAACCAATGTTCGTATCAATATGGCTGTTCTCTCTGACTTAAGAGTTAAAATTGCAACTGTTTCAATGTCCTCTACCAATTCTGCTTCTTGTGATTTTCCATCAACAGAAATTGTTAACCCTTTATATGCTGGTCGGAAGGAGTCGATAATTGGTATAGCAACATGCAATAGGTATTCAAGCTTAATCTCTTCTACAACTAACCCTTCACGACCTCTAAGGGTACGCGCAAACTTTACAGAATCACTATCATCTTCACCAAATCTATCTGTTTTCAGAATTGGGAAAGTCAAAGTTTGTTGTCCTTTACGGGGGACATATCCCGTCTCATAGAATAGGATTAATTCACCATGATTCTCTGGCAATTGAGGTGTATCACCATAAAGTATACTAAATCGTTCAAAATCATCTTGAAAATTAAGTTTCCTTGAAACTCTTACTAAAGAATAACCTAAATCATCTGGTACTTGTATACCAGCTATATCAGATCCACTCTTATAGTATTGTTCTGCTTGCTTATATGAAATAAGTGCATCATTCAATTCCCCAGATGCTTCAAATAGAATTCCTGAAAAATATGCCAGAAAACCTGCTCCAAAGTAATCGTATTCTTTTTCTTCTCCTATGAAGAATTGAATTAGGTTGGTAGCTCGTCTACACTCCACCAACGCTTCCTCTAACTTATTCTGCTTGATATAGTTTAAAGCATGGTAGTAATGTGCTAAAAGACGTTCATAAGATTTACCTACATAAGGTCGTATTCGATCAGAAGTGATAAGCGATAAAGCCTCTGTAGAAACGCTCTTGGTGTACCGTTCCTCAGCGATTTGCTCAGCAATATCAAATGCCTTGCTGCTCTCATTGTATTGATTGGCATAATGGGCAGTTAACGCTAATTCATATTTGTGTGGTATATCTGGTTTTTTTGGTTCATGTTTTTTAAGATAGTTATATGCATTCTCAGGTTGCCCACCATTCAAACCAGTTTCGACTTCTTGAAACTTATATCCAGCACACCCAACAATGAAAAGGGTGATAAGAAGAAGGGGTAATGTTCTACTCATTTAATTATTACTTTCTAACGATATTTAGGGGTGGACCGATGTTCCACCCCTAAATATACAAATTAATTCTATGCTAAGTTTACATTTTGAACTTTTTGCGTCCAATGAATTTTTTAATCTTTTCTTGTCCTATCCAGACCTTTTCATTACTTTCAATGTTTGTTAATGTAAGGTCAGTCTGATAAAAGACAATCTGTTTTCCACCTTCGCGATCCTCAATAGTATTAATTTCCCCTGTCATCATGTAATCTGCACCGAGCTCACGTCCCATCCGCTTGATAGTTTCAATAGATGCGTTTTCACTCTGATCAGCCCGTTCTTCGCGTAGTTCATCTCGTTCACTTTTACTTGATACAGGTCGTACTCTTCCAGAATTAATGAAAGCTCGTTCGATATCACTTATAAAAGTCTGTGTTGCAATATGTTCAGTACTTTTATTACGTATACCTCCTACAATTACAGCCGGTCTCTCTGAGGTATCCTCCATATGATTGATTAACCATACATGTCCTAAACAGTCAGAAATCATTTTTTCAGCTACCATCCGAGAATCTGTATCGTTCCACCTTCCTGATAGATCAACAGTTGTATTACTATCAATCCGTGTTACTTGCTTAGATGGACCACATGCACTAATTAATAAAATTCCAATTAATAGTAGGCACGACGATATTTTATACATTTATTTGCTCCTTGTATATAGTTAATTCATGACTTCCTAATTAACCATACTATAGAATAATAATTTGTTTCAAGATTAATTTATACTTAGAAATCTAAATCGACTTCGGTGGCAATTTTGTCAATGAAACTATCTAATGACACTGCCCCGATATCACCTTCATCACGGCTACGTACACTGACAGTTCTGCTTTCTTGCTCACGTTCTCCAATGATCAACATGTACGGTACCCTTTGTAAACGAGCTTGGCGTATTTTAGCACCTATCTTATCATCACTATTGTCTAAGACTACCCGACAATTTTTCTGATGCAGAAGTCGCTGGACTTCAGTAGCGTAATCTACAAATTTTTGACTAATAGTCATTACTACACATTGGATAGGAGCTAACCAAGTTGGAAATGCCCCCGCATAGTGTTCAATAAGCATTGCAATGAACCGTTCAAAACTTCCGCAGATTGCACGATGTATTACAACCGGTCTCTTTTCAGATCCGTCCGGCGCAATATATATCAACTCAAATCTTTCAGGTAATTGGAAGTCGAGTTGAACTGTAGCACATTGTACATCTCTATTGAGGGAATCTCGTACTTGAAAATCAAGTTTTGGACCATAGAATGCAGCTTCTCCGGGGTCAATTGAATAGTCAATTTGGTTGTTTTTCAAGACAGATTCAAGTATGTCTTCAGCTCGATCCCATACATCAATATCACCCATGAATTTATCCGGATTTCGGGTACTAAAATCACATCTGAATGGTAGATCGAAAGTTCCATAAATACGTTGGAATAGTCCGAGAATTCGTTCGTATTCGTCTGCAATTTGATCCTCAGTTACGAAGTTATGTGCATCGTCCTGACATAATTGTCTAACCCGGGACAACCCACTTAATGTGCCAGTAGCTTCATTTCGATGTAAAACTCCTTGATCATGTATGCGGTATGGTAAATCCCTATAACTGTGTAGCGTACTCTTATAGATAAGCATGTGTGCTGGACAGTTCATGGGTTTTAGAGCACTTGTCTGTTCACCTTCCTCATCTTCAATAAGAAACATATCATCTTTAAAATGTTCCCAATGTCCCGAAGTTTCCCAAAGACTGCTATCGTAGATAAGTGGTGTACGTACTTCCTGGTATCCTTCACTAAGGTATAATTTTCTAACCTTATCAGATAGTAGGTTGTATATATGTGCTCCTTTTGGCAACCAAAAAACACTTCCTGGGGATTCAGGGTGCATTTGGAATAGTTCCAATTCTCGTCCAAGTTTTCGATGATCCCGCTTGGCAGCTTCTTCTCGCTGTTTTAAATATGCTTGTAGATCGGCTTTCGTTTCCCATGCAGTCCCATAAATCCGTTGTAGTTGTTCCCGATTGCTATCCCCACGCCAGTATGCTCCAGAAACCCGTAATAGTTTAAAATATCTGCATTCGCTGGTTCTTTCTACATGCGGCCCTTTACATAGATCTGTGAAGTCACCGTTATGATAAATGGAAACACCTTCGTCTGCGACACCTTCATCTGTAGCACTAATTTCTTTATCGGAGATCCCATCAATTAATTCAAGCTTGAATTTCTGGTCACGTTCAGCAAACCAATCCCTGGCTTTATCATAATCCCATGTTTCCTGTTCAAAAGGAACATGTGATTTGATCATAGCCTTCATATGCTTTTCAATTTCCGGAAAATCATCAGGTGTAATTGGACGTGGAACTTCCATATCGTAATAAAACTCGTTTTCTATAGGTGGTCCAATAGCAAGTTTTACGGTATGTTCTCCATCTGGAAAAAGTTGTTGGACGGCATACGCCATTATATGTGCAGTAGAGTGGCGAACCCGATCCAAATAGTCATCGGGTTTATTAGATTCAGACATTATTCTTTACATTCCTATATAGGGAAGATTTTACTATAGACATGTGCTAATTAATCTAACGTCTATTTTCGTAAGTAGTTTACGAGTTATTTTACTTGATGGAATGGAGAAATACCAATTAAAAGTGATGGATGTATAGTGAATACGGATATGTTAAGTAGTGTTCTTTATGGGTAAGGAGTTATGTTTATAATCTAAACCAAGATATACGATTTATTAAGTCCGTTATCTCCAGTGTGATTGAATTAATTTTGGAATCAGATAATCTCAGTTCAAATTTGATACTATTTTAAATATGTCAGAATAAGGGGATTATCGCAGATTTCAGTGATAATACGGATTAATGAGTTTGGGCAGAAAAGGTCTATAAATCCTGAAAATCCTGGTTCAGTGTGAGGTAGGCTTAATTTAGAATACGTTGTAAATATAATGTTAACAGATTTCTCCGTTTCTTAGTGAATTTAGACACTCTGTTTCCAAGTTCATCAATCACAAGTATTTCAAACGGGATATCCGTATGTGTTGGATAATCTAATTCAATAGTGGCTTTCTTTTCACCATTCAATGTAATGAAATCGTGTAAAACACCATGAGATCCATGAAATTTTCTTTTCCATACCGATTGGTTTTCAGAAGGATCAGACTTCCATTGAAAAACTGCTGGTGGTTTTTCGTTGGATGGCTTCACTATTAAGCGGACCTGAGAAACTCCATCAGCATCTTCCACCTTGAATCTTGCTATTCGTCTGGATCGGGAGAGTTTCCCAATCTCCGTTTTATTATCAAAATAGTTCTCTACATGATTAAAAAACTTGCACTTATTTAACCAAGCAGCACTACTTTTGGACAGATGTTTAGATTGATCGCTATAGGACATCAGATAAGATGGATTTCTATAATCACGGTTTAAACCAAAGGTATTTGCAAATTTAAGAATGATGACATCTTTTGAATAACTGTCAAGGGATTTGTTTAAAACAATCTCACCACCTTGTTGCCTAAAATCAGAACCTTGTAACCGAAAAGCAATTCTGTCAAGAGTAGTGTTAAGGCGTTTAATTTTTGCAGTTATATTGCGTTCAGTTTCAGCATAAGTCTTTCTTGTCTCATTAGGTTTTACTTCATGACTCTTATCCACGATTATAAAAAGGATATTGTTTTTAGCGTTAAAGTGCCGACTAATTTCTTTCATGACTTTTGATTTCGCACTACTTTGATAGTATTTATCCGTTGTCTCACCTTCTAATAAATATACCTTGGCTGAGTCATCACTGTTTTTTTCAAACTCGAAAGACTTCCTGTCATACCCGTGTCGTTCAATTTCATCAGCAAAAAAAGATTGAACGTCTTTCAACATCTGACCTATTTTATCAGGGACATCTGCCTGCGGTTGACGGTTTGTAGGTAAAAAGTAAATCGGTACAATGACATTTGAAGCAATACTCTGTCTTGAAGGTAAAAAGTTTGAGATTTCGAAAACACGTATTATATCATCGTTCCCTTCAGCGGCAACATATCTTGAATCTGCAGAAACATCAATCTAACCGGAATAACCATCTATTGATGCCTGCAGATGTCCACTATCAACAGACCAAAACGCCATCTCACTAAGGCCTCCAGTGATAAGAGTGTTTCCATCTTTTGTAAATACAAAATCCTTTATATTACCAGCAGGAATCACTTTATAGTTCTGCCAATCTGGTGGGTAATACAATCTAATATCTTCATCATTATCTGCGACAGCAAGTATTGGGGTTTGCGGATTTGGTGAGAACTTAATAGTCTCTATCCATCCAACTTTTTTACCTTCAATTACATCAATATGATGCTTCTTGATTATTTGATTCTCGTAGATCTCCCAAATATTAACGCGATCATTTCTTGATTCTTCCGTTGCCAAAAGTTTACCATCTGCGGAAAATGTAAGGTTCTCATCTAAAGTATTATTTTCATACTTGAATGCTTCTACAGGCATTTTTGGATTGCTAACATCAATAAATTCCAAACCGAAAGAACTAACCGCTAAGTGTATTCTATTGGGTGAGAAAGCTAAGTCTCTTCCGTAAACGCGCACATCACTGATATACTTCCCATCTGTAATATCCCATAACTTTATGACATTATCAGCCCCACTATTTAAAATAGCAAGTATATCTCCATCTGGAGAAAATGAAAACGATTCGCCATGAAAGGTTGCTAATGGGGTCGTCGGATTACGTACATCCCACAGCATGATATTGTCCCCTTCCTTACTCCAATAGCCTACCATACTTACTAAGAAATTGGGATTGGTTGGCGAAAATTTGATAGCATCCAAGGATCCACTCGTTTTTAATTCTGCAATCAGTGCTGGTTTTATCGGCACTGACGCAAATTGCTGCCGAATGTCATCTGGTATCTCCACAGATCGGGGAATACGCGGAATAGGACTATCTACTCTTGATGAATACTCGTCAATCTCTTGTTCTCTCTTGTCAAATTCTGACCTTAAGTGTTGAAACAAATATCTTGCACAAAACAGGAGGACGAATCCAATTAATAATAGGAATAAAAAAACCTTGAATTTCATATTATAATCTTAATGATGTTCTATTTAACAATTGTGTCTGAATATTACATAAACTCAAGAAATTGAGATTCTATCACTCAATTATAGACACTCTCCTATATACGGACGGACCTATCCGTGCATTGATTGGAATATTTATCACCGAGTCCCTACTTATACTATAGTTTGGACAATTAAATAACAGATATTTTATGTTTATCTACTACTAAAGCAGCCACTTGAATCAACTATATCAATAGACATTTCGCCCCTCTGGGGCTTGTTTAGTGGTGTATAACCGTTTTCTACAAACATTTCGCCCCTCTGGGGCTATGCTTGGTTTATCAGAGTTTATTTTCTTCGAGTTGGATTGCATGTGAACCGTGGAGAAAATCCAGAAACACTTTGAAGTTTGTGAAGCATCTCTCAGAAATTGTCCAAACTATAGTACTTATACTATTTTTAATAAAAAATGTCTCATTCAAAGAGTCGGGATTCGGAGATCCCTCCTACCAAAGAACAGAACACGAAATAAAGTCATAATGTAAATAAATCAATTGAAAATGGTATTATATGCTGACATTGCTACAGCATCTGAAGTATTGAATGTAACACCAACAACGTTCAAGAAGTACTGGGATGAAAACAAACCATTTCCAAGTCACCATACTCTGTTTACAGGTTAAGATCCGTTATATCTCACCGTATTGATGCTTGAAGCGAAGAATCAAGTTTTCTACGTAAAATAACACCCCATTGACCTACAACCCATAAGGATTTTCCGTTTTTTGCTTGTGAAATAACATATAAATTGTTATCAATATCAGTGTGTTCTTGTTGCCATGATTCACCACCGTCTGTAGACCGTATAATCATACCAGCTTCGCCAACAGCATAGATTTCTTGATCAGATAGTGCAACAATTCCGTTTAGAGTATTGGTGACACCTGTGATTTTTGGTTCCCATGTAAAACCCCCATCGACAGTCTTTAAAACAAGCCCTGCTTCTCCAGCTGCCCATCCAATACGTTTTGAAATAAATACAACAGAATTCAGGTCATTAACAGTATTTGATTCATGATAACGCCAATAATCTCCCCCATTTATTGTTCGTTGTATTGCCCCATCTTGTCCAACTGCCCATCCGAGTGGAGCGAATTTCATATCAACGTTCGTGAGAGAATCATTTGTAGTTGTACGTTGTAGTGTCCAAATGGGACCACCATCCTTATTATGGATGATATCTCCAAATCTACCCACTGCCCATCCTTCTGAGAATTTACCAAAGACTACATCGTTTAATGAGAATCTTCCGGGTGAGTCTCCTTCAAAAAATGGTGGACGTTCAGGTGTATCCCCCGCAGACCAAGTTTTTCCGTCAGTTGTATATAGGACCGTTCCATCACGACGCATTGTCCAACCCCATTTCGGTTCAAGACTTGCGAAGTGTATACCAATGAGCCGTTGGTTTGTCAAGATGGCTTGTTTTTCCCATGTCTGTCCACTATCTTGCGTCTCTAAAAGTGATCCATCATTATTTGTTAGCCATCCAACCTGATCGTTATAGAATAATACATCGCGGAAATCATTTCGATCCTGTTCACCCAGTTGTCGAACCCAATTTTCTCCACCATCTACAGTTTTGTAAATACTACCAGCACTACCAACTGCCCATGCGTTTTTCGCGTCAAGAAAATATACACTTGAAATACCACTTCTGCCACGCCTTCTAACCCGTCTCTGTTCAGTAGGTGGTTGACGTTGTTGTGATTCATTTTGTCTGGCTTCTGTATTTTCAGGTAGGACACCTTCAGGGGTAATTCCACCTGCGCGTTGTCTCTGTGCACGGAGTTGGTTTTGGAATATATCAAATAGGGTAAGTTCAGGTTCATCGGATTCATTACTATCAACACTTTCACTTTCTTGTGTGTTTTCAGCAATCTCTTGAGGTGATTCCTGCATTGCTGGTATATTATTTCCAGTTGAGACTGTCACCGGATTCCAGTTTAGTCCTTGGTCTTCAGTTATATATGCCATACCAGGACCGATTCCCCAAGCATTGGTATGTGAACGGAAGGTAATCCTTCTTAGACCAGATGCCCCTACATTAGTAGCTTGTAGTTGCCAAGTCTCCCCTCCATCCTCGCTTAAAAGCGAATTACCGTTTCCAAGGATAACCCAACCCAGTTTTTCATTTTCAAAATGTACTGCTATACCCGGTTGATTCGTCTTTGATTGAATTTTCCAATATTTACCACCATCAACAGTATGTAAAATAAACCCTCCATCTCTACGTTGTGGTGCAACTGCCCATCCTTCTTGACTGTTGATGAAGTGTAGGTCTGTAATGTTTGCATTTGTTGTCCCAGTTTTTTGGACATTCCATGTTTTTCCTGCATCTGTTGTGTGTAGTACTTGTCCAATAGAGCCTCCAAGCCACCCCTCATTTTTATTTATAAAATGCATCATATTGATACGGGGTAGGTTTTGTCGTGTTGTATCTAAGATAGTAGACCAAGTTTCACCACCATTTTCAGTTTGTAATAAGACCCCTGCTCCAAGAACGCGTCCGAAGTTCTCATCGTAGAATTCCACATCCCGTAATTGTTCGTTCACACCACTATGTTGAGGTAGCCAGGTTTTTCCTCCATCCGTGGTATGTGCAATCATACCTCCAGATCCAACAGTCCAACCTTTTTGTTCATTAACAAAATGTGTGTCAGCAAAATTTGTTCGCCAAGTTGCTTGACGAAGGAGTTCCCAATGATATACGACAGGTTCAACGGGTGTTTCTTCTTCAGCCAATATAACTTCTGGTTCGTCTGCTACAGGAGGTAATTTGACGGGTAGTTTGGTTTTTTCGACTGTATAATGCATAGCAATTCCACCCTTTCCGACAGCAACGACGCCATCCGGTGAAAGAGCTAATCCGTATAAGTCGTTTTCAGTACCACTTTCTTGATGTATCCAATTTACCCCACCGTTTATAGTGGTAAGCATGACACCATTATCACCAACAATCAGACCATGGAGTTCATCAGCAAAATATAGTTTATTCAGACTCTCTTGTGTCCTACTGTGTTGTGGATTCCATTTATTTCCGCCATCTTTAGTATGAAGAATTTCCCCGTATTGTCCTGTAATCCATCCGATGTCCTCATTAACAAAATACACGCCATACAACTCATTGAAAGAATCAGTTGATTGTTGTTTCCAAGTCAGTCCACCATCTTGTGTAGCAAGACAAATACCGGGCCATCCAATTGCCCATCCATTTTTATCATCAAGGAAAAATACACCTTTTAACATGAGTGTATGAAAATCACCGACAGGAATTTGTGAAATCCAACTATTTCCACCGTCTTTTGTATGAAGAATGGTACCCAAATCACCGACGATCCATCCAACTTGTGAATTAATGAAGTGTACAGCACGTAATGTAAATGCTGAGGGTGCATTTTGTCGTTCCCAATTGACCCCGCCATCATTGCTATGGACAATAAGTCCTCGTTCCCCGACTGCCCATCCATGTTTATCTGTGGCAAAATATATGTTCCATATCCCGTCCCATATATCTGTGTTTAGTTCAATCCATGTCTTTCCACCATCGTTTGTCATGGTCATTGTTCCGCGTTTCCCGACAGCGATGGCACGTTCAGCATCTGTAAATTGGACGTTTTGCAGGTCATTTGCGGTGGTTCCGCTAACCATTTCCCATGTAGCACCTGCGTCTTGTGTTTTTAAAATGGTACCAGACCATCCGACTGCCCAAGCATCTTTTTTTGTTGTGAACTGAACAGCTGTAAGGTTATTTTCAGTACCACTCTCCATGAGTTGCCAGTTATCACCACCGTCCTGAGTACGAGTGATAAATCCTACATCTGCAACTGCAATTCCGTAGTTGTTATCTTTAAAATGTATACTATTAATTGTATCTCTGACATGTCCATTGATGAGCGGTATTCTGCTATCCTGTTTTTCCCAGTTGATCCCACCTGTTCTTGTATGGAAAATAGATCCATCACTCCCCGCTATCCAACCTACTCTATCATCAAGGAAGAAAACTTTCTTATTATCATTAATCAACCTATCGCGTTCACCTTCAAATCGATTACTCTGTTCTTTCCATTCTTCCCCACCAGATTTTGTGTGGTATATTCTGTCGTATGTGCCGACCACCCAACCTTTCTGTCTATCTGCAAACCATACACCGTTGAGTGGAAATTCGCTGACCATTTCATATCTATTCCAGGACTTACCCCCGTTTTGGGTATAGAGTACATCCGAATCTTCCCCAACAATCCATCCTGATTTTCCATTGGCAAAGAATACATCTCGCAGCATGGCAGATGAACCACTTTTTTGGAGTGTCCAATGTCTACCGCTATCATCGGTTGTAGCGATTAACCCTTCATCACCAACTGCCCACCCATACCGATCATTCGGGAAATAGACTGCTTTGAAATCACCAGTTGTATCAACTTCCTGTTTTTGCCATGTTTTTCCACCATCAGCAGTGTGAATGATTAGACCTTCAAGACCGACAACCCATCCCATTTTTGTGTTTACGAAGTGCAAATCGGTGAAGTTTGTTTCCCAATCGGCTTTTCGGGTTGCTTCCATTTGGACACATCCGTTGATGATTAACATGAAAGCAAGAATTGAAGTAATACCGAAGTATACGCCATACAGACGTAGATTGTGGAAAATAGACTGTTCATATTTAGATCGCATTCTCATATCTCCTCCGAATGTAAATATTTAATAGGGGTTTTCACCGAAAAGACCTGACTGTAAAACTGCTACAATGATCGCAATACAAAAACAGAGAGTTGTTAGTCCTAATTGAATTAATTCTACTTTTTTTGTACTCATTTTCTGAATTGATGGTATCCTTCCTAATTGGAATAATAGTGGTGAAAATGCTAATAAGACCATGCTAACGAACGGTGCTTCCGTGTAAAACCCTCCAATTAGCCACATTGAAATTAGTAGGATTGATGCTACTGGTGCTATATTGACAGGTAAAATATCTTCATCGGTTTTGGAATTCGATTTACTACCTCTCATTGCTATATAACCGAGAATCCAAGTTGTAGCAAATAGTGGTACAAGAACCATTGTATGTTGGAATAATCGAAGACTGCCTGATATAAGATAAATTACTGCAGTCATCCATGATAGATTAAAGAAGATGAATGATCGAGTGTTTCCAGACCCTACAACTGAATAACTATATTGAATACTATTACATAATAGAAAGATTCCTATCGCAAGGCATCCCCACCAAAGAAATCCTTCAATTTGTCCCCAATTGTGCAGAAAGTATGAATCTAAGAATAAACGTGGTATTAGAATTGCATATAATATTTTCGAAATTACAGGTCTCCAACCTGATAAATGCCAGTATGTACTTGAAAACATTGCCAGTATTGTAAAATAGAAAATCCAGTGGATACTTTCTAAAGGAGGAAATGTAGGTATACCTTCAATAAAGTAATACCCGATTATATATCCGATACCAAACCCACCACATGCCAATTGTATCCGGTATGCCTTCTTTTTTTCATTCCGAGAATAGATTGTAGTCATGACATTAATCATTCCTCATACGAGGTATACCATAATATATAGGAATAGGTCGGTTAGATGAGTGTTATGTAATATATAATTTTGACAGAACTGATATCATCTCCTGAAAATTTTAGAATGCTCAATTATTGATTGCTTCAACGCTAACTGTAATTCGGATTTCGTCGCTTATTCCGTTCAGTTCAAACTTCATACCGTATTCACTTCGTTTAATAGTGAATGTAGTTTCAAAACCGATCATTGCTTCACCTTTACGTGATTTTCCTTCACCTGTGATTTCAACATCTGCTGTGATAGATTTTTTTACACCGTGTAAATAGAAATCGCCAGTAACTTCAAGCATGTTTTCTTGTCCCGGTTTAGAACTTACTTTAGTACTCTTAAAAGTAATGACAGGGAACTGTTTGGCATTGAAGAAATCTGGACTTCTGAGATGTTGATCGCGTTTACTGTTCGCAGTATCAACGCTTGCAGCTTTAACCTCTAATTCAATACTGCTTTTGGAAACATCTGTTTCATCCATTGAAATTGAACCAGAGAAGTCGTTGAACCGTCCATAATTATAACTAACTCGGACATGTTTCGCGCGGAAAATTACTGCAGAATGTGTGGCGTCTATATTATATGTTTTTGTATGATTATCCGATTCTGTTCTTTGAGTAATGGTAATAGTGAAGAAGCCAAGAATTACAAATCCAATTAGGGATACCAGAATACTACGTTTAAACAATAAATTCATTAGAATAGTTAACCTCATTAATATGTTAATACTGACATTATAAATATAGTGTAAGTTCGTATATTTTTATGTGAAGTATATCTTAATTTAGTGTAGATTGTCAAACCAATATAAGGTAGCGGTATGTAAAGTGAGGAAAAGTTTACACACCCATAATATAGTTGGCTGCATTTCTTTAAAAACTGTAAAAATGTTACACTTTTCCTACAAAGTGTAGGATTGTTTCTTGTTATTACACTGCCTTTCCTATTAGTACCTGTCTGGGTTTGTAGCGAATTAAACCTCTAATTCTAAAATTTGAAAAAAGTTACAATTTTGTAGTTTTCCTTGATGAGCGATGATTCTGTTTTTACTATTAATATTCTCATTACATGATTTTTATTGGCAGATTCACTCCTGAAAAATCAGATTATTGGATTAGATTACAAATCAATATATTTTCTATTATGTATTATAATAACTTTCTTTATGTTATTGTAACGTGTGTTTATTATTATGTCAATGTATATTTATCTATATGGTATTAGATGCATTGTCATTTATTTTCTTCAATTTATTTTTATTTCTTATGAATGTTGTTGTCTGAAACGCTGATAGTCGACTGCTATTGCTCATTGTGTCAGAATCTCGGATTACACGGAGAAGAAGCCTTTGGGTAGAGATGGTTTTCTTTTCTGAATCTCGGATGATACAGGATTACGTGGAGAAGCGGTCTTGCTACATTTATTGTTTGATCCCCGAATCTGAGTAGGAATTTCACATTTCGCCCCTCTGGGGCTTAGTTTTCGGTGCGAGATGTTTTCTACACACATTTCGCCCCTCGAATCAACGGTAAGAATGCCGTTGGGCATTCCCCGGGGCTACAGATGAAAGCTAATGTGTATGTCCAACAAATGTTCCTTATTCCTTTCGTTTTGTAGATTGGCATAATACGCATACCGACGTACAGGATACCGTTGGGAGACTTAATGAGCTATGAGAAATTTGAAAATACAGATAGGAATATGTGATATTGATAAAATTGCAGAAGAATTCCAAAGACGGGTATTATGAAATAAATAGAATGTTGAAATAGAAATATATGTAACTTCAATGTCAGATTTACAGCAAAAACCGTATCCCCAATCATTGATTGGAGATACGGTTTCAATGTTAAACTTGGAAATGTTATTTTCTGCCAAGTTTTTCAGTAAAGTTCTTTATAATAAAGAATATCATCAGATAACTAATCATCTTACTATACCTATTCTTTCAATTGGATTTATAAATGTTCTAACTTGAATATGCCGATATTGCTGTTGTTTTAGTTTATAAACAGTGTGATTGTGTTGTAAATTTTATTAAATGACATTAAGCATTTCCGAACTAAAACGTCGATAATATAAAATGGTTGCAAAAAATAAACACCGAATGAACATGTTTATTCGGTGTATTAAGATCTTATATCAGATATATTTTATTTTACTCAGAATATGCCAATTCTAATTCAGTTTGTAGTGAATTAGCAATGGTTCCGATATTATAACGCATCATACCTAAATATGTGCCTTCAGATGTTCCAGGTGTCCCCATTGCATCTGCATATAGAGAACCACCAATTTTTACATTGTAACCTTTCGCTTGAACTGCAGCTTGAACAGCTTTAATTCCGTGCGGTGCGGCTGATGTTTCAACGAACATGGTGGATATTCCACGATTAATAATAAAGGATGCAAGGTCTGTCACATCAGCTATACCTACTTCATTTTCTGTGTTTACTCCAATTAATCCGCGTACTTCAAAACCGTATGCTTTTCCAAGATAGCCGAATGCGTCGTGGGTTGTAATCAAAACTCTTTTTTCTAACGGTATCTGTGCAGCAAGACGTAGTAGATCGTTATGTAAATTCTGTAATTTCTTCAAATATTCTTTTGTGTTCTTATGATAATGTTCAGCATTCTTAGGATCTTCTTCAATTAATTTATCCCTAACTGTTTCGGTTGCGTTCATCCAAATTTTTGCATCATGCCATACATGTGGATCATAACCACCGATGAATTCTGGAGTTGGTCGAAGTTGTGCTTTATGAACCTTGTCTGTGACAGCAATAGCTTTGGATTTATCTTTCATCTTATCAAGGACTGAACCAGTTATTCTTACTTCAAGATGTAGTCCGTTATAAAAGATAATATCAGCATTTTTCAGTCTTTGTGTATCTCTCGCTGTTGGCTTATATAGATGTGGGTCAACACCTTCACCGATAATACCTGTTACATTAATTTTGTTACCGCCTACATTCTCAACTATATCCGTTATCATACTGATAGTTGCGACGACATTAAGTTTTTCTGTATGTTTCGTATTTAAGTAAGTGCTATTTTCAGATTGATCGGTTTGACATCCTATTGTAATAAGTGTAAATATAAAGATTGTAACTATCGCAATCCTATTGAACATTTGAGCCATAAAGTAGTCTCCTAAAAGATGTGTATTCCATAGAATTATCTTCATCATTAATATGAATTTAGGACTTGATTCAGTGAAATGTCTCATTCTTGCTTATTGTATACTATTACGTTAATGATGTTTCAATTAGTTGCAAATTATATAGCATTGGTGTGGTGTAAACTTTATGACATTAACAAACCCTTAAAACCCCAGGATCGGGATGAGAGTCATATTTCGAAAATGAAGTTCATAATTCTATTATCAAAATTAGGTTTTTGATATACAATCAACAGAAGTTGTATATTTTGGTGCCAAGTTAGGTGATTTTAAGAAAAGCACAACTGATAGCCATTAGTAATAAATAAATTAACATACGTGATTCACGAAGAATTGGGTCTTTTATAATTATAAACCCTTATAGAATAAGGGTTCGCAAAATTGCTTCGTGCAGGTTTGCGTGAAAGTGACTTCATTTCAAAACATAAAATATTAACAACTTCACCGCTTATACAGTTTTTACAAGAAAAGTAAAACCGAAAACTGACAACTAACAAATAACAATAATGATTAGCATCATTATTGTATCCGAACACAAAACTATGTGATATTTAGACAAAAAACTTTACACACCCCTTATTAGTGGGTGTGTAAAAAATTTGTTGCTATAAGTGTTTCTTGTATCAGAATCGCGGATTGGATTAGTTTTCAGTTTGAATTTTCGTGAATGAGTTATTTTTCTGAACCGTGGTTTAGTGTTCTGTGTCAATGTTTTTTCTACACACCTTTCGCTCCTCTGGAGCTTGCGGAAATACAAGGAGTCAGGATTCGGAGATCTCTCCTACAATGAGCAGAATTCATAAATTGAAGCCTATGAATCAAGACAGTGTTGTAGATATATTCTGATACACTATTGTAAGGTGACAAAAAACTTTACACACCTCTAATTAGTCTTTTAAT
>JAGFCA010000090.1 GCA_022394755.1 Candidatus Poribacteria bacterium
ACATCGTCCGTTAATGGCGTTTATGGGACACACTGTTGAAAATCCAGAAGAGAAAGAGGAAAAATCTGTAATTTCGGATATCCAGAAGGTGTTGGATTATTTTGCAGCACTGAGTGATGAAGAACGTCAAAAGTTCAGACACATTTTTGGTAATAGTATTATTGGACGATTGGTCGTTGCTCGCAATCCTGAAAACAACAGTGAACTACTACTATCCTACGGTGATGGAGAAAAATGGGGCATGATTAACGTGGGGGATGCATCAAGTTTTTTCAACAGTATTGAAAACGACCGTATTGATACGCGTGATGAGGTAATCGTAGACCCAAAATTACAATTTGAAAACCTTGATGACGAGTCTTGTCCGATAAATGTACTAATTGGAAGTCGTAAGTTTGCAGAGGGGTGGAATTCTTATCGGTTATCCGTAATCAGTTTGATTAATTTGGGAAGTTCTAAGGGAAATCTTATTATACAGATTTTTGGACGCGGTGTTCGTCTCCGTGGAAAAGGCGGCGATGGCAAACGTAGGTATATTGATCATAAGCACGATTACCAATTTTTTGATAATAGTAAAGAATCTAATATCCGTAGACTTGAGACCTTAACCGTCTATAGTTTACGAAAAAGTTACCTTGAACAGTTTCTTGATGAGGTGCGTAAAGGAGGAGTCACCTTAAAACACGTTTTCAAGATTCCAGTTAATCCAATGTTATTTGAGGTGAATGGTAACACGTCAGTAAGATTTGACGACTACCGACAAAAATTACCAATCTTTAAACAGGGAAACACTTTCGGTAACGGCTATAAGCGTGTCATTCTCAATGGAAGAGAAGTCCATTATACCTATTGTAAGAATGGCAATAGAGTAGAAGGTTCAATCAATAATTGGCGAGAATTGACATTAGATTATCGAACGGATAAAGAAAGAGATGTGCCAGATGTTGTTCAGGATCTGCGCCAAAATAATAAAAAGTATGCTTGCTATCTGAACAGAGCAAAACTTGCATCCGTTATTCATCGTGAGGCTGAGAAAAACGAGCTTCAACTTTTTAGCAAGGACAATGGCATACCTACTATCGCTGATTTCCTATCGCTTGTTAAAGTAATTCAATATCGGAAAGAGGTGATAGACCCAATTGCATGGACAGACCGACTCAATCGGCAAATTGTGATTGATGTTACTCGTAAACTACATAACCGTATTAATGCACACATCAATAGGGCAAACTATGACTATGAACCGTTGAATCGTGAAGATTTTATTTATGAATATACGGTGACGAAAGAGTTTGAATCTCAAGATGAGTATGATACTTTCTTGGAGCAAGTTGATCAAGCGGAATTAGATCTTCATAGTAGTAATCCGTATTCAAAAATCAAGAGTAAGTTACAACTTTCACTTGTCAGAGGACATCGACACATTTATGAACCGCTTATGCGACCTCAAGAAGACGTAGAATATGCCTTTCGCAATATCAACCTATCACCAGATAGATTGAATATTGGAGAAAAGAAATTTGTTGAAGATTTGACAGAATATATTAAGCACAACTTTAGGCACAACAAAAGATATGAATTCTATCTTATGCGGAATGTTCAGAAGATCGGTATTTATTTGGATAGTGATGCAGGAAGTTATTACCCAGATTTTGTGTTATGGGTGCTTGATAAAGAACAAGAGATTACACATATAATTTTTATTGATCCTAAAGGTGAGCGCGAAATAATTGGAGGGACAAGAGGCGATTATAAGACACATCCGAAGGTTAAACTTGCTCAAAAATCTGAGGATAAAACACTTATCATGCTTGAAAAGAAGTTAGAGGCTGAACAAGATCAGAAATTACAACTCAATTCATTTCTACTGTTGCGGGACACTTCTGAGTTAGGAAAGGGAGCAGATGTTGACTGGATTAAAGAAAACATGTTACCATATAACATTTTCCGATTGGATTGGCACGAGAAAAAAGAGGATGGTTCCACCAGTAGTAGTCCTTTCAACGGTGATAAATCATATTTGGATTTGATGTTTGAAAAAGTTGG
>JAGFCA010000047.1 GCA_022394755.1 Candidatus Poribacteria bacterium
TACTGGGCGAATTGTTTACCCCATAAACAGCAGATGATGGGCTATCAGCGGATCTTAAAAAAGTTTCCCAATGCTGCGTTTGCCCATGAGCGTATTGCACACCTGTTTTTTGAAGAAGGTGATATGGATTCAGCCCAAGGTCATATTCAGAAAGCGATGCAACTTGATAGCCGTCGGGCAAAAAATAAAGCTTTACTCGCACAATGTTATGCCAAACGGGGTGAATGGGAGAAGGCGATTGCAGCGTATCAAAGTAGCGAGTGGTTGTATATAGATCAGCACTTTGATTTACTTTATGCCCAGCAACAGTTTCTTGATTTGAAAGGTATTCAAGAATAATCTAACATAAGAATTTTACTCTTCTAATGAATGTATAGGAGAATACACGGATGAAATGTTTTATAGTACAGGGTACTCTATTATTCGTATTAGTTTCTATTTTACTGGTTGGTTGTAATGGGTTTAGCGTGAAAAACGCTCAGAAGTCTATAGAGCCGGAACACACCCCGCTTGACAAATCCCCGCGTGTGTCTAAACCGACACAGCAAGAGGTTGATATTGATACGGAACAAACCCTAAATCCTAACGAACGCTCACCTCTGATATTTCAGAGGACACAAGGACACGCATTATATCCCTTTGCCCCTGTTACAATTTCAAAAGGTATTGAGAAACTTCCGGATGCTGAAATCAAAAGCAGATTAGCGAAGTTAAAGAAGTCTGGTGATTATTCAGAGTTTGAATATGAAGAAACAATTTGGGAAGGTATGGATTCTGTATACGAAGAAGCACTTGGCACGCTTAGGTATGCGCAATATTATTGTTATGAAGGCAGACCCTATCGTGCTTATCCTTTCGCAGCAAAAGCATTAGCAGCAAATCCAAACGATTTTGAGGCACTTCTCACATGGGTTTATACATATCAGCATAATCGTGAATCGCATAATCGTTTTGATGATGCGGAAAGGGTTATTGCGCTTAGGCGTTTACAGAATATGCATCCAAATCATCCTTATGTTTTGCAAGAACTTGCCTGAGCCATTTACCCGGAGCGTGCAGTAGAAGCTTTAGGCTATGCTAAAAAAGTATTACAGCTGGATTATCGTTATAGTCGGGAAGGTCTTGATGGTGTGTGTTATTTTCAGTTAGGTGAATATGAAAAGGCACTTTCTGTGTATGAACGCGTCTATGCTGATGCTGATGCTGTTTCAAAAAGGGGACCTGCAAAGCGCATACAATATATTCAGGAAGTTATAGACAACCCTGAGTTGCAACAAAGGCTGCAAAAATATCGAGAACTAAACGAACCGCTGTTAAAACCCAGAATGGTTATACGCTACTAATAAAAATTGACAGGTGCATCTTGCTGATGTCATTTTCTAACAAGGAGTATATTATGCGAATAAATATTGTCATTTCATTACTTCTGTTAACATTTGTTAATTGTTCGCCTTATTCTTTATATCTTTGCTCAGCAGCAGCAAATGATGATGGATCAGCAGAAACTGGTCAAGAAAATCCACCGACGTTTAAGTAAGACCTTGAACCTGTGAGTCCATCGACCTGATCGGATTGGAGACCTGAATATTAAAAGAACGCGTGATTGAAACTGCGATCAATCTTGGCAATTGTGTGAGTACTGGTGTTCAGAGTCTTTTTGAGAAGGCGATGTGGCGTAAGTTTACGGTGATTTACCCGAATGATCCTGAAGTCTTATTCAGTCATTCCATCTATCTACCTCGTGGTGTACATGCGATGCTCGAACAGCTGCGTGAGTTTGCATCGTTTTGGGATCATTTGAAGGAACAAAACGATGCTCAAAATGTGCCGATAATTTCACCATTTCGTAAGACACATAGTCTCACAGAGGCTTACATTGCTATTGGTGAATATGAAAAGGCGATAACGAATCAAGAAGAACAATGGAAGCGGATTGATGCGATGAGAGCAGCAGGTATCAACCATCAGTTTATGTATATGGGTATTTACCCGCGCGGTACCGTGCATCATCTTATACAAGCAACTAAAGATCATAAGAAAGAAGAATAAGGAGAACACGGTATTAAAGCGTATTGGAAAGAGAAAAGCAATGTTAGTCCTGATGGTAAACCAACCCGTTTTGAATAACTTCTCTATCTAATTTTATTTCATTTATCCTTGTGATTCATCATACTAAAATGTATAATAATTTATAGTCTTACTTTTACCAATGAGTTATTCTAAGCATATATTCGTTACCAAGAATGAAATTATCACCTATTTTCATAATTTTCCTTTGTCTAATATTCATAGCTAAACTCTACGCACTTCCTCCAGATCCAGAACTACAAAATGCAATACAGACAGTCCGAGAATTCAAAAATCTAAAACCCAGATATACCTTTGACGAAATTAACAAATGTGTAACAGATAGTTTTGTCACTGTTGCCAAAAACTGGCAAAACCTACCCTCCATACATCGACAAGAACTCAAACCTATTTTTCAACGTCCCGGACTACCGGGCAGTTTTTTCGGTGATATAGCATTACCCTTACAATTCAATACACCTCACTTCAGACTTCACTATACAAGGGTAGGTCCGCATGCTCCACCACTTGAAGATTTTCATCCGAAGAATGGTGTTCCAGATTATGTAGATCTATGTGCCGATGCCATGGAACGGTCGTACCACATCCAAATTGACTTGATGGATTTCAAAAAACCGTATAGCGATTTTTGGGCTGCACAGAACGGTGGCAACCATAAATTCGATGTCTATCTCTTTACATTCCCTGCACTTGGTATTACTACCGCAGACTGGTTCGAAGGTCGCGTCCTATCTACAGCATTAACTGTGGCTCCATATTTCATGATCAATTCCAGAATTTACGATTATGTCGGTAGGACAGAAGGAATACGTTATCTTGAAACAACATGTGCCCATGAATTTTTACACGGTATACAGTTTGGATACAATGCGTATATGCCAACATGGTTTATGGAGGCATCAGCAACCTGGATAGAAATCATGACTTATGATGGTGGACTCATCGACGACGGAGACGATATTCCTGATCCAGACGAACCTAATGAAACAAATTCCTATAATTACTACATCAACCAACTACGGCGATGGTTTCTTATTCCTGATATTTCTCTTGATAGTAGAATAGGGGATCATGAATACGGGTCAGTTATCTGGACACTGTATATGGCACAAAGGTTCGGATACGATATCGTCAGACAATTCTATACAAACACAACGGATGGGAGTTATCGCGAGTTTGGAAACTTTTACGATGTTTTCACAGATAACGGTACAACCCTCGCTGAAGCATTTAAGACTTTTACCGTTTGGAACTATTTTACACATACACGCGCCTATACAAATCTTGAACTACCCGGATATCGGAATGCTGATCGTTTTCCTCCTGTTGCTATCCATCCTAACGATGTCCATACAAGCTATCCTATAAGAACTGATTTTGATTCGGAATCAATGCCTGAACACTTCGCTTCTCGATATATAGTCTTCCGTCCTTCAGGTATTATACCAGAATTTACTATTAAGATTGATGGGGCAGATCTCGCACCGATAGATATGAATACCCTAATAGATACGGATAAAGTGGCGATTGAGAGAGAACTTAGAAGACACAGTAATACAGGTTTACGTGGATGGGCTGCAAAATTCATTGTCAAAAAACGGATCGGAAATACAGAGATTAGAGAAGCCTTCACATATCAACGTTCGCAAGAAGCACAAATGACCTTCACTGACTTTGGTGGGGATATTAAAGAAATTACACTCATCCTTATTAATATGCACCCTGATGTGGAACAGGTTATAATCCCAGGTGGTACATTTGGTGGAGATGTTAGCGTTATAGCTGGTATTCCTCCATCTGGACAAATCTCTACTGCACAGGTTACACAGGGAAGTAGAGGTCCTATAATTAATTGGACACTCGGTGATCCTACTGATATACATGAAATTGTTATCGTCCGGAAACGGTATCTTATAGAAAGTGAAACCGACACCCCTCAGCCATTTGAAATAAACGACGTAAGTGCAAGTGATAGGAATGGTGATGGTATTGCAGAAGACGATATTACAATTGTAGGACGGCTTGCCCCTACCCAGACTCAGTTTCAAGATACTACTGTTTTTCAAGATGTTGACTTTGAATTCTATGAGCCAAACGAAGTTCACTATTACTACGCTGTTGTTCCGGTAAACGAAATAGGAATTATGGGAACACCGACTATAATTCCAGAAGGCATCACTCCGAGTATTGATACGTTAAACGGAGCACCGGCATTTTTTATAAATACCCAACCGCAACGAACAGGTGTTTGGAATGTTGAAGTACAAAGCACACACGCATTGCAAAGCGCACCAAGCTTGACAGTAGAAAGTCCCGATAGAGATAATTATACTATTACATTGACACAAGAAACTGCAACAAAATGGAAAGGAACGCTTCGAACAAATGGTTTTCCATCAGCAGGTATATATCTGTATACTATTCAGGGAAAAACATCTTCTGGGGTTACAGGAAACCAGATATGGCAGGGTCGTATATTCAACTATGCAATAAAGTATACAGAACGAAATGTTGTCGTTGCACCGAATCCTATTCGACCTGAACACGGAAACCAACACATATCTTTTTATCCAAACGGGTTAAATGTGGAAATATACGATATATCTGGGAACCTAATAAAAGTACTTGATAACGCATCTAACTGGGATTGTACCAACCAACGTGGTGAAAAGGTTTGTGCTGGATTATACTTTTTCCGTGCATCTGATGGAAATGGTTATCAGAGTACTGGGAAATTCTCTGTCGTAAAATAATGAAAAATATTCGAATCTCATTCTACTCTTATTCAGTACTGACTTTTTTACTACTCATTATGGGTTGTGATGAAGGTCTGATTGATCCCTACGGTGAAACAAAAATACCCGCACCAGACACGTCAGGAACATTGACGGCTATCGATTTTCCAACAGATACTGGATCCGCATGGACGTATGTAAACGTTGATACAGAACAGGAATTTACTGTACGTGTCCAAGGCACACGAGATATCGGGGGTACTACACATCGACAAATGACTATCAGTGAACTTGCCCCTGTCGAACCAGACGAATTCAACCTTGATACGGTTGATCACTTGGCATCCAATGCATATTATCTTCGTTTTGATACGGATTTTTATGAGGGTTTTTCATTTCCAATTTTAGCTACATATTTTAACAAAACACCACAAGGACTAACAGAATCTGCATTTGACATTTTTCTGCCAATTGAGAATCCTGTATTTCACCAAAAACACTTTCCTCCACGCCTGTTATGGGATTTTCCATTAGAAGTTAATAAAGAATGGACTGTTTTTGAGAAAAATATCGGTGATCCTGTGTCGGCTACTCGATATGTAGCTGAGAAAGATGTGCCAATTTCTGTACCTGCTGGGAGATATAGTACTTATGTCGTCTACGAAGAAGTTATCTACGGTGATAGTGACGATCCTACAGTTCGTCTGATTAGTCCTCCAGCTGTATACTGGATTGCTCCATCAGTTGGGATAGTGAAGTATAGATTCAGTCGTTACCGCGCAACAGACACATTTCAAACACAAACTTTCGAACTAAAAAATGTTCACCTCCCCGGTCCTCATACAAATTAAGACAATAGAAAATGGACAATTATCAGACATTCGATGCAAGTAGTAGTCGGTAACAGATATGAATGATGGTAATCATGAGAAAGTCAACCGAACCCCGTTAGCACATCGAAATATACCTATTACCATCATTGGCGGTGGAATTCACGGAATATCCATCGCACTTCAGCTGCTCCGTGAAAATCCAACCTTTGCGAAACATATTGCTATCTTAGATAGATACCCACAACCACTCACTGCATGGCGACAGAAAACCGAACGCCAAGGAATGACATTTCTCAGATCCCCTGCGGTACATCATACCACACCCGATCCTCTCGGAATCGTTGATTATGCTGAACGGCTCAATCGAACAGATGAATTAGCACCACCCTATTCTCAACCATCCACAAGTCTATTTTGGGATTACTGTAATGATGCACTTGCTGAACTCACGGAACACCCGATCTATTATCAGTTTGAAGTGTCGAAATTACGATGGGATAAAGGTACCGGTAGATATCCTTTCCGTATAATATCCGCAAACAATGAAGGTTTTCGTAGTAGGTGCGTTATCCTTGCTATCGGTGCTGACGACTGTGCGTATATACCGCCAGAGTATACCAAATGGCAACACCAATTCCCAGATAGGATTATACATGCATCGGAATTCTCGGTTGACTGTAAAGAAGTTCTCGAAGAAAAGGGAAAAATTGTGATTGTTGGGGGAGGGTTAACCGCAGGAACATTAGCAAAAAGTCTATCTGAACGCGGGCAGGATGTTGTGCTAATTATGAGAAGCAAGATGAAAATTGAACAGTTCGATTTTCCTCCAATTTGGTTAGGTCCAAAAGCACTTACTGAATTTTCAAATGAGACCGATTTTCAACGACGATACCAAATAATTCAGGATAATAGAGGGGAAGGTAGTATTACACCGGAGGTTATGAGTGTATTGGAAAAAAGTCCAAACGTTGAAATCTGTCCAGAGACCTATATTTGCAATGTTACTGCAGCACAACACATACAAGTAAAAACAACACGGAGTATAATACCGAATGTGTCTCGAATTATTCTTGCAACAGGTTATAGATTCGATTTACGCAGATACGGATTCTTAAATGAGTTAGTAGCACAACATACCATTCCACTTATCTGCGGTTTACCCCAACTTGATAGCGATTTACAATTCCATCCTATAGAAAATCTATTCGGTACAGGCACTGTGGCACAACTTCAAATTGGACCAGCATCGGGTAATATAGCAGGAGCTAATCTTTCTTATCAACGCATTCGAGAAAAGCTGCTTACACATCTATAAGAAATACACAGAATTTTTGTCACAACTAACTGAAGACTATCGTGTAAGTGCATACGCTACGACATTCATACCTTGCTCGAATGCCCAAATCCGCTGTTCATCACCACCTGGACTACACTGTCTACCTTCCCATGCACAATTCAGATCGCTGGGACAGAAGTAGACAATCACTTTATCATCATCCATGATCGCTTCATCATAATCGGCTATACCTCTAATGAGTTTATCACCGCCGAGATATTCATTATGTTCATAGAGAGTATGATAAATTTTATGGCTTAGATCCAACCGTTCAAATTTCTTTTCAGGAAAAACGCGACGCATCATCTCATAGATATGTAAACGCAATCCACCTCTACCACCATTAAGTCGTGCATCACAATCCTCAACATGAAGAAAACCACCACGTTCGAAATATTCACGGAGTTTCTTCACTTGATCATTTGATAATTGAATACCACGGTGTCCTGTCATAAAAAGAAAAGGGTAGTTAAATAGCCAAGAATCGTCTATATCAACATAAAAAGGGTTTCTGCGGACATCAACATCAATAGATGTCGATTCAGCCAAAATCTGTGTGAATTTTAGATCGGAGGGCCAACGGTAGTAATTTACGATGTTCGTGTACCAGTCTCCTCCAGGATATTTCAATCTAACAAATGCGAATTTTTCTCCAGTTGGATCCATACCTGGGTGATGATGGTCTATGATTCCGTAATTTGTGCCGTAGTGTTGATCACGCTTCGCATCGTAAGGAATATATTCACGAAAACCCCATTGAGCATCAGCTACGTTGAACAATGAACCACCAGCAATTGCGGAAGCTGTAATGCCTACTGTGTTCTTAATAAATGAACGACGAGAGAGATGGTGATCGGTTTTTTCTATGTGTTTCTTTTCTATTGACATCCCTTATCCTCCGAGATCTAATTTAATCCTCGTCTTGAAAGTTTCTAATTATTCCTTAATGTTAGATAATACTATCAGAAGTTTTGTTCAGAATTTCTTTTTACAGTTATTCATTATTACTGCTATTTTTTGCATTTTAACATATTCATAAACATATATCAATACAATCTTTGTTGACTCAGGGTTATTTAGTTTTCGGTATTTTCTTCTATAATGTTCACATTCGTGAATTATTTATAGGTCGGAGTGGAACGTAGCGATACCCGATATGTATTGTTCATATTGGTTAATCGAACTC
>JAGFCA010000171.1 GCA_022394755.1 Candidatus Poribacteria bacterium
TGATTTCTTGATTCCAGATCTCCGAATCACGACTCCTTTCTTTCCAAAAGCCTCGGAGAGGCGAAAGGTGTGTAGAAAACATCATTATACGAATACTACTAAAGCATCGGAGAGGCGAAAGGTGTGTAGACCCTATCTCATAAATCCAATATTTGGAAGATTCTCGGGGCTTACCATGCATTATATATTGATATAACGTGCTGGGAAACCCGTCCCACGAAGAGGAATTAAATTAAAACGCACGATCCGTATTTATGAGATACGCTGTAGAAAACATCATTATACGAATACTACTAAACCAACGGAGGGCGAAAGGTGTGTAGAAAACATCATTATACGAATACTACTAAAGCCACGGAGGGCGAAAGGTGTGTAGAAAACATCATTATACGAATACTACTAAAGCCTCGGAGAGGCGAAAGGTGTGTAGAAAACATCATTATACGAATATTACAAAAGCCCCGGAGGGGCGAAAGGTGTGTTACATTATACCATTTCTAATTGAAAATATTGCTTTATTATAGCACATTCTTCCAGATTGTACCCTTCACGCTTCAATTCTAAACAGTCCGTAATGAGAGAATAATTAATAGAAACGGTATAAGATAATTCACAGTCATAGGAACCCAAGTCAATGTATAAGAACAAAAGCAGTAAAAGCAAAAACCCTCATTTTGTAACTTTTTTCAATTTTCACAAAATAGCCATAATCCCAGTACAGCACTGGCGGTATAGAGGTTTGGCAATCCTACACTTTGTAGGAAAAGTGTAACATTATAAACATATTGATAATAAACATATAACATTTGTAAACAACTAAAAAACACTAAATTTACAATAGAATTACACTTCAATACTTTTGTTTAGACAATCCTATTCTCACCCATAAGGGTCAGTTTAAGATTTCTACTCTTTGTAGGAGGGATCTCCGAATCCCGACTCCTTGTAGGAGGGATCTCCGAATCCCGACTCTTTGTAGGAGGGATCTCCGAATCCCGACTCCTTATATTTCCTCAGCCTCAGAGAGGCGAAAGGGGATAAAATAACTGATACATAAAACTATAAACTATAAACTAAAAGCAATCCGTGATTCTGACATTCATACCGTTAATTCTCCAAAACCCTTACACACCCTAAAAATTTGACAAAAACCCACACAATGTAGTATTATACATTAATAAATCGTAATCAATTCATAGACCACCTTACAAGACAACACAGGTTTTTCAAGTGCTTACAACAAAGACTACACAACACACGACTCAGCACCAACCCGCTCCTCACACCATACGAATTATTATGGCTATTCGTTATGCTGTGATGGGCTAATCATAAGCACATAAAAGTATTCTTGGACGCCCATCACTGAAGCACAAAATATCAGTGGGGCGTTTTCTCTTTTAATAGACGAGAATAATATACGAGGAAATTTCACATGTTTAATGAGGTATCATCCGAATTCACATTTGCTGAAAAGGAAAAACAGATCCTTGAGTTTTGGCGTGAAAACGATATCTTCCAGAAAAGTATGGAGATGTACAAACACGCTACACCCTTTGTCTTCTTGGAAGGACCACCCTTTGCAAATGCACCTCCCGGCGTACATCACGTACTCGCACGCATTATGAAAGATGCTGTCTGCAGATACAAAACTATGACAGGACACTACGTCCAGAGAAAAGCCGGTTGGGATACACATGGACTCCCCGTTGAATACCAAGTTGAAAAACAACTCAATATCACAAACAAAGCAGAACTCGAAGCTTACGGTGTTCAAAATTTTATCGAGAAATGCAAAGAAAACGTCTTCCAATATAAAGAAGATTGGGACGCCATGACTGAACGTATCGGATATTGGGTTAACTTAGATGATGCATATATTACACTATCAAACGATTATATTGAAAGTGTCTGGTGGGTATTACGCCAAGCATGGAACAAAGACCTATTATATCAAGGACATAAGGTGCAACCCTATTGCTACCGATGCGGCACAACCTTAGCAAGCCACGAAGTCGCTCTCGGATATCAAGAAGTTGCTGATCCATCCATCTTCGTACGTTTCCCACTAAAAAACAGAGAAAACACCTATCTACTTGTATGGACAACAACCCCTTGGACATTACCTTCAAACGTCGCTGTCGCTGTCGGTGAAGATTACGATTATGTAACTGTAGAACAAAACGGACAAAACCTTATCTTGGCAAAAGAATGTTTGACAACTCTCTTTGAGGATGATTCCCCGAAAATCGTTGAAACCCATAAAGGAAGCGATCTATGTGATTGGGAATATGAACCCCTTTTTGATGCTGGAGAACAAGCAGAAAAAGCCTACTATATCGTTCCTGGAGATTTCGTTACAACCACTGAAGGAAGTGGATTAGTACATATCGCCCCGGCTTTTGGACAGGACGACTATGATATCGGTCAAAAACACAATCTCCCTTTCGTACAACTCGTAGGTGCGGACGGTAAATTCGTTCCTGAAGTTAAAGATGTCTGGGCAGGTGAATATGTAAAAGATGCTGATCCGAAAATCATTGAAAACTTAGATCAACGCGGGTTATTATTCAAGGCTACCGAATATACACACCAATACCCTTTCTGCTGGCGATGCGATAATCCGCTTCTCTACTATGCACGGGAATCATGGTTTATACGAACCACCGCTATCAGAGACCAGATGCAAAAACACAACCAAGAAATCAACTGGTATCCTGAACATATTAAAAATGGACGCTTCGGAAACTGGCTCGAAAACAACATTGACTGGGGACTAAGCCGAGAACGCTATTGGGGCACACCCCTACCTGTTTGGATATGCGATCATTGCGGACACCAACACTGTGTCGGAAGTATTGAAGAATTAAAAGAACTCGGAAACGATGTACCTGACGATATTGAACTACACCGACCCTATGTAGATAATGTCACACTGGATTGTAAAGAGTGTAATGGTAAGATGCATCGTGTGCAGGATGTGATTGATTGCTGGTTCGATTCTGGATGTGCACATACCGCACAATGGCACTACCCCTTTGAAAACAAAGAACTGTTTGAACAGGCATATCCACCAGATTTCATCTCCGAAGCAATTGATCAAACCCGAGGATGGTTCTATAGTCTTCTCGCAACAGGTACACTCCTCTATGACAAACCCGCCTATAAGAATTGCCTCTGTCTCGAATTGATTCTCGCTTCAGACGGATCAAAAATGAGTAAAAGTCGAGGAAACACTGTAGATCCGTGGACAATATTGGATAAACAAGGCGCAGATGCTATGCGATGGTATATGTTCACTGGATCACCCCCTTGGGCACAACGCACGTTCCAACTCGAAGGTATCGACGAAGCACTTAAGAAATTCATGGGGACACTACAAAATGTGTATAGTTTCTTCGTTATGTATGCCAATTTGGAGCAGGTCGATGTGTTAGATGATGCACCACCACCTACCGAACGCGCTACCATTGATAGATGGATTTTATCACGTCTGCATACCCTTATTGATAAAGTACGCAACGATATGGAAAATTACCATCTGACAAACGCACCACGGGCAATTGAGGCTTTTGTCGATGACCTAAGCAACTGGTATGTACGCCGTTCCCGAGACCGTTTCTGGGGTGCAGAAGCAGGACAAGACAAACAGGCAGCTTATGCTACACTCTATGAAGTCCTCGTTACCGTAGCAAAACTTTCTGCCCCGTTTATCCCATTCTTAGCGGATGAACTCTATCGTAACTTAGTCTGTTCACTCAATTCGGATGCACCACTCAGTGTTCACCTCGCTGAATATCCTGTATCCGATGATTCATTGATAGACACCGTATTAGAAACCGACATGGATTTCACTCGTGATGTTATCAGTATGGGACACGCAGCTCGCAATCGATCCAACATAAAAACCCGTCAACCCCTTGCTGATATAACCATCGGTGGTTTGTCCGATGCAGAGAAAGAAACCGTCAATCGTTTAAATGCGTTTGTACACGACGAACTAAACGTAAAAGAAATTGTCTTTACAGAGGATTTGGACGCATTCGCTCAGGTTACACTCAAACCAAACTTCAAGGTATTAGGACCAAAATTCGGTAAAGGCGTGCAGGCAATTGCCAAAGCATTAGCAACTGCAGATACAATGGAGATAAAAGCAGAATTGGAAACGAATGGAAGTATACAGGTTGAAACTTCAGGTGAGACTTATACCCTTGAAGAATCAGATATTGATGTGCAAACACAGAATCGGGAAGGCTTTTTCGTGGAAGTAGATGCAAAGAAATTTGTCGCTTTGTCAACAGAACTCACACATGAATTACTGCTTGAAGGGATGGCACGCGAACTTGTTAACAAAATCCAGAATATGCGGAAGGAAGCAGACTTTAACGTATCTGATAGGATTAAACTCACTATAAATACCGAATCCAAGATTGTCACCGAAGCATTTGAAACGCATCAGGAATATATCCTCTCCGAAACGCTAACGACCGAGGTAATCAAATCTCCAAGTGAAAATGCCTACAGCCTTGAACAAAAACTCAACGGTGAACCGGCGGTGTTAAGTGTTGAACAGGTATAGAAACCGCCTATAGTAGAAACTATATAGACTATGGTACCTTTTTCTGATTCTCAGAAATAATTTTAGCTAATGCTCGTAAGGCATCGTTGACGGATTTTGCATCCGGGAATGTCTGTGCTACATCCTCGTCAAGTTGAACCATGTTTCTATCTGCATAATATTTTTCAGCATATTTGCCTCGAATTCCTGTGCTGAAATCATATTCTTCAAGCATATCTGAATCAGGTTCATTCAATGTTGAATGATTCATAGGTTTTTCTTTCATAAGGTGTTGCTTTTCTCGCTGAAATAATACGGATTTCGTTATGTTTGTCTACATGAACGACAACTAAAAGTCTCTGTTTTTCAGAATATCCGATCGTTATCAACCTTTCTTCTTTTTGCGTGTGTTTCGGATCTGGAATAGTCAATGAGAGAAAATCTGAGTAAACAGTACTTGCTTCTTTAAATGATATTTAATGTTTCTTAAGGTTTTCTTTTGCTTTTCTGATATCCCACTTAAATATCAAAGATTCACCAATTGATAACTTGTAAATTAAACTCAAAATTAAGTATTACATGTTTTAATATGATTCGTCAATCGATTTTCTTTAACTTTGCTCCTCGTTAAATGGATTTTTTCTTATCCTGATGTTTTCCGTAATATGACTTAGATACTACAAATTTAGTTGTTGAACCCTAAAAATGTATAGGGTTCAATGCCTTGATCTTCTTTATTCAGGTCAATTAATTCTGCCCTGGATGGAACATCATTGATTGCATTTAATAGCCCAAATGGATTTTTTAGGATCGGACATATCTGTAGCCCAGCGGGGTGAATGGTGAATCCTTCTTTTCTCCATCTTCTGTAGGAGGCGGGTCTGATCTCAATCTTACTCTTCAGTTCGAACGGTCTTCCGTTAACACCAACAAACAAATTGAAATGTCGCATAACATTCTTAACCTATTCTAATGGCTGAATGCTATATTTCAATACACCATCCGCATCAGTAAAACGAAGATATAATCCCCAGGTCCAACTATTCTGCTCAACACTACATAACACCTCATTCCATCCAGCTTTCAATAGACATGGAATAGTATCCGCATCCTGTGTTATTCGACGATATACATTCTTTTGATGAATTTTAAGTCCATTCAACCATACATTAACTGTCTCATCACTCCCTAACAGAAGCACAGTATCCATGTCTCTTGGGGCATAGACATAGGTAAAAGCATACCCCACTACCCCAGTATCCATACCGATATTTGCTCGTAAATCCAACAAACCACTGGTCTTCACCTCTACCTCATTCCATCGAATAGTTTTACCATCTTTTCCTACATAACTTTCACTAAGATTAATTGGATCCTCAGGAGAAAATGCTGTAGTGTCCTTGTCTGTCGCTACTTTAGGAAATGGACCTAAAACCATGAAACGCGGCACAAACGGCGAAGCATGGAGAACCTGATAGGAATCCACCCCAACCTTGTAACCCGTTGACACTGTTGATTTGCCAACACTCCGCAATATAATCTGATTATCCCCTTTATTCAACGGTACCATGCCGAATGCCACCAGTGTTCCAGCAATTAACTCAGAATCATAGCAATCATAAGGCTCTCCCACATTCATACCATTTACGTTAAGTTCCACCTGTCCATATTCTGGTCCCCGTGTCAAGACTATGCTAATTTTATATAGATTCTTATACGGTACTTGAACAATTTGTTGAACTCCTGCTCCTCTATCATTAGCATTCAAGGCAACATGTCCACCATCAATTTCTAACCCCGCATCTTCATAACTTTCTAAGATATAACCTGTTGATTCTTGTTCTATCGAAAATGACAGAGCAGATTGCGTGTCTTTAGGAGGTAATTTCCACTGCTTTTCATACCAAAATTGTGGGAGAGAATAAATATCACGTGCTTCCTTTGTTAGGTAGAGATTATAGCCTTCAAAACATATTGCCTCCCCCTCAAAATTGTGTTGTAATACCCACGGTTTAGATTGAATCATTTCGGCTAAGTTTCCAGAAGTATTATGATACACCCAAAGAGCTCTGTACGTGCAAACCGTCAAACGTTTTCCATCCTCAGAAATACCCGCACCGGTCACTAAGTTTGCTTCTTTCAACTCACCAATACGTTCTAAAACCTGTTTTGTATCCGCTTTCAATTCCGGGAAACGAAAAAGTACTGCTTTACCTTGTTCTTTAGATACAATATAAGGAATACCTCCAAAAATAAAAAGTCCTTCTGCATCAACATTCTTATCAGGATACTTATATGGATACTTTGCTATTATATCCACTTCTGATTCTGTATATGGGTTCGGCTCTTTCAGGACAGAAACACTCAAATCAAAACGCATTCTACTATTGTTCCCAATATCTCCTATCCAAATTTGTCCTTTCTCGTCAATATCGATTGCCTCCCAATCGAAATTCCGTAGACCATTAACTTTAATCTCTTTAATTAACTCACCATTCCGCTTTGTAGCATAAAGAACAGCTGGATTTCCCGAATCATTCAACGTCCAATAAACCTCTTCAAATTGTCTACTGGTTACAATTCCGGAACTTTCACGGATAGCGGTGTGTGTATATTTACCTATTGGCTGCCAAGGCGGAATACCAAACGAAACTTGCTCTTCAGCAACTGCAAACGTCGTTATGAAAATAAAAAGAAGTGTATACCGAAGCAAATTCATGGCGGTGTCATTTCTCCATCGTAATTCTGATTTATATCAAAGTATATCATAGCAAATTTGATTCGTCAAAACACATCAACAGGAATGCATAAAACGTGATCACCGCGCCTCATGGTAGAAATAGATTGACAACACCAATAATAGTCTGTTAAAATCAAATATACCAAAACAGTTTGGTGAATATCTAAGAAATAATTTATATCTAAAAATATTTAAATCTATATTGCATATTAAATCTATATACAGTCAAGTCTCTTATATATTTACAATGAGGCATCTTATGATAAAAAAGGAAGTCAATTACTTTATTATACTCTTATGTTCAGCGATAATTTTCTCGTGTGCAACGCCTCCAAGTCAAACAGATGATTTTGATATTGTACGATCTTTTGAAAACACTATCAGTCACATTGTTAAGCAGAGCAAACCTGCTATTGTCAGTCTAACAGTAGAAAAGACTTCACCCCAACCATTAAAAAACCATAATTCAATCAGTAATGCATCCGGCTTTATCTTTAAGAAAGATGGATTTATACTTACAAATGAACATGTCGTACGTAAAGCAAGTAGAATCACTGTCAGCTTATTCGATGGTACTAGGTATTTCGCAACATTGGTCGGAAGAGATCCAAACACCGACATAGCGGTTATTAAAATTCACCGTGATGAAGATTTCCCATCACTCTCTCTCGGAGATTCAAAAAATGTTCGAATAGGACAACTTTCTATCGCTATTGGTGATCCGATCGGATTTAAACAATCTGTTACTGTCGGAATCGTAAGCGGAAAAGGACGTTGCCACCATTCAAAATCTAAACTCTTTCAGTATCACAGAAATTACATACAGACTGATGCTTGGATCAATCCTGGGAGCAGTGGCGGGCCTCTTCTCAATATTGAAGGGGAAGTTATTGGTATCAATACTCTAAATCCTGGTGAAGGAGCTTCTTTAGCAATTAACAGTAATCTTGTAAAGACTATTTCCGATAAACTTATTGCCGATGGAAGGATTATCCGTGGGTACATAAATGCTGAAATGCAGAATGTCCATAAAGGCATAAAAGTAAAAAATATAATTCTTCCCACAAATCGTAAAAAAGTAGATTTACCCTCAAATCAAACTTTAAAACGGAATGATATCATCGTTGAACTCGACAATCAAAAGGTGCCATCACTCAATAGATTTAGATTGATTATAGCTGACTATCCAATTGGCAAACAGTGTAATTTGAAAGTATTACGAAAAAATCAAGAGGTATTACTCAACATAACAATAGATGAAATGCCCCTTGAATTAGTTGGACGTTCTGCACAAATTAAATCTGAATCGTGGAAGACATTGGGATTAGCTGTACGAAATTTAGAAAACGGAATACAACATAGATATAACTACCTTAATGAACATGATCATGGCGTTATCGTTGAGAAAATAAAAAGATTCTCACATGCATATAGGGCTATGATTCCTCGGAATGCACTTATCACTGCAATAAATGAGAAACAAATCCTTGATACTAACACGCTTGATACATATCTCATAAATAATCCTGACCTTACCAGTATTACTCTGGATATAAAGAGTCACAATGGTACACAAAAAGTGACTATACCACTAAAAAATCGGGAACCACGCACCTAATTGTGTTACAACAATAACGACCTACTCAAGATTTAAAATAGTGATATGATTTAATATCACCTCAAAGGAATACTTAATGCTAAAGAACATCTCCAGTTATTGTATCCTGTTTTTTTTATTTATCAGTTTCTGTTCATGTTCCTCCCGTTCAGAACAGACATCAAATTTGGAACTGTTAGGTGCAATTGAAAAGGCGTTTGTTGATATTGCTGAAAAAAGCAAGCCTGCTATTGTAGGAGTTCTGGCAAGAAATATCAGTAAAGAACAAGCCAAACAAGGGTCAGGTTTCTTCTTTAAAAAAGACGGCTACATTCTAACGAATAACCACAATATTATTGATGCTGAGCAAATAAAAGTTAAATTGTTAAACGGTAAATCCCTTGATGCTAAATTAATTGGAGGGGATGTTATCACCGATATTGCTATACTAAAGGTTAGCGGAAAAGAACAATTCCCAACGTTACAGTTAGCTGATTCTGACAAAGTTAAAGTAGGTCAATTCGCTATCGCTATTGGTAATCCTTTTAATCTTGAATATACTGTAACAACTGGTATTGTTAGTGGGAAAAGTCGTTTAATTCTTGGAGGCTTACGTGTAGTTCGACATCAAAACTTCATCCAAACGGATACGTGGATACACTCCGGCAGCAGCGGGGGACCTCTCCTAAATATACATGGAGAAGTTATCGGAATTAACTCATTGATCCAAAAATCTGAAAATACACCGGCTCCAGTTAGAGCAGGGGCTGGTTTCGCTATACCCAGTAACCTCGTACGTACTATTGGGAACGAACTGATTGCTAACGGTAAAATTATTCATGGATATCTCGGCATCGCTATGCAGGAAGCATCAGAAGGTATACTTATCACACGAATTGGTCCAGACACACCAGCAGATCACGGCGGGTTAAAAAGATTTGACATTATCCTTGAGTATAACGGAAAAAAGGTAAATACATCTCCTGAGCTCCAGATGCTTGTAGCACAATCACAAGTTGGAAAAGAATCTATCATAAAGGTCCTGCGGATGACAGAAAAAAGAACTATGCAAGAAAGAACTTTAAAGGTCACTATCGGTGAAATGCCTCGAGAAATGGCTGGATTACCTATTGAAGATAATTCTATATCATGGAAAATGTTAGGATTATCCGTTCGGAAGTTAGACAAACAAGATTTTCAAAGATACACCTACCTCTCCGATAAAGATCGTGGCGTTATTGTTGAAAGCGTAAAGGAAAATGCCCCCGGATTCAAGGCAAGAATACCAGGCGGTGCTCTTATATACGCTATCAATGGGAAACAGATATACGATGTCCAAGCACTTGAAGCATTACTTCAAACTCTGCAGGATGCCACAGAACTCATAATTGACATTAAAAGCAACTACGGAGAAGAAAAGTTAACGATTAAATTAGATAAGAAGTCTCCTTAAAAGAGTTTATCGCCATCCTCTTCTTTTTCTTCACACTTCTACTGACGAGTATGACACAATCCTCAAAAAAATTAACGATAAAAGATATATTCAGTCCCGGCGGTATTATCTCCGATCATCTTCAAGGGTATGAGTATCGGGAAGAACAATTACGTATGGCTAACGCTGTTGCTCGTGCCTTCACAGATTCTGAACACCTAATTGTTGAAGCTGGAACCGGTGTTGGAAAAAGTTTTGCTTATCTAATCCCTGCTATATCTTTGGCATACAGAACAGAACAAACCGTCGTTGTTTCAACAAATACTATCAGCCTACAAGAACAAATTATCACTAAAGATATTCCGTTTTTGGAAAAAGTACTCCCACGCGAATTTAAGGCTGTTCTGGCAAAAGGACGACGTAATTACCTCTCACGAAGACGCCTCAATAGCCTTCTTACTTACGAACGAGGACTCTTTGATACTATGGAAGAGGTAGAACAGGTAAAAGACATTGTTCAATGGGTCGAGACAACTGAGGATGGAAGTCAAGCTGACTTACCCATACAACCTAAAATGAATATTTGGGACAAAGTAAAATCTGATCGAGACAATTGTCTCGGACGTAAATGTCCTACATACGATGTTTGTTTCTACTTCAACGCACGGAACGAAATGCAAGAGGCAAACCTACTCATCGTCAACCACCACCTACTCTTTAGTGACTTAGCTATCAAGGAATATGATCATTCTGCTGGGATACTCCCTCATTACGATTATCTCATTATTGATGAAGCACACCATTTAGAAGCTACCGCTACGAAACATAGTAGTCTGGAAATTAGCAATTCACAAATTAAATGGTTGTTAGATTCTCTACACAATCCCAGAAATGACAGCGGCATTGCATCAAGATTTGATTCGACAGAACTTACCGATGAAGTGGAGGAAGCACGAGAATCAACCAACGAGTTTTTTAAAGGTATTGTTGAACACTGCTCTGATGAAAACGGCTATACTACAACAAACCGCATCAATGAAGACAACCTTTCAAAAGTTTTTGAAAAAGGAAATATATTAGAGATACCTCTCTCTAATATTGAAAGTACTCTCAAAAAACTAAATGAGGATGCTACTTCAGACGACGAGGAACAAGAACTTTCTTCATACACCAACCAATGTAAGCAACTTCGGGCAGACCTTGACTTGATGATTAGACAGGTAGAACCAGACTATATATATTGGGTTGAAACTTCAACGCGAGGAAGGACACCACGCGTACTTATTAATGCTACTCCTGTTAACGTCAGTCAAATGTTACAGAAAAACCTGTTTGAGGCAAAAGAAAGCGTTATAATGACAAGTGCTACCCTATCAACAAATCAGAATTTCGACTATTTCAAAAAGAGAATAGGGATTACTGAATGTAAAGAATTGCTCGTACACTCTCCTTTCAATTTCCAAGAACAGGTAAAAATCCATATCCCCCAGAAAATGCCAGATCCGAATAGTGCTGCATTTATACCCGCAGCAATAGAAGAAATAAAACATTACTTGGAGCTAACACACGGTAAAGCATTCGTTCTGTTTACAAGCTACAAAATGATGGACAAAGTGTTTGAAGAAGTTGCACCAGCACTTGAGGAAATTGGAATTACCGTTTTTAAACAGGGAGCAGACCTTTCACGAACAGATATGCTACATGCCTTTCGAGAAGATACCGATTCGGTCATATTCGGAACATCAAGCTTTTGGGAAGGCGTTGATGTGCGAGGCGAAGCACTCAGCAATGTCGTCATCACGAAACTACCATTTGAAGTGCCTACCCACCCAGTGATGGAAGCACGAGTGACACAGATTAAGGAACAAGGTGGAAACGAATTCCTTGATTTCAGTTTACCTGAAGCAATTCTCCGTCTCAAACAAGGTTTCGGACGACTTATTCGTACAAAAACCGATCAAGGTATTGTAGTAATATTGGATCCTCGTATTCGAACCCGTAGATACGGAAAACTCTTCATAAATTCTCTTCCACCTTGTGATATCGTCACCTAAAAAACAATAATTCTGTTCTGTACTGACTAACCAGACTTGAATATCAATAAAAAAGGCGTTCAATACAATTAATGTATTAAACGCCTTTTACTATAAATAGATAATAATAACAAAGATAACTACTGACGAATTCTAATATCTTTGTGGTGAAGGTTGAGCGTTCCGAATACCTCTATTATGTGTGAATGGGAAATCGAAATCAATAGTTTGATACCGCTGCACACCACCAGGAGGCGGTGCTTTTTCAATCGGAATTGTTACCGTCAGATCTTCTGCATTGCCTTTAATTTCGATGAAAGGAATAAATCCTTCAACACTTTCACCAGGTTTCACACCTGTCCTATGTGCTCCTACTTGCCTTTGAACAATAGGCATTCTCTTTTCAAGTAAAATTTCTTTTGCTTTTTCAAGCCCGTTTTTAACATAGAGTCCAGTTGCGCGTGGCATGAGTAGGAATCGATCTCTTAAATCCTCATAATCCATTCCTGGATATACATTCTCCCCTTGATCTTCAATAGAACACTTCTTCACATCTAAAATGATATCATTCTCTCGATTATTAGTAATCTTCAAATAATACACATCTGTTTTGTCTCCTTGGTGGAGAGCTTCAGTTTCATAGAACGGTGAAAACGCATTCCCACGATTATATTTGCGATCAAGATCTGCACTACGCCAATAACAGATGGAAACGGTTATACCATCCTGTGTCTTTGTAAGAAAAGGTTGCCGTGCTTGAACACTAAATGCTTGGGGATAATCAGATATAAGCATTACATCAACCCTCTTCCTATCTTCGTTTTCTTTCGGTAATTCAATCTCTGGTTGAACAGTAGCCCAATCTGCCAGAAATTCATTCCAATTATCAATAGAATATGCGTATTCTGAATAAGCTACAATATAAGATAGATTCTTGGTATTAGCTTCCTCTGCCTCACCAAGTCGGAACCCGACTGTTTCTAAACCGTGTTTATCAAAAACTGGTTTAGCAAGATCTTCTGATGGGATCGCGGGTATAACTATATCTGCTGAAGGGTCTATACTTTGTTCCATTAATGCGTCTGCAATATTATGAACAGGTTGTACTGGTGACAGACTTTGTAAGGATTGACCACACCCTGATATGACAAATCCTAACAGAAAAAGCATCCCAACATTCAGCAGTATATTGAATCCTTCAAACCTGCTTCTCCTCAGACCCCGCTCCATAATCTTTGAGGGATGTTTATATTTTTTCTGTTGATTGAATATTTTCATTGATAAAATTGCCTCCTTGCATACCATATGAGAATGGCAACTGGTTAGATGTTTGTCCAAAAGACGTAATTCTAAGTTACCATAACTACAAATTTTAGTCAACAACATAATAACGTTGAAAGGGTATAAGCCAATTTGGGTAAATATCCTTCAAAGGTTCTTATACAATTTCTGATAATTAAAGGCTCATTTTAAATCTTCACTGTAGCATAAACTTCCAGTTTGTACGGTATTTCAAACATACGAAGCATCTGTTCACGGGATAATCATTTTTAGACTTGGTATTACTCGTGCAAAACCCAAAACGCCAATGATAAGGTTTCCTTGTCGTATCATTGGCGTCAATTTAGAGATAATACATGTCGTACATTGTAGAGTATGTCGCTGCACCTGCAATTGTCAAACAGAATCCGTAATTTCAGCATCTCTCGCAAAATCGCTCAACACGGCAGGAGTAGCAGTATCAAATCCGATAATATCCATCATTCCTGCATCAGTCGGATCAGCAATTGAAAATTTGTTGGCTACCATTGAAACAACAGCACATTTTGCAGGTCTCTTCATCTCTTCCCGATACATATCCAACGCAGTTTTCGGATGAATGTCACCAAACCACGTTTCATTATCTGTATAGATAATAAACACGTCCACCTCAAGTTTATTTTCTAATGCATATAACATCGGAAGTGAACAATCGGTCTTTCCCATTGGTATATCGGATACTGCATCAATAGCACTCGCTAACCTATCTGTTGCGGTAATTGCCAATCGTACAAAGTTTCCTGAAAATCCAAAAATATGGTAATTCGGTTCTGTTCGGGCAGTTACCAGTGCCATGGCAGCAGAAGCATTCCGGGGTGTAAGTCCCTGACAACCAGCTACAGTTCCAGAACTCATTGAACCGGAGATATCAAGTGCCAGAAGTGTGTTCTTTTTACTCGGTTCAACGTTATCAAACGCCATGTAAAATGCAGCGTCCAAGGCATCTACAATTTGAGAAACAGGTTCCCACGTCAAATTACCTCTAACACCTTTCCCAGATCTATATGTAATCAATGCCATCAGAATCTGGATAGGATGTATAAGTGAACGTTTGATTGAATCAGCAGTAAGTCTTTCCAACACAGTCTGTACTGATGCTGCAAAAGGCTTTATTAACCCAACTTGTGTCATCTTACCTAAATTTCGCAATGTTGCCATCACAGGCATGTTAGCCAATAGTGCTGACCAAACATCTACGTCGTTCTTCCATTCATTCGGCACCATCTCGTGTGTAAATTCATGCGTTTCAATCAGTTTAATGACATCCGTGCATCTCTTTGTTTGTTTCAGCTCCTCATAGCAAGCAATTTAGGCAAAGCATCTGTTGCATCGTAAGTAGTAGATAACCTTGCGCCATCATCTTTTGTCCGTTGAACAGTCCGTTTTTCAGTATCAAGTCCTTTCATCCAACGATAGAGACCTCTATTCTCACCATAATGACATTTCGCAAGAACGTCAGCATGTCGCCATTTGTTACGAGACTGATATTTCAACACTTGGTATGCCAATGCATCATCATCTTTCGACCGATACCAATCACCAACTAATCGTCGTAGTGACCTACCCCAACCGCGCATACCGTCAACAAATGCAACGAAATTGAATAGATGTGTTCCGATACGTACAACATCACAGAACACCTTTTGCACATGCCGTTTTGTGTCAGCGTTTCCGTGTGTAAAGGCAAGTGCCATTGCATACAGTGCGGGATCATTCTTGGGTGCACGTCCAGAAACAGAAATCTCACGAATTCGATCAACTACATAAACACCATCTTCTACAATACACTTCAGAACAGAGTCTACATTCTCCTTAGTCAAGTCCTGTTCTTGAGCGTAATAAGAACCACCTTCTGTCCCCAAAATTAGAAACCTATCGAGGTTTGTCCAAATAGAAACTGGATAAACGTACCCACCAGCACTATTCTCAATCTGCTTGTCGTCTAAAGGTTGACGTTGGTGTGGATGCAGCGGAGCATATTTACGTAAATAACCTATGGTAATCACCGCCTTTGATAAAAATATGGCAAGGAGGGTATTGCAAAATTCAATAAATAATGCAGTACTTCGGTCCGCACAAAGAAACTCTGGATAAAAATTCTGAATACATAAGCTCTTCCACTGAGCTACAACAGGTGTTACATTACATTTCACCTGCAGGCAGGAATCGAACCTGCGACATATGCTCTACCACTGAGCTACAACAGGTGTCACATTACATTCCACCTGTTGGCAGGAATCGAACCTGCGACCACAGATAACGCATTCAATCGACCCAGAGTAAGATGTTTCAAAAGAAGAGATTTCTGCTGAAAATGACTCAAGCAAACATATTATAACGCGAGTTTAATAAAAGTGATGTGAACTTCATTTCACCATGAATTCTACACTATAGACCCGATAGGTTCGGTTTCCTAACCTAAGATATAACCTGGCTTTTAAAACTCTCGTTATTATACCATCCTCTTGAGTGCATTTCAAAAATAAAATGTTGGTATATTAATGTGAATTTGATAATCAGATGAAAAGTATACCATTATGTCGAAGTGAAGATGTTGATATAAAAATCAAACTTGCTATAGGTATTGGTTCCCAGTAAGAATATCTGCGTGATGTTCACGACAAAAACTTTACATACCCTAACGTTGATAAGATGTATATAGAATCGTTGGAACAACAAAAGGCATTCAGTTGGGTTCGAAAATCTAATATAGGGAAAGAAACTATCCTGACAGAAAATTTATCTTAGAATTATAAACTTTCCGATGTCTTGAATAACTGTATCTGCCTGAGAAGCTGATAATCGATATATATATATTCCAGGAGCGAGTGGTGTTCCTTGGAGATTAGACCCGTTCCAACGAAATTCTCCTGGAGCAAATACATCTTGATGTTTGTTACGGTAAATGTTCTCACCTTGAATAGTATAAATATCAAGGGATACGTTATCCGCAGACTGGGATGGAAATAGTTGATATGCAAAAGTCATTTCCGATTTCTCAAAACGAAATGGATTAGGATAAACACGCGTCTGATAGAAATCGAAAGGTCCTGGTTCTAATTGCTCTACAAATAATCGATATGTAGCAGTACTACTAAACCCGTTATTTGACGATACTAAGAGGTATAACGTTTGTTTTGTTACAGGCTGGTAAATTATCTGATACTCTAAAGTGTTTGGTGCTTTTTTTCCAATTGCCACAGTTTCTCCGTCTGCCAAAACAAGTGATAAACGATAATCTACATCTGAGGGTAGAACGGAAAAAGTTGCACGAATTGTCACGCCACCGGCAGCATCAATTCGAAAATAATCCTCTGTATCTGAAGCATCATATAAAAATGAATGGTAAGGTTGGGAATAAAAAATAGGAAAAGCAGTTTCTAAAGTGCCATTCGGTTCATAGGTATCTCCAAAGGAAACAAGCATTTCCATTACCATACCTTCCGCTCCAATATTGGTAATAGATATACCTGTCGGGGTACCCTTGTTAGAATTACTGTTTGGTAAAGTCCCTGGAGTAAAGGCGGTTTGGTCATCATCCGCAGAAAAAGCTGCGCCTTCAGAGATGGTATTTAGATCTATGATACCGGGGTCTTCAGGATGGATACCGAGGTGTTCAGGATCATTCGGATCTTCGAGCCAAATCTGGAAACCAGCATCGTAACTACCTACAGGACGTACTTGGGTTTCATCTATATGCCAAATGAGAATACCGGATTCGGGGAGATGAGTATCGAAGATTGCCCCAGATTCTTTGTAACGATTTTCAATTAGGAAAAATTCTCTATCTGTTGACACATTAGGTAATGGCAAATCAATGCCAAAAATCGTTTGTGTTTCCCTCTCATACGGAATATCTATTTTAAACAATACATCTGTTTTTGAAGATTGTTCAAAAGCAGGAACAGAAACTTCTCCAGCCTGTGTTATCTCAACAGGTTTAATCCACCCCAGTCTACCATTAGCAGGACGTGCATCAAAATCCCATTTTAAATAACCCATGATATGACTCGGTGCTAATCCATTACCAATTCCAAATTCTTCAGGTCCAAGAAAAGGACCGAATTGTCCCATTAACCCCCATTTATGATCTCGGGCATCTGTGAAGTTTGGTCCATATACATCTGGTGCCCCAAAATCATGAAAAAATTCATGAAAATATATACCTAAATGCGGTTTATCAAAGTCCGGTTCTTCACCAACAACAACAGCGGTATCAACACGCACCCCATCAACGATTATATTGACACCCGGTGTTAGAATAGACCAGATGTCGTTTTCATCTTGTGAAGATGACTCATCATTGCCAGAATGGATAAGAAAAAGATGATCTACAACACCATCTTTATCACGATCATACTTTGAAAAATCTATACTGCTATCTATTGCTCTACAAGCTTCGGCGACTAATTCTCGATAACGAGCCGTCAATATTCTACCTTCTCCGTAATAAGACATCGGTTTTTCTGCACGAATCCATTTATCACCAGCAGGTAAAACACCACCAACAGGACCAGGTTGTACATCCATCTGATTATAAGAGTTCTCACGGAAGTAGCTTCTTAACGAAACACCTGTTTCACTATATAGGTATTCGTTGAATTCTTCGCTACTTCTTCTACCGGGTTGGTCAACAAAATCGATTTTGAGGGCAAGTACATATTCTATGCCGTCTGGTTGAAGGATACCCTGTTCCCTTGCTAAACAGCATCCATCCAAAGCTTGCATATATTGCACAACACTAAGTTCAGCACTTTGTCCTGAAAGTGATTTTGGAGTTAATCTTCCTGTCTCACTATCAACGTCAAAATAGAGGTAAGGGTTAGGTGGGGCTGAAAAAACTATGGTAGTGACAAGAATAAGATTACTGACACACAAAACACTTAAAAGAATGTACCTGTTAATCAAACTCACCACCACATTTTCTACACAGAATATAAAATTGAATATCATCAGAATGTGCGTGCTGTTTAATTAAGTCTACTGCTTGATCAGGCAAATCTGCATCACATTTATGGCATTTGTAAAGGGAACCTTCATGTTCAGGAAATTTCCTTATGTCTCCCCAAATGTCGTTAATCCAGTATTTAAATTCCCATGGAAATTCGGTCTTTACTTCTTTGGATATTTCCACAGCGTGGCGAATCATTTTTTGACAATCTTCAAAGGTAGCAGGTTCATAGGGATGAGGTGCTGTTAATATAGGAATCGGCTTGCCTTCGGAGGCGGTTTCAGGATTGAATTTCCTTGAACGTGTTAACAAAATTTGATCTAATCTTGATCCCATTTCTCTTCCCTTTGACCAAATACGGTAGTATCCTTTACTTTTAATACGAAAGTATCCTGGAATTCGCTTTCCAAGAGGGTGCATTGGGGTATCCCAAAGCCATCGTCCCCATTTTGATGTATCACCAGGTTCTACTCTAACTCTAATTGCACTGGGACCACCTTGTTCATCACGCGGGAACGACTCAGCATTATCTATACCAATCCAGTATGAATCTTCACCATCTTTCGGGAAAAACGCACGGATCCAGATATACCATTTTCCAGGCTTTGGTATATACAGTTCATATAATCCACGAGCATCTTTGGCACTAACAATTGCTTTTCCGTTTGAAGCTTCTGGATCATCAACAAGTTGTACACCATTATCGAAATGTATAGCGGATTCTGCTTCAATAATGAGGGTATTACGCGGAACACGAACTAATTGTTCCTTCACTTCTTCATCAGGTTCTGGAGGGGTAGAATTTTCTTCAGGAAGGGGTTGTTCAGGTTCTACATAACTGCTTCCAAACCTTTGTGTCGCCCGTTCAAATTGTCTTTCAGTAAGATTCGCATCATAGAAACAGTCGCGAACTCCCTTTTTCCAAAGGTCAAGGAGCAAGAACATCGCCTTTAGTTTTCCATCTGGCCGTTTCCGTGTTCCTACAACAATAACCATTCCTGTATCACGAGAACGGCTAATCATGCATCGATATATGGGATATTCTGGGGATGATAGTCTGCGACTACGTACTATTAGAGAACTATAGTACTTGCAATTATTGTCGCATCCAGGGATTTTTGCACGCTTAGCACTACAGCAATTAGGACAGATAATCATGTTGCTGAGAGCAGGACAAGAGCGTTTCCCGTTATTAGAATTACATGTACGACACCGTTGATTTCTGGAGCGTTTTTTTCTTGAAGAAATTCTCTGATGGCGCATGACTCTGTGTATGTCCCATTAACTGATACGGTATAGGATTAAAACCAGTGATGTTGACTCGTAATATGTTAAAGCTATTGCATCATAAACATATCACTCTATGCGTCAGGTCTGTTAGAAGGGTTAACCAAGCCAGCAAGATATTCAGCTATTTTATCAGCAACCTTTTCTGCATCTACATCAGCAAAGTTAAAGAGTTCTTTGAGCATAGGAGATATTGCCCCTGTATCCAGCAATGCATTTGCAAGACGACCCATACTGCTACGATTAACGCCTCCGTTACCATCATTACCCATATCAAGAATCTTGATACTGTCAATCTTCTCAGCAGGACGCATAAGTTGTTCAACAATATCTGGTGCTTCCTCAATTAACTCTAAAATAGCCTCTTGTACAAGAACACGTTGTTCAGCAACATTTCGCGCTTCATATTCTGCCATTTCACCTTGTGCTTTTGCTCGAGCTTCAGATAACACTGCATCTGCCAGACGTTCAATCGGTTGAGCTTGTGCTTCTGCACCAAGAACTGCAACATCTCGTTGCCATTCAGCCCCCATAACCTGTTCTGTAGCAGTAACATTCACTTCTGCTCCCATACGTTCTGCTTCTGCAACTAACCTTTCTTTCTCTGCTAAGGCAGTAACCTGCTGTTTAGCTGCAACATCGATCTTACGGTCTTCGTCAGTAAGAGCTACTTGTAACTCTTGATTGATGCGAGACTGTTCAACAACCAGCATTTTATTGATTTCTGTGAGTTCCACCTGTCGATTCTGGTCAATCTGAGCAGTTTCAACAACAAGATGTTTCTCGATTTCACGTTGTTGTACTTGTTGTTCTTGAGACAGTTTAGCAGTCTGTACTTGTAATTCTTTTTCAACATCTCTTAACGCTATACCCTCTTCCTGGGCAATACGCGCTTTCTCAACCATCAATTGTTTTTCTATATCTCTAATGTCAATGGTTTGTTCCTGTTCAATCTTTTCCATTTGTACGATAAGATGTTGCTCAATTTCTGCAAGTTGTACAACTTTGGATTGTTCAATCTGTCTTGTTTCAACAATAAGATTCTTCTCAATTTCGCGTTCTTGAACTATCTGTTCCTGTTGGACACGAGCAACTTCCACATCACGGGTCATTTCAATTTCTCTTTCGACCACGACCTGTTCTTGTGTGATGCGAGCCCGTTCAACCTCCTGCTTCATTTCATATTCACGTTCTTGAACGCTCTGTTCCATTTCAAACTGAAATTTAATCGTTTCCGCTTCTCGTTCAGCAGCAAATATAGCAATATTTTTCTGCTGATCGGCAACAGCCCATTCCTCTTCCTGTTCGGCTGCAAGTTTACGGATTCTGGCTAATACTTCAATTTCAACAATGTCAGCGTCTTTCTGTTGTATAATCCGTTCTTTCTCACGGGCTTGATCAGCAGTGATGTCGGTAATTTCACGTATACCTACAGCATCAAATCTGTTTTCAGTATCAAGCTCCCCTATAGGAGTTTGATCAACACGAATAATAGATACTGTATCAAGAGTCAATCCGTTATCATCTTTAAGACTATCTCCAACGGTCCGTTCAACATTCATTGCAAAATCAACACGTTTCTGAAGTAAGTCTTGAATATCACTTTCAGCAGCAACACTTCTTAAGGCACCATCTAACATCGGTTCAATAAGTTCGCGTACTGTTTCGGGGGTCATAGATTTATCACCCAGAGCTTGAGCTGCCTTTAGAATATCGTCCTCGTCAGGATCTACTTTTAAATAAAAGACTACCTCAATGTCTGCCCTGTTAAGGTCAAGTGTAATCAAAGAATCGGACAGTTCCCGCAACACTTCAATTCGCATAGTGTTGAGTGATATCTCTTTAATTTCGTGAATAATCGTGTTAACCCAGAGTCCACCAGTTATGTTAATTTTTGCTTTCGCACCCCCGGTTCTTACGAGTGCTATATCGGCTTTAGGTATTCTATACCGTATAACAGAAATACCAAAAGCTATTAGCAGCCCCAGCAATACAACACCACCGGCAATCATTACTCGCGCAGCTGTTTGTACATTGTCAAAAAAGCTAAAGGTAAACCATCCGACAGCAACAGCGACGGCAATTAGGAAAACAACAACAAATATAAAACGCATTAATTTCTCCTATAGTAAAACATACTTTAAGAAAATGTTCTTACCTGAACTTTAAGTCACTATTCTGGGTTGTGCGATAACGTCCTCTAAGAGGTTGACGTGGTGAGGTTTGCCATGCAAGGCTTGCCAAATAACAAAGGGCATTTTCAATTAATGGTCTCGCGATAGCTGTGCGATGTTCATCACGTGTATCTATTGCAAAGGTGGCATAGTATCCCTCACCCCAGGGCAATAAGACACTTGCAGCGTCACCATTGTCTTCTCTCACAGCTAATTTACGATAACTTGGATCATTCGTAACCCAATGATCATCAGTTATCAATGTATCCACATTTATTTTATGAGGCCATGTAAACATACCGGTTTTTTGACCGTCTTCTGTGATAGTAAGATTTGAATCTTCAGAATTTATAACCTTAATCGGATGTCGGTCAACAGGCATCCAGTCACCTCGCCATGTAGGTTCAGTTATATTCACGCCATCAGGACGGATAATATTATTGTCCATTGCAGATGCCCAAACAATTCCGCCTTTTCTCACAAAGTCTTTGATTTCGTCTTCTGCGTCTTCAACGAAATAATCACCATCGTGTCCTGGACCATTCCAAGTAAACCAGATTATGTCAAAATCTGAGAGTACTATATTGGATAATTTGGTAGCATTCCGAGCATCACCACGATTATCGGGATTATCATTGATAAAAACTGTTGTATATTCAAACTCTAATCCCTCAAGGGATGTGAGAGATTCTAATACGGCAGGTTCACCTGTGAGGCTGTCACTAACAACAATCAGTACTCGAAATACACCTAACGGTACTATTTTTAAGGATGAAATTATGTCAGAAAACGACTGAGAATGTGGAAGGGACCGTAAATTCCTAAACGACATCTGAAATTCTCTGGAGTTTAAACTAAGGTTGAGTCTTCGACCTTCAAAATTCACATGTTCGTAAAAAAGGATATGACACCCACTGAAAGGAAAATTGGGACCTCGTTGAATACGGACAGAGGAAATGGTATCATTGATACCTATTTCGAACATTGAACTCACATCACGTAAAATAACGTTTCGCTGACCTCGAAAATCTAAATCTCGAAAAACTTCTATGATTACGGGAATAGTCCCATATTCTGGAGGTGTCGGATGAGCAGCTGGACTGAAACTCACAGATGAAATTGCATCACCAAAATTATACGGAACTTCATGTATATTAGGATAGAATCCTGGTGCTAATACTAATCGTCTCCCTTGAAATTTCACATGTTCATGAAAAATAGCTTTATAGTTAGGAGACGCGTTGAAACTGGGTCCCTGATAAATCTTTATAGAAGAGATAATATCTTGGGCACCAATTTCAATTGTACTTGGAACAGATTCAATGAGGGTTACCTTGCGTCCTTGATAGTTGACATGCTCAAAGACTTCAACGACTAACCTCGGCATGCTTGCCATATTTTTGCCTTTCGTTGAAGGTAATGTATATATGTTATACCTGACTTGATAATGCTTTATATTATATCATTCAATATTCGCTTTGTCAAGGAAAAGGAAAACAACGGTTAGTTAATTTTTTGGTCTTGACATACCTATAAATTTATGATATTTTTTCTCAAACTTGAACTTGCTACTTTTATTACGATAAAATATGGGGTAATTTGGTATATTAACCTGAGTTTGATATGTCCTTTTTTATGACAAGTGCAGTTAGGAAACCGCACCAACCGCGTTTATGAGGGCGATATAGTCCAAAAATGATGATCATTCTCCTATTATCAAACTCACGTTATATATTACTGTTCTAATAACGCATAAACCTTCTCTGTTCAATGGATAGGTTACATAGGTTTTTTACTGTGACGTAGGAACACCGATGCAATATAAGAGAATACTTGCTTTTATCTGCCTTCTAATAGTGAGTGCATTCCTTGTCTACTTTCTGATTAATTTAGAAGAATCAGAAAGAAAAAAGAAAGCCGCATCTATACCAATTGAACTCCCATACACCTGGTTAGGTAATATAAATAAAGAAAAAATATCGGAACCTTCGGGTGTAACTTATCATCCAATTCGGAAAACTTTATTCGTTGTAGACGATGAAGGACATATTCATGAAATCCGTCCAGATGGATTTACTGCCCGAAAAAAGTATCTTCAAGGACGTGACCTTGAAGGGATTACAATCAATCCTGAGACAGGATTACTGTATGTGGCAGTTGAGGATGACGAAGTAATCTTAGAGATTAATCCAGAGACACTGAATATTGTTCGCGAGTTTACAATAAATCGTTTGTTTGAAGGGAAAACTCTTCTGAAGAAGGGTGGTATGGGAATGGAAGCAATTGCTTTTGTTCCAGATACATCCCATATTGAGGGGGGAACATTTTGGATTGGCAATCAATCCGTTAGCCTGAAACCAAATCGAGAACTCTCTGTAGTATGTGAAGTCGTCGTGCCTATTAAGTCGTCCGATACATCAGAGACCGAAGGTAAAATAATTCGATATCATGAAATGGATTTTATTGATATCTCTGGACTCACATACGACTCACAAGCTGATTCTCTGTTACTTATTAGCGATACAACAAACCTTTTAGTTGAACTTAAAAGGGATGGTACACCACTACATCGGTATCTATTACCTGGTAAAGACCAAGAAGGTGTAACCTTAGACGGTCTTGGCTATATGTATATCGCACAGGAGAGTGGACAGGTAGTAAAATTGGCTGATAGTCGATTACGATAGAACGTCTTCAAGATTTCTTTCTTCAGATCCTGGCATCCGCAACACAACTATACCAGGAATAAGATCTATAATAAGATGAAGAGAGGAATATTGCTCTGCAGTGTATCCAATATCTATTCGCCATAACACCTGAACATTCCCCTCATCATATAGGATGCCGGACGCAAGCTTATTGCCTTCTACATCTTCTAACTGAAAACTCCTGCGACGTTTTACATCCATTAGTTTCCATTACATCCTGTTTGGCATCTATCCATCTATCATAGAGTAACAAAATCGGCTTCAACGTGGTGCGGAATTATTCCTGCCTCATAACCTCGAGTGAGTAGGAGTTGCACTGCGGTTCTTCCGTCGTCACCATAATCCAATGTATAATCATTCACATACATACCTACGAATTTATCAGCAAGCTCTGTTTCCATGTCCCTCGCATAGGTCATTGCATATTCAAGTCCACTTTCACGATGATCAAGTGAATACTGAATGCTTTGTTTTAATAAACTTGTGATAGAACGTATTTTCTCATCACCGAGATTCCGACGTATTACATTTGCACCAAGCGGCAGTGGCAGTCCAGTATCTTCATACCACCATTCACCAAGATCCACTATTTTATGAAATCCTTCACGGAGATAGGTTAATTGTCCTTCATGAATAATCAACCCCGCATCCACCTTACCTTGCTGAACAACCTCTAATATCTCATCAAAACGATGAGGCTCGGTCTCAACATCTGGTTCGTAAAGTTTCATTGTGAGATAAGCAGTGGTCATATCGCCGGGTATAGCAACGCGTTTGCCTTTGAGAGACTGGATCGGTTCTTTAGATACAATTAACGGACCGTACTGATCCCCAATACTTGCTCCACAAGGCATAAAGGCATAATCCTTCGCCACATAAGCATAGGCGTGAACAGAAATTGCTGTAACCTCAAGTTCTGCTGCAAGTGCCCGTCGATTTAATGTTTCAATATCTTCTATTACATGAACGATTTCAAATGGTCCTGTTGATATATGTCCTTTTGCAAGTGCGTAGAACATGAAGGCATCATCTGAATCTGGACTATGTCCAATTCGGATTTTTTCAGTTTCTTGTACCATGCTTTTCCTTTCTAAAATTGTTATTTCTATATGTTTATGGTATTATGAATTATATGGCAACTCAAGAGTTTCTCTACCTTGTAGCAATTCCGTCGCAACTCACCGAACTGGCATCAGCAGAGTCAATTGCATTAACAGGGAATCCACCTAATGAGTATGGTATTACAATATCAGATACCTGTGTTAATGTATGTAGAGGTGCTTATCTCAAAAGTTGTATACAAATCCTCTTTTCTGCATCAAGCGTTGAGGAACTTTGTACGTACATCAAAGCAGCAGATTTATATGAAGACGAATTTCGAGTATCAGTGATTAAAAAACCAAAAAGCCTGAATATAAACTCAATGACTTTAGCCAGTCAGATAGGAAGTTTGATTGATGGTAAACCCAATCTATCCCGTCCGCGTGTCGTATTTCCAACCGTAATTACATCTGAAAAAATATGGTTTGGCCGTCTCCTTTCTGAATCTGACGGAGAATGGAAAGCACATGACCACCGTCCTCACACAACTTCCAGTTCCCTACCAGCCAGACTGGCACATGTCCTCGTGAACCTTGTAGCTGGACCCGGTGAGCATATTTTAGACCCGTGTTGTGGAACAGGTACAATTGTTATGGCTGCTGCACACAACGGTCTTCAAGCATCTGGTTCGGATAATAACCCTCGAATGATTGGGGCAACGACCAAAAACCTACATCACTTCGGGCTTACTGCAAATATCAAATTAGAAGATGCCAAAACAGTTGACGGACGATTTGATGCAGTAGCGACAGATCTTCCTTACGGTATAAGTCTTGTAAAAGATACGGTTGCTACTACTGAAATCCTCGCTAATCTACGTTCACTTGCACCAAAAGCTGCCTTTATCGATATTCGTGACCTAACAAAACCGCTCAATGACTTGGGATATACAGTAGAGACTGTTATCCCAGTTCCCAAACAACGGATTGTCCGAAAAGTTTTTATTACCTCTACCAATAATCAATAGTCATCAATATTCTCGAAAAAATCTGTCTCAGGCAGATACTCTCCTTCATCTATCTCATCTTCTTCATAGTCATCATAATCAGATAAATTCATCAGTGAATCAAGTTCACTCAGATTATCAATATATATTTTGCATATCCACCCATCGTTTTCTGGCACATTATTTATTAGGTCGATATCTTCGTCAAGAGCGGTATTTACTTCATATATTTCTCCTGCAACAGGGGCGTATAAATAAAAGTTGCCACCAGTTTCAGTTTCAATTCTTCCTATAATTTCCCCTTGTTCACACTCTTGTTCAGGGGAAACATCAATAAAAATAATTTCACCATATATAAGCTGGGCACGCTCTGTAATCCCAATAGTTCCATCTGTCCCAACAACTTCAATCCATTCATGTGTAGTTGTATATTTCACTGTGCTCAACGTGCATCCCTCCGAGATTTAATACCTTGGTGTAATTCCAATGCTTTGGAGCTGTATCTGAATATTTTCCAACTGTCTTTCCTTAATCTGTATTAGTATGTTTGGGTTTGGTTCGTAATTTATCGTCTTGACCTTTCCTCCCATACGCTTACACAATGTTACAACTGTTCCTATTTCAGTGTACGGAACATCTACATGTAATTCTTTATACTTAATTATTGTTTCTAAAGTTGCATTTTCAAGGCATGCACGGGCACATGCCCCATAAGATCGAATCAATCCTCCTATTCCAAGTTTTATTCCCCCATAATACCGAGCAACAACGATTATTATATTCGACAACTCGTTTCCATGTATTGCATTTAGTATAGGTGGACCGGCTGAGTGTGTGGGTTCACCAGCATCTGACGCATATTCCAATTTATCATCTTCATTACCTATGCTATAAGCATAACAATAATGTGTTGCTTGGGGAATACGATTCTTAACATCTGCAACAAAACTCTTCACTTTATCACGATTGTCCACAGCACTCGCTTCTGCCAAAAATCGCGACTTTTTAGACACAAGTTTTGCCGATGCTATTCCCTTAATTGTCTTATATCCATCTGACATATTACACAATTTACTAAATTTAGACAATGTCCTTAATTACAATGTGAAATCTGTAGTTATTTTGAGTGTTACAAGTTATTAAAATGGATGGTATAGGTCGTATAATTATTACATTCAACTCTCTCAATTATTTCCATGTCTTGGTGTAATTAAAATGCCTGTTCAACTGAGAAAGTATAAACTGCTGTCCCTTGAACTACATGTAGACGTTCATCATCAGATTTTGTAGGTTTATATTCTGGAGTATATGCACCATTTATTATGATACTCCCTGCTCTTACACCCAGTCCGAAAGAAACACCTTCTGCCTTCCATGTACGTTCATCCGTTTCAAAAGTTGCATCTTCTAAAAGATATACCGATGCATGTCGTTTTTCTGTGTCTCTCAAGTATCCAATTCTAACTCCAATACGATCATGATACCATACCTCTGTTCCAAGGTTAACTCGAACACCATCGGCAAATGGTGGATGTAAATCTAAACCCAACCGTAAAGCAAGGTTTGAAATATCATATTGATAGGTTACACCACCAATGACATCCAACCGAATCTTATCTGGTATATTTGGATCAATAAAAGATAGACCATTGCTTAAATTACGTACTACTAACCCTACCTGAAACGCCTTTCCAATTCGTTGAATCATACCTATATTATAGGCATATCCACGTCCAAGATGTTCGGTTCCAGTACTATCCGTGACTTTCGAACGCAACCATTTGGCATCTAACCCAACAGTTGTGCCTTTGAGACATTTTAAACCGTAACCGAATCCAATAGCAAGATTATTTTCTGGAAAACTATTGATTGCTTTCCCTTGATGGTTTACACGGCGAAATGATCCTTCGTGTGCTAATGAAAAACCAAATCCCAAAGTCCCAATTCTACCCATCGGAAACGCCCAATTCAATGTTTCAATACCAGAGGCATTCTGTTCATATCGGCTATAATCTTCATACTTATCTGTTTCATTCGGCTTTGAAAGTAGAGCAACAGTATGTGGGAAACGAGTCATATTAATGACAAACCTATCTCCCGTTACTGAGTTTATGCCTGCTGGATTATTCCCGATTGCATTAGCACCATCGGCAACTCCAACGAAACTCCCACCCATACCACGGTATTCAGCACCTTGTAACTGCTTCAAAAATCTATCTGCACCTGAAGTAGTGTCTGCAGCAGTAGTATTCCAATTTAGAAACAGAAGGCAGAAAAAGGCACACAAAGTACAAATAAAAAACTCTTGGTAATTTCGCTTGTTTAACATAAAACTGTTATGTAAAAATTCCAGTATCCTTTTCATAGTGTCCTCATCTCCACGAGATATTATGCTAACACAAAATGCTATTTATATCCATACTGCATGAATTGAAGAAATGTAATTCATTGTAGGTAATCTGTGGGTATCCAATATATCTTGGTGTGGAATTCGCTGGTAATTTCAGCAGTATTCAATAAATATCAAGTATAACCATAATTCTCTATAAGAATAGTATACTGGTATTAGATACTTTATATGTGAAATTCATCACATTTCTTTTAACTCAGAACAAAGTGTTACCTGTGCGACTGCATATTCTATAGCATGGGAGAGACTAACAAAGGTTGTCACTATCCCGAGTTCTGATGCATATTGTTTTACCTTACCGTGTAATACGAGCATCGGTTTACCATCATCATTGGCACAAATTTCTACATCTTGCCAATACATTCCATCTATTAGTCCTGTTCCCAATGCTTTTAAGGTTGCTTCTTTTGCAGCAAAGCGAGCGGCGAGTCGTGCATAACGGGTCGGTGTGTTTCCACAATATTCGAGTTCTTGAGGGGTATATACGCGGTTCTCAAACTTACTCCCCCATTGGATAGACAACTTTTTAATACGTTCTATCTCAATAATATCAATACCGATCCCTTGAATTATTTGTTGGAACATCAATTTATGAGTTTGATTTATTGGTATAAGATATCTGTCATCCGTGCAGCACGGGCAGTTGCTTTCACATCATGGACACGGACAATATTAGCGCCTTGGGTAATTGCCCAACACACTGTTGCCAGGGAGCCTTCAAGTCTTTGTGTTACTGGAACATCTAACAAATTTCCTATAAAAGATTTTCGAGATGTACCAATTAATATCGGTTTATTTAAACGTTTGAAGTCGTTGAGATGCTTTAATATTAGTATATTCTGTTCAGTCGTTTTTCCAAATCCTATGCCAGGATCTATAATGATTCGATCCGGATGAATCCCTTTTTGTATTGCCTTTGTAATCCAATTCTCCAAAGCCTCATATATCTCTTTTATAACATCCTGATAGTGCGGTGCTTTTTGCATCGTACGAGGAGTTCCCTTCATATGCATTAAAATTACACCTGCTTCCATCTCCGCTGCGACCTGTGCCATGGCATTATCACCGTTAAGTGCAGTAATATCATTGATAATATGTGCACCAGCCTCAAGTGCATATTGTGCGACAGATGCCTTAGTTGTGTCAATGGAAATTGGAACATCCAGTTTCTCAGAAATGAGCGCATGTATAACAGGTAACACACGATCCAATTCTACGTCTTCAGGAACTGATTCTGCTCCAGGTCTTGATGACTCACCGCCAATATCAATAATCGTTGCCCCGTCTGCCACCATGTTTTTTGCATGAGCAACAGCCGTGCTGACATCTTGATATGTCCCGCCATCGGAGAATGAATCAGGGGTAACGTTCAGAACACCCATAATATGGGTGTTCCCGTCAAAAGGTATTTGTATACCTCGGCAAATCATGTAAGGGGTTTTGCTGGTAACTGTGGTCGGGGACCGAGGATCTCTTCTATTTCTTCAGTAATTAAGGTTTCGTGCTCTAATAAAGCGTCAGCCAGATGTTTCAAACCATCAAGGTTTGTCTCTATTATCTCTCTTGCCTTTTCGTAACATTCCATAACAATGTCATAAACTGCTTTATCAATTGCGATCGCTGTTTGTTCGCTATAATCTTGATGTACTGCTAATTCTTTGCCGAGGAATACCTGCTCGTCTCTTCGTCCATAAGTCAATGGTCCCAACGCACTCATTCCCCATTGTGTTACCATTCTACGGGCAAGATGTGTTGCTTGTTCAAAATCATTTTGTGCCCCAGTCGTTTGATCACCAAAGATTATCTCTTCAGCAACGCGACCGCCTAAAGCGAAAATAATATGTGCAAGCAGACCTTTCTTGTTAAGGTTATGGCGTTCTTCAAGTGGAAGTTTAGCAGTTACGCCGAGAGCTCTACCTCGTGGAACGATAGTACACTTGTAATTCGGATCACTTTCTGGCACAAAATGTAACATAAGCGCATGTCCTGCTTCATGGTAAGCAGTAATACGACGTTCTTCATCACTAATAACTAAACTGCGTCGCTCTGGTCCCATAAGCACACGATCTTTAGCTTCATCAAAGCAGCTCATGTCAATCATTTCTTTATCTTGCCTTGCTGCAAGCAGTGCAGCCTCGTTTGCCATATTCTTTAGGTCTGCACCAGAGAATCCTGGAGTTGCTTTTGCTAAAATCTCTAAATTTACATTGTCTGACAATTTATATGGCTGTTTCGTATGGACAGCAAGTATGGCTTGTCTACCACGAACATCTGGTAAGTCTACGATAATTTGACGGTCAAACCTGCCGGGACGTAATAAGGCAGGATCAAGAACATCCGGTCGGTTTGTGGCTGCAATCAGAATAACATTTTCTGAAGCTTCAAACCCCTGCATTTCAACAAGGAGTTGGTTCAAAGTCTGTTCACGTTCATCATGTCCACCACCAATACCAGCACCACGATGCCGTCCAACTGCATCAAGTTCATCAATAAATATGATACAAGGAGCGTTTTTCTTACCTGTTTCAAACAGATCACGTACTCTTGATGCACCAACCCCAACAAACATCTCTACAAAGTCTGAACCGCTAATGCTAAAGAATGGAACGTCCGCTTCGCCCGCGACCGCTTGGGCAAGCATTGTTTTGCCTGTTCCGGGAGGACCAACTAACAAAACACCTTTAGGTATTGTGCCGCCAAGACGTTTAAACTTATTAGGCGCTTTAAGAAACTCTATTACTTCTTCAAGAGCTTCTTTTGCCTCATCAACACCTGCAACATCTTCAAACGTAACTTTAGATTCGTTTTCTGAATGTAGTTTCGCACGACTCTTACCGAAAGAAAGTGCTCGATTTCCACTTCCCTGCATCTGCCGAGAAAGGAAAATCATTAAACCGAGAAATATTAATAGGGGGACGATTGTTGTGCCAAAAATAAGTAGCCATTGTGAAAAATTGGAGTTTGGTTTTGCATTGTAACTTATTCCCGCATCTTTCAGTTTTTCCTGGATCTTATAATCTTCACTGATATCACGACTTGCCTTAAATGCTCCATTCCAATTGGATGCATTTTCCAATCCCAATTCCTCTTTTATTGTATCCAAATAATCTTTGCTGAACTTCCCTTCAATCCATTCGTCATCAAGAATCAGGTATCCATCAAAAAATACGCTTCCCTGCTGTATATAGTTATGGAAATCGGAGGTTGCCAACTCCTGAACCTGATCACTCCGATTAATAAGCTGGTAGATGGCAACAACCACCACCAAGCCTAAAATAAACCACACGAACATGTTTTTTGTGTTCTTGTTCACACCTATCGCCTCATTTTCATTATTAATATTTATTGGGTTGTAGTGATGCTTTAGAGTATAGCATGCATTCAGGATAGAATCTCAGAAAAAGTGTGCAAACAACCTTAGTAATAATATGTCTGTTCCGCTTACATCTATTCTTAATATGTTGAAACTGAATCAACAAATTATAACACACTTTCTGCTTAATATCAACTGTATTTAATATAACTATACCATTCTGAACAATACCATTCGTACCTAAAGACCATTTTCCACATCTGCATTCACTACAATTCAACACAGCACTTCCCAATTGTCTGCTTTTTTACACTTCATTAATACTATAACCTGTTTACCAGAAATGTGTCAAATATGATTCTCTTCTATGTTCAAAACTGGAACAAATACTATAGCATTAGACTCAATCTCGTTTATATTGTTCAAATTAAAATACTCAGGATTTACGTATTTCTCAATTTGTGTGAGTCTAATACTATAATTAACGTGAGTTTGAAAATCAGAATCTTGTATTTCGGGCAATTAAAAACCGCATCGTAAACGTCAATTTAAGAATACTATTCTTTGTAGGAGGGATCTCCGAATCCCGAACCCTCATATTTCCGAAAACCTCGGAGAGGCGACAGGTGTGTAGAAAATCTTGATATACCCTGAATAAGTTTCCGCATACCGTACCTACTGGATATATGGGTGTCTTGTTCTTGACTAATAAAATATAGCTTCCTATAATCAAACTCACATATTAATTATCTGCAATACCTGTATATTGACTTAGTTCTATACCTATGTCAACTTATATTATGTCTTTATTGTTATAACGCATGGAATTGTTACCATCTTATAGATCTATAAATCAAGAAATATCATGTATACCACAATAAAAAAATGACTACCGAATAATATTTAATGGACTTAATTCCAGTTGACAAAACACTTTATAGCATGTTACACTTACAATTACTGTTGTCTAAAGGAGGAATATGGAATGCGAAAACAGTTTATTTTGTCTATTGTTTTGTTTCTAACAGTCTTGTCCTTTGCCTTGGCACATCTCACTGATGACAATCTCGAAAATTTCCAATACAATGCGGAACTGGTTTCGGTTGCTCCTATTGTTGATGGATACCTTGATGACCCCGTATGGGATGAAGCCTTACCTGCTAAAATTGATCAAGATATTATGAACGGAAGACAGTGGCAAGAATCTAACGACTTTACAGGATCCTTTAAAGCTGTCTGGCGTAGCGGATTTTTATATATTGCTATTAAATTAAGAGATGATCAGATCGAAAAACAACAATCTAAACTCTTTCGTGAAGATCACCTTGTGCTTCATGTTGATCCACAACATTATCACGGCAAAGATGAATTCAATCGTTATGAAATCCCAATCGGCATGGAGTCCAGCGCTCTAAAAGGCTCTTTAAGTGCCGTTGCATGGGGAAACGATGGGCAAACATGTGAACTCAGTTTTAGACTTGGTGGTATAGCAAGTAAAGATTCTATTATCGGTTTCTGTATTGCCTATAATGATGTTGATAACGGACAGATAGAGAATAAAATCGCATGGGGACCAAAAGGATATACTGAACAAGAATTCAGGCTTCCTGATCTCGTTTTCAATGCTTCAATAAACCCAAATGCACAACAAAAATTAATTCGTTGGGGACAAATTAAAAACTTATACTAATAACATATCCGGGCACTTTTAACCGTAGTCTATTACTACGAGGTTGAAATGTGCCCTTATTTACGTAACGGGGTACAAGTGTATTATATCGGGAAAACTCTGGAACTTATGGGAATAGTTTGTGCTGGTGCAGCACTCTTCATCGGCATTGTTAATCCTTATGGATACACCGAAACACAAGCAATGGGTGCTGAAATGGGGTTTTTGGCACTCGGGATAATCGTATTCTTCATCGGTAGACAGATAGAGAAACAGCAATAAATTATCTCCTCCAACCAACAATCTTTTTCCTACCTTATTATTATCCATTTCTTATATAGTTGGATCGGTAAAAGACCGATTATACACGCTCATATTAGCTTAAGTAATCCTCTGTCATTCATCCACATGTAGTAGGGTATCTGCCTGAATGTATCCGTAGATTGGTATACGAATTGGTGTGACAGTGGCAGAAGTTGTAATATGTATCTCTTCACGTAATAAGTCAGTTGAATTCTCTACATCCCATGTCACTTTATACGATCTTATAATATTTGACGGATCGACGGTTGATTGTTCGACATCTGTCATATCAATTATCTCTATGTATTTCGGAGTCCGAATTCGAACTACTTTAAAGTCTATTTTAGATGACAGTGTAAATTGTAGAGAGGGATTTATCCCGGCGTTTACCAGACCAAACGAGAGACTCTCAGGTTCAACGTTTACCGGTTTTACAATTCTTGCTGAAACGGGTAATGTTATGGTACGGTCATTTGGAAACGCGATTGTTAGTAATGTTGAAAAGAGAGCATCGGAACTTTCAGGATTGAGCATATCAAAAAGATTATATCTCTTTGGAATTTCCAATTGAATCGTGATGGTAAAATAGTTCTCTTCTGAATCAGGCACCAACTTCCAATTTAACATCAGGTTTTCAGATGGCAGTAAACGGATCTCTTCTGAATTTAAAGAGTCGTTTACACGTAACCTTATATGTCTCTCATAGAATACCTCTGGTAGAATCTCTCCAAAATCACATATTTCAGCACTCAAAGTTGCAAACCGTATTGCCTTAGCAGTGATTGTAACATAGAGCTGCGGTGTCTTGGGACTATCAGTAAAAAGAATGGCAGTGGATGTAGTTTCAGTATCAGGTAGGTATAGTGGATTAAGGATAACACTGAACGTACCTGTCGTGTCTGGTTGTATAACTTTTGGTCCATCAATTTCTGCATAACTACACCCTGTTTGTATATTTTGTATATTAAGAGGTTTCTGCCCTATGTTCTGTGCAAAAAAGGTTTCTGTAACTTGTCCCTCCCATTCAGGCACTAACCCAAAATCAATTCCTTCTTGTGATAGTTCTAACTGTCCATACGATTCTCGTTGGTTGTTAACCAGAACAATTATTAGAACTGAGATCAGCAATATCGGAAAAATGAATGTTGTTAGGATTTTACGTTTGGACATGGTATGCTTTAAGTCCTATAGGTTTCCAATTGTAAGTATAGGACTCATAAGTAATTTCTAACTCATATTATATAAAATTTGCGAATTTGGCAACCATTTTACACCTATCTTGCGTCATTATAGTTTGAATGTAATTAATCAGTTATTACTTTTCAGGTGCATGATGAAAAACGACGATGTTGCAATAATTCAACGAGTTCTCGCTGGTGATGAAACTGCATTCGCCGAACTTGTGAAAAAACATCAAAAGCCGGTTCATACACTGGCTTGGCAAAAAATCGGAGATTTCCATATCGCTGAGGATATCACACAAGACACTTTTATAAAAGTGCACCAGAGACTCTCAACACTGAAAAATCCAAATCAATTTTCTGGATGGCTATATGTAATTACCACACGCCTGTGTGCCACATGGTTACGTAAAAATCGGATTCAGACTGAACCGTTGGAGGATTCCGATACAAGTATGATACAAAAAGATGCATATTCTCAATACATTACTGAAGATCGGCATAAAGCCTCTGTTGATGCACAACGCGAAACCGTTAGAAAGCTACTCGCAAAATTGAAGGAGAGTGAACGTACAGTGATGACGCTTTACTATCTTGGTGAAATGACGATTGAGGAAATAAGTCGATTCTTAGGTGTATCAGGAAGCACTATCAAAAGTCGTCTACGTCGTGCGCGAAATCGACTCCAAAAGGAGGAAACGATGATTAGAGAAGCACTCGAACATTTTCAAATATCACCAAACCTGACCAATAATATTATGCTGGAAGTAGCACGCCTTAAACCTACACCTTCTGGAAGTAA
>JAGFCA010000216.1 GCA_022394755.1 Candidatus Poribacteria bacterium
CGAACCGATAAAGCCTTTTTTTCGGATCCCAACTTTCGGAAATTCCACTCCATCAATACTTACACTCGCATCAACGTAAGTATACGGATGATCCGGTGGCTTAAATTGCCGAGACGCATTCAATACCTCATGAAAGTGTCTGGTTTGAAACCTTATCTTATTCCAATCCTGTTCTGATACGGTAATCTGTATATCTAAAACCCTATCTGTTGGGAAAATATCGTCCAACGTCAGTTCTTTCGCATTAACGTTATAGACAGCAATCCCCATACACAAGATCGTCGCTGTCTGTAAAATCCATTTTGTCATCGTTTTCTCCAGATAAATGTATTTCAGTATAACAAATAGTTTACCATATTTCAGATTATTATGCTTGCTATTTTTCAGCGGTGTTGCTAATATAAAGCGGTGTTGCTAATATAAATTGTCTTCCAATAGTGACACTATACTAAAAATGTAAACGTTGTCCTGTAATATGACGTTATGAATATAAAATCAAATGTTTTCACACTCTAATTTTCACATTCTAAAAGGAGCACACAATGAAAATGAAAAAAGCAATTGCTTTTTTGACACTTTTAATATTATTATCTACAACATTGTTGTACCCGATCGCAACATACGCACAAATGACAGAAGCGCAACAAGCAGAAGCAGATGCACGCCGTGATGTAAGCCAAGATGTTTCTGCTATCACATGGGGGATTAGCGGCTTTTTCTGCAGTGTATGTGCTATTGCTTATGTATACATTGACAAACCTCAAGTCCCTGCATCTCGATTAGTTGGGAAGTCGGCAGAATATGTAGCATTTTATACAGATACATACAATAGAGAAACCAAGAAAAAGCGCGGTCAAGCTGCACTGATTGGCTGCCTTGCTGGATCAATTTTGAGCACTATAAGCTTCTATTTATCCGAACCAGTAGAAGAATAACCACAAATTCATTAAAAACAAAAGGGCACGACATAAAGCGTCGTGCCCTTTTGATTGTTTAAGTTAAGCAGAAAATTCACAATAAGATTACACCATAAGAACCTATATGAGACATTTAAAATCGGTAAATATAAATCATGATGTCATAATTATCTTCACATAAAATTGTTGGGTGGTTTTCATTTTAGGGTACGCGGAAATCCCTGATAGATAGAAAGAAAAGACTTGGCGCACTTGTGAAGTATCACAATATCCTTCATAAGGTGAAAATTAAATGATAAATGAGAGGACCCAGACCAAATTTTTATTGGAAAGCAAGCCAAAAGTCTGATATACTT
>JAGFCA010000096.1 GCA_022394755.1 Candidatus Poribacteria bacterium
ACAACAATCAATATCAGATATAAGGATACAAGTAATTTTTTCAATAATAAGTCTCCTGTAAATTGGTGGTTGAGATTAGAAATAGAAGGTTGTTTAGTTACACAGGAGTGGATGCACAAATTTAGGTGGTCAAAGGTAAGAAATATTAAATCTTTCTAAGAAATTGAGGAGGGTTGAAAAGTATACTTATTCAGAGGCTAATTCCCATATCAGTGCTGTACCATCGAAACTTCCGGATACAAGTGTTTTACCATCTGGACTGAATTCAAGGTTATCAATACTACCTACATGTCCATTGAGAGTTGTAATATGTATACCTGTCTGTACATCCCACAAACGGATAGTACTGTCCCAACACCCACTCGCGAGGAATCTACCATCCGGACTAAAGGCGATGGAATGTACATCATCTGCATGTCCAGATAAGGTTTTTATCGCTTCACCTGTTTCTACATCCCATAAAATGATTGTATCATCCCAACTACTGCTGGCAAGTTTACTACCATTTGGCGTGAACGCTATACTACTCACTCTATCCATGTGATCTGTTAGTTTATGTATAGTTTCACCTGTATTCACATCCCACAGAAGGATTGTATTATCCCAACTTCCACTTGCTAATATATCTCCATCTGGACTGAATGCAAGACTTACGATGTTTTTTGTATGTCCTTTAAATGATGTAAGTTGCTCTCCTGTATGTGGATTCCATAGAAGTATGGCTGGTTCGTCACTACCAGCTGCCAGTATGTTCCCATCTGGACTGAGTGCAATGCTACTGACTCCGTCAGTATGTCCAGACAAAGTTAAAATTGATTTACCTGTCTGGATATCCCATAATCGTATTGTTTCATCGGAATAACTGGAACTTGCGAGTGATATCGCATCTGGATTAAATGCTAATCCTGAAACCCTACCTGTATGTCCTGAGAGTTCATTAAGTAGTGTTCCTGTTTTTACATCCCACAAACTCACAGTAAGACTGCCACTCCCACCCGTTGCGAGGATGTTACCATCTATACTGTATGCAACAGCTCGGACTCTATTGGTATATCCAGTAAGTTCCTGGAGGCGGGTTAATGTTCTCACATCCCATACCTGAAGGGGATTACCCAGTTCTCCAATTACATGGGTCATTCCATCAGAATTGAGTCCTATATTAATTATATTATCTATACTTTCACCATTTACAGGTTGTAACTCACCTGTGATATTATCTTTGATGAAGAAAGAATTTGCCTTGGATAGCACACATTTAATCTTCTTGATATCCGAATTGTATTGAATACATACAACATTTTCGCGACTATTCACTTTTATTATTTCGAGAGATGTACCTGCAGTTAAATCCCACATACGCACTGTTCTATCAGAGCTTTTACTGATAAGAAATTTATCATCGGGTGTAAATGCAACCCCGCTTATACGCTTCTCGTGTCCTTTGAGTGTCTGAAGTATTGTTCTTGTGTTAATATCCCATAGATAGATAAGATAAGCCCGATTCGTAATCCCAAGTTTTGTGCCATCTGTACTGAATGCCACCGTTCCAAATCGATCCGTATACCCATCAAGAGTTTCTAATAATGTTCCCGTCTGTACATCCCATAAACGAACAGTATTATCGTGGCTACCGCTTACCATGGTTTTTCCATCTGGACTGAAATCCACACTATTGATACTCATTGTATGTCCTGTCATTGATCTGAGTTCTGTACCTGTTCGCACATCCCACAAACGTATAGTATTATCTGTCCCTCCACTTGCTAAGGTTAATCCATCTGAACTGAACGCAACACAGAAGACATAGGCGTTTTGTCCTTTAAGTAAGTAAAGTTCGTCACCTGTCAATGCATCGTGTATCCATATCCCCGTAGAACTTGCTACAGCAATTAGTTTTCCATCTGGTGAGGATATGACCCGTGCTGCAATGCCTTTTCCGAACCGAACTTTAGCACCATCGGGTAGACCCCATTTTGCGTAGTCCTGAGCAGAAATCTTTGGTGTTACTACCAGTAATGAAAGTAGAATGAAGGGAATGAAGAACGATATACGTAACATTATAGGATTGTCTTGGGTTATTGTGTATAGGAAGAATTCTACTTTTTTATGCATTTGTCATTGTCTTAGGTCACATAATTACGGACTGTCTGTAGAATTCTAAATTCTCTAATGCATGTCTATAGAGAATATGTAACTGAGTATTGTTACTAAGATATATGTTCCTACCAAAACAAAGCCAAAGGGACGTTTCAACTGGCTACCTGATACGAAAATACCGATTCGGAAGACAATAAGAATGAATACCATCGCTGGGAACAAGAACTTAAAGAACTGAGGGGATGCATTCAGACCAGTAGGTGTGGCTGACGCTGAGACGCCTGCAACAAAAAGAACATTTAAAATATCCGCACCAATGATATTACCAACTGCTAACTCACCGTGTCCCCGTCTAACAGCTGTGATGGCGGTTACAAGTTCTGGGAGGGATGTACCAAATGCGACTAATGTAGCTGCAATAATTGCCTTTGGAATTTTGAATCTTACTGCTAATTCACTTACTGCTGGGATAAGGATTTGAGCAGAGAGGACAACAATAGCAATTGAACCGATAAGTTTAAATAGTGTAATAAATGAACTTGACCCATCATGTTCTGATTCCTCATCAGATGTCGATTCAGTTGGTGTTGAACCTGCCCATCGGATAGATTGCCATACATATAAACCTAACAGAAGGATGAACACAAAACCCATGAATTGCGGAAGTGTTCCTCCATCCGTGAATACCTTTATTGGAGATGACCAAGGTACACAGACTAAGACCATCAAGATTCCAGCACCTACCTGAACATTAGATAAACGTGATGCTAACTCTCTGTTAAAAGATAAAGGTGCAATTAATGATGCTAATCCAAGGATCAATCCTGTATCACATATAATCGAACCAACGGCATTACCAAGAGCAAGATCAGGCTTGCCTTGAACTGCTGAGAGTACGGATACGGCTGCTTCTGGTGTTGTAGTACCAATACTGACAATTGTTGCTCCTATGACTGCCTTTCCAAGTCCCCATCGTGTTGATAAGACAACTGCTTCATCTACAAGCCAGTCGGCTCCTTTGCCGAGTGTGTATAGCATCACGGCGATTATCGCAAGTAGTCCTATACTGGGAATACCAACGATAAGATGTTCAATCCACTGTTCCATTAACTATGATGTTCCTTCCAGAAATGTGTATAGTAATACATTAGCATACAAATATAACTAAGTCAATCGAATTGAGGTAGTAGGGTGTGTAAAGTTTTTGTCACCTTACAGCAGTGTATCAGAAATTATCTACATCACTGTCTTGATTCACAGACATCAATTTATGAATTCTGCTCATTGTAGGAGGGATCTCCGATTCCTGACTCCTTGTATTTCCGCAAGCTCCAGAGGAGCGAAAGGTGTGTAGAAACACCAAACTAACCAAGATGCAAGCTCCAGAGGAGCGAAAGGTGTGTAGAAAAAACGTTGACACACAACACCAAGCCACGGGTCAGAAAAATAACTCATTCACGAAAATTCAAACTGAAAACTACAATCTGAAAACTAATCCAATCCGGGATTCTGATACAAGAAACACCTATAGTCACAAATTCTTTACACACTCGGGGTAGTTGGATGTAAAGTTATTTGCATTAACAACATTTTAGTACATCAGGACCGGCAGGTTCGGCTGCCTAACCAGGGGAATAGCAAAAGGTATTCATACCGTTGATTCCTGATTCGGGAAATGTCTAAATGCCATAAAGTATTCATATCGTTGATTACTCGGTTTACAGGAATCAATTTAAGGATTCTTCTCTTTGTAGGAGGATTTCCCTATCCAGGTTTTGTATCACATATTGTTAGTTTGTGGTCTCAACCTTACTGTCCATATATTCATTTCAACCTACTTAACTTACAGTGTATCTCATAAATACGAATCCTGCGTTTTTTAGTAAATTCTTCTTTCGTAGGAGCGGGGTTTCCCCGCCCTTTGTATCAATATAATGCATGATAAGATACAAGAATCTACCAAATATTTGATTGATGAGATTAGCTCTAATATTTGTTGACATGTATGATTACGGGTAATACACCAAACCTATTGTGTGTCATAAGTGTAAGGATGTTTCAGACTATCAATCTATTCTGCATAATCTACGTTATACTATCAAAAATAAATACCAATGCCATACAGTTAATACCCAAATTAACCCAGTCTTTCCGTTAATGTCACAATCAGTGCCAAAATTAAATGAAAAACATTGAAGAAAAATATAACATTACGCAACTAATATAACTATAGTTTGGACAATTTCTGAGAGGGCTTCACCTAATATTCAGAGTGTTTCTGGTTTATCACCACGTTACTCACACCAATCCAACTCTAAAATAATAAACTCGGATGGACAAAAGTGTAGCCCCAGCGGGGCGAAATGTGTGTAGAAACTTCATAACTCCCACAGCACAAGCCTCAACGGGAGCGAAATGTGTATCGCTTAATACTGTCCAAACTATAGTACTATAAGAACAGGAATTACGCAGTTTGTATAAAGAATGGAACACTTATACGACTTATGCATTTCCTCTGTGTCTTTGGCCCCGGGGAATGCCCAACGGCATTCATACCCGGGGAACTCCTAAATGGGGTTCATACCGTTGATTCCTGATTCGCGGGGCGAAAGGTGTGTAGAAAACGTTGCAACCCTATTCCTTAGCCCCGGGGAATGCCCTACGGCATTCATACCGTTGATTCGCGGGGCGAAAGGTGTATTTATATGGATTTTAGCATCACTTTTATACTGACAGTAGAATTGTATGTAATATATGAAAATAACAATCTTATACTAATCTGACTGATAACTTGTTATTTTGCGTAAGTCCTGAAGAAATAATAGCAATTAATTGACTAAATAAGCTACGATAATAACGTACTACAATATATAGATTCACATAACAGAATTTTAACTTGAAATATTTATCTTATTATGTTACTATATATATTACATACATCAGACATAATATATCATCTACACAAGAGATTAAAAAGTGTTGTGAAATTTTCACAACAGTTGTGAAAATTAAATCACAATCTTATATGTCTACAAACCTATACCACAACAGAGTTCAGAGCACTTGAAACAAGGAAAAAGCAGAAAATATTAAAAAAATAAAAAATTTTGACATTTTTCAGACAATTCTATAAAACCTTTCAGCAACTGGTTTTAGAGTACTTTTCTTCTCTGAATTAAAAATTGTGTTGTGAAAATAAAATAGTTTTAGATTCCAGACCAAAAAAATAAATACTTATGAAAATCTTCAAAAACAATCCTAATTACAATGAATCATTTATGTCAAAAAAACATTCCTATTTAAGAATTGTAGCACATTCTTCCATATTGTTCCGTTCCAGTGTCAATTCTCAACAAACGATAATGAGAGAGAAATTAATAGAAGTGGTATAATAAACACACCTTACAATAACATAAAGCAGATTATATTAATACAAATTAGTAAAACACAGTGTATTATAATCTAATCCAATAATCTGATTTTCAGGAGTGAATCTGACGATAAATATTATGTTATGAGAATAATAATAGTAAAAAACAGAATCATCGCTCATCAAGGAAAACTACAAAATTGTAACTTTTTTCAAATTTTAGAATTTGAGGCTTAATTCACTACAAACCCAGACAGGGACTAATAGGAAAGGCAGTGTAATAACGAGATACAATCCTACACTTTGTAGGAAAAGTGTAACATTTTCTCACATATCTAATAAAATGTACTGGGTTGGAAAAACGATAAAATCATCTTAATAATGTATTAGCTTAGATTTAATACTACTGTAAACTGTATACTGAAAACCAATTACTAATAACTAACAACTAACAACTAACAACAGAGTATCTCATCAATACGAATCGAGTGTTTTTAGTAAATTCCTTTTTCGTAGTGGTGGGGTTTTCCCGCCGTTGTATCAATATATAATGCATGGTAAGATCCGAGAATCTTTCAAATATTTGATTAATGAGATAAGCTCTACTTAAAACAATATTGATCCGTGTACTATCTGATTTCGACCGAATCCAATACCGTAGAATATTTCAGGATTTATGGCGTTTATATCCCTGATTCTTTAATTCGAGGACGAAATGTTATTCCATCATAATTGTTTAAAGTTAGGTATTGGATAGTAACAAATTATTTCCTTATCAACATTTTACGTATTGCAGAATAATTACCTGCTTTGAAGGCACAGATATATAGACCTGTAGCAACACGTTCACCGATATTATTTCTACCATCCCAATACGTAGCACGGCTACGAGTTGCGTTATCACCCTCTGTGAATTCAGGAGCACTGTTTTCAGTCGGTTCACTATCTATCTGAATTGCAGCGGCAATCTCTATTGACATTACATCGGATTTAGTCAACGCATATCCAAAGTGATTGCGGGGGATGGTTGGGAGTGTGTCGAGATTTGCTGTTATAGCATCGGTCGTACCTGCAGTAGGGGTAACCGAGACAGAATTGCTCTCAATACTGCCTTTCGGGATAGCGGCTGTGGTCGCATTATCACCGAATGTGCCGTTTACGACATTTACCTGGACAACAATCTTAAATGGAGCACCTGTGGGTATTCCGATTTTAAATTGGTCTTCTACAACTTTTTGGATTGATATTGTTAAGGAGAATGGATCTACTGTATTCCCACCAAGTCGTAGTGAGTTTAATGAAGTCAGTCCTTTAAAGATGTTATCGGGAAGGATGCTCAATTTGTTGCCGTATAAATTGAGACTTGTCAAGCCGGTCAACCCTGAGAAGTCACCGGACTTGAGCTCTGTTATTTCTTTATTGCGTAGGTTGAGTGTTGTAATTTTTGTAAGGTGTTCATTTGTTACCTGTTCAGCTGTATTTGCTTCGGTTGTTGCGGTGACAATTGCATTTCGGACCTGTTCAGTTCTTTCATTTACGGGTAATATCTCTGATGCACCAACAAGAGTTGTGTTCAAGACTGTCAGAACAATGAGTATTAATATATGACGCAATTTGACTCTCCCCTTTGAAATATTTTACTTTCAGATTGCTTTATATGTTATTAAATTATCTATATTTTTCTCTGCGTGTGTTGGATAACTAACTGGGTGTTTTCTATTAACATCACGTATGATAAACAATATTGTTACATACGGATTGTGATACTTATAACTATAGTAATAACAGGTAGGTATTATGGTAGTGTTACAAAATCCATAGAAATGGTATCTACCGTATTTTTCAGTATCTATGAAAGTTCGATAGGATAATTCATTAGACTACCTTGGTTAATGGGATTTTATGGGTGAGCGATCTCCGAACCCAGACTCTTTGTCCGCAAACTGTCAGTTTTTGGTCTTACTTTACCGTATCATAAGCGTCAGTATTAGGAACAAATGCCAAATTCCACCAGTTAAATGCTTTCTTTGTAAGAATAATTGTAAGAACAACATTAAACCGACTATGACAGAGTCACCGGTTACATTCTATAGAAGTGAATTCCTATTCACGACGTATTTATCGTGAATACCTTTCTCGAATTAAGACTATTGATGGGGCAAATTGGTGGGTATAAAACTTTTTCAATCTTTGGAGAGACGACTGGTGTATTAGATACACTGAAACGGTCGTTTAATTGACGCTAAAAGTACTGTATGTACTGTTTACCAGGAAATGCCTAAATCACATTCATACCTGGTGAACGCCATAATGGGTTCAATTCGTTGATTCCTGTTTCAAGGCAATGGAGTATCCATAGAACTACATCGGTATGACAGATTTCGCCAATCAAGACCAATCTCAGAACTTTAAAACTATCCAAACTATTGTTAAATTAGTTTACTGGTATTCATTCGGTATTTATACAGAAAGTTTAGTAATTTCATCCGTTTCAAAGATAGGAAGCGGTTCTTTTTTAGTCGAGGTATGCTCTAACCATAATCCCTGTTTAAGAGGTAATAATTTGCCGATGATTGCTGAACCGATCCGACCAGCGTGAAGTTCCTGACAAATCAGCTCACTTTTGGCTGGGTCAGATGCAATGAGTAAAGCACCGGACGAAATCACGCCTAATGGGTTGAGTGCGTAATTCTCACATAACCTACGAGTTATATCGCTATACATAGTATCTGAATTAAGTAAATTCTCTGAATAAACGACTGCACCTAACTTAGAGGCAGCTGCCAACTCGTGAACAGCTGTTGCGATACCACCTTCTGTAACATCATGCATTGCATGAACACCCTTAGTGGCTACTGCAATCTCGGAATCTTTAAGCACTGAGATACCTGGATCCATTAGGTAGTTTTTCGCTTTTTCTAAAAAGTGAGTATTGTATTTTCCATCCAATTCATGAGCATACTCACGAGCGATGATAGCGGTTGCTTCGATTCCTATTCCTTTTGTAAGAATCAAGTCATCGTTGACGCATCCATCTGATGAAGTGACTAATTCGTCTTTAGCAACAACTCCCATCATTTGTCCGATAACAACCGGTTGTGTTACTGTTGAGGTTACTTCCGTATGTCCACCACAAAGCGTAATGTTAAACTGTCTACACGCATCAGTGAGTTGTGTCATTATGTTCTGAACCATTACCGTTGTGGTTTCAGATTCCGGTAACAAAATGGTTACCAGGAACCATTTTGGAGTGGCTCCCATTGCAGCAATGTCATTACTATTAACACAAACGACATACCACCCAATTTCATCTGTAGCAAAGGTAATCGGATCTGATGTTGTAACGAGATAATTGTCACCAAAGTTAATAACAGCAGCATCTTCTCCAATCTGCGGTCCAACAATTACACCTGAATTGACATCAATTTCTGGGAGAAGTTCATTCAAAAATCCATGTTTCAGTTTACCAACAGGCAGATATGTCATTGTTAAACCCGTCATCTATATTTCAATATGGAAACGTCTACGAAAGAATCTTATTCGTTCTCATCCGTATTAACTATTTCACCGATTTTTTCTCTTGCTTCCAATACTTTTTCCACGACTTGTTTCACATCACCTTCATCTACGAATGGAGATAAGATATATGATTTTAATGCTACAATTGGCTCTCCGTATGTGGTGTGACGATAACAATCCGTTGTAGATATAAAGACGCCCCGTCCCTCCATTGCTTCTGTATTTACATATTGGAACACATCTCTGTTGTACTCGTTGTGTACCAGCAGACTTTCACGATAGGATGCATCCTCGAATTCCTGTTTTTTAATTTCAAACGTATCTACTCCAATGGGATATGCCCTAAAGAGGGTAACTGTACCGTAATTTGCACTATTAAGGACAGTTGTTCCTTCATGACCTCCAAGATGTTCCCGTAGGAGTTGTGTCATTTCTACGATATGTCCTAAGATCGCACGTAATCCTTCTTGTCCAAATAAACGGAGATTAGCAAGTGCTGCAAGTGGACCTGTTCCTGATCTGGAGGTTTCAAGCGTATACATTCCAGGACGATATTGACCATAATGATATAAATAAGGCATTTGTTCAGGAGAACGTTTCAACATATCAAGATCACCTTGATTCTTGACAAGAATAAGACTTGAGATATATGGGGTAAATCCTGTTTTATGAAAATCTATTCCTATTGAATCTGCTAACTGAAGGTGTTGTATACGCCGGCAGGCACCCGCCAATGCTCGGATTGTTCGAGGACGAAATTCCAGCGGATTCTCTTCAAAATCGTAATCCTTAAATACTGACCATGCCCATCCTATAACAGCATCCGCATGAATATGGGGTTTATAGTCAAGTTCAAATTCTTCAACGAATGTGTCACGCATTGCTACGATCTGTCTTAAATCGTCCAATCCAAATGCATCGGTTGTTCCCATCGTAGCAATGATCGCAGCGATTTTCTTCCCATCTTTCAATACCTCTCGTATACTCTCCTCAAGCTTACCAAGATCAATTTCGTTTTCAACTGTGGTAGGTATCGTTATAAGGTTATCAGTCCCAATCCCTAACCATCCAGTGATATTTGTGGCACAGTAATGAGCAGTATCAGAGACAAATACAACAACATCTTCTGGAGTTCCCTTTTTTATCGTTTCTGGACATGCTTTTTCCAAGCCTATCTTTACACCATATAAAGTTGTTCCTGTTCCTCCAAAAGTAAACACGCCACCTGAATGTTCAGGATTATATCCTACCAATTGTGATGTAATGCCAACCGTTTCTACTTCTGCATAAGCAACCAATCGACTATATTCATCCCAACCCATATTAGGATTATGGAGAGATGCAAGAAGGACGCCGATAAGACTTGGGATCGTTGTTGGACCGATAACATTTTGTTGTGTCCGAGGATGTCCAAATATCGTCATGCCTCTAAGGTAACCCACCAGTTCAGTTGTAACTTCTTCGACTGTAGACATGCATTCAGGTAATTCCGTTGTTTTAGCTACATCAAAATCAGCAGGAACAATGTCACCGAGAAACGGCAGACGTGTTTTCAAGTCATCTACCTGATTTAAGGCAGACATAATTGAATGGACAAAATATGAATCATGTATCTTATCTGATACTGGTTGCGGGAATGTCTTGCGGAGTTCTTTTAGTATCTTTCGGTATGACATTTAACCTTACTACCTTTCTTTCAGTGCTTCAGTATTGGGTGTTGGGAGTGAAAACTATATGGATATAGTAGCATTATACAAATGTCTTTTCAATTCGATTTAGGTTATGACTTTACATGTCATCTATTTCTACAATATAGATTCCCTAACTCATAGCATTTAATCTACTATAAATCCATTAACGTCAATTTAATATATTTTCCTTACAGTTTAAGTTTCAAATAATGTCACACATGTTATGGATTGATTGAAGAACGGAAGGAAATAGAATATTTAATAATGAATACACGGAATTATGTCTCAAGTGATTCAATTTCTGTTTCATCCTCGTGCATAATTTCTTGTAATCCTACACCAATTCGGATGGCAACAAGACAAATACCGAAACATATTCCAAAAAGACTTTGAAAACCGATTATAGAAACAAGAAGACCTGCTAAAGTGGGTGAAAAGCTGAATGGCAATAGGAGTGTATTCATAAAGCCTATGTAACTGGGACGATTTCGAGGAGGGGCAATGTTTAACATATATGACATAAAGCCTACCATCATACCGTTTGTAAGAACTCCTGTAATCGCAAAAATTAGAAAATAAGCAGGTTGAATATACTTTACCGGTAGAATGCCTGAGATGAGGGCTATAATTGGTGGAAACACCATTAAACAGGCAGTTACAATCAATACCCAACGAACTCCATATTTTTCACCGACATATCCCCAGATGGCATTTGAAATCACACCGCTTAGTGCTGAACATACAATAAAAAAACCAATCGTTGCTTCAGAAATGCCTAATTCATATAAGGCATATCTTGCATAGAATGGTGTTGCCATACCTGATAAATGTAAACAAATGCGAAACAACAAAAATCGACGATAATTGACATCTGTACGTAAATAATGTGGTCCCTGTTTTAAGTGCTGTAAGATCGGTTGTCGGCTTGCATTGACAGGATGAATCGGTTCACGTACTGCGAGGAAACTTACAAATGAGAGAAGTGCCGCACTAACAGAACAGATGAATAAGAACGCATAGTTGTTAGGAAAACCAAGTTCTGTATCAAGTAGAAAAATCGACTTGATAAGATACATGGTTAGAGCCTTGAATGATTGTGTAATAAATCCGAGTACACCAGTGAATTCATTCTCGTTTCCAAGCACAGCAAATACAAGAAATCCAACCCAAATGGAAAAGAAACCTCCACATATTTGACGTAAACTAAAAAAGCGCGCACGACGGTTAGGGGCAATCGACTTTGACACTATATCCATATATGGAAGTGTAGAAACTCCCATTGCTGACGAGGATAGAAAGTAAAACCCTAAAAAACAAACTGCAAGTAATATAGGCTGTTTAGCTCCTATACCTATTGTACATAAAGAGATAGCAATCCAAGCAAAAACACGGATTGCCATACCAAGAGCATAGTATGGCATTTTACGAGGACGGTGTTCCAGGAGATTCGAGACTAACAGCTGAGGCCACATCCAACCGGCTGTCATTATCGATCCTGTTAACCCGACCATTGTATCTGATTGTGTTAGTTTATAGATAAAAGCAGATAGGACAGTGGATGAATCGGCAAAGGCAAGATTGATCCGCATAAATGTTCCTTGAAGTAATGCAAATCCAAAATTCCATCTCTGATAATCTCGTTTTTTAACCATTCGCTTTTCGTTTTCAGTAATTTTTATATTGGCATTTCAAGGTAGGTATAATTATGCGTATAGTTTTTGACACCATTTCTGTAATTTGGTTGAAGGAAACTACCAGCAAAATAATTTCAATTGTCTTTACAGGGATACCTATATATGGTAAATTCTCTATAAATCTATATCTGGAATACACTAATAGGTGATAAAGGAAAAACATATGGAACCTCTTCGAATTGGATTTTTGGGGGCAGGTGGGTTTGCAAGACATACAATCTATCCTGCTTTACACATGGCACCGGTGGCATTACAAGCGGTTTGTGATGCTGATGAAAATAGAGCAAAAGATGCAGCAGGGAAATTTGGTACGGGTCGATACTACACTGACAGACACGAGATGTTTGAAAAAGAGGATTTGGAAGCGGTTATAATAAGTATGGGACCGGATCCAAGACAACCCCTTGTCCTTGAAACTCTTGAGGCAGGCTATCACGTATTTACACCGAAACCTCCTGCTCCATCACTTGAAGAAACACTCGCGTTAGCTGAGGCAGCCGATAAACATGGGAAGACATTAATGGTAAACTTCCAACGGCGCTTTAGTCTCGGCGTACGCGAAGCAAGAAATATCATGCAGAACGAATCCTTCGGACAACTTACTCAACTTTTCTGCTCATTCTGTAGTGGAAAGTATGGGACAGTTAAACATTATCTACTCGATTTTGCAATACACCATTTTGATATAGCACGGCACATCGCTGGGGCTGAAGTAAAAGAACTCTGTGTATTTCACAATGAGGTCGATGGGCAAGGTTCATTTGCTGTTGGCGTAGAATATACAAATGGCGCTGTGGGAAGTATGCAGCTTAGTAGCCAACGATTATGGCAACGGAATTACGATTATATTGAGATTACTGGGCAGCATGAATATATCGTTTTAGACGGTTTATGGGGAGCAAAACACTATACAGGAAATGGGAATTCCTTCAAATCCAACTTCTCTGATGAACGGAATGGTGAATTGACTGGTGATGGGATAAGTCTAACTGAATTCGCTAATTCTATTCGTGAAGGTAGAGAACCAGTATCAAGCATCCAAGATTGTGTTGGCACTATGCGATTTTATGATGCTGTGCTCCAACGAAAGAAGGGTGTAATCTCACTCGTTGATTAGTATTATATCCTAAGGCGTGCTTTAAGCACGCCTTTCAATTTTTACTATATATTAATTTCTTCCAATACTTCAAGGCAGGTTTTACCATTCACCAACTGATGATAATAATCAGCAACACGGCTACAAAAGTCTTGATTTTGACTAAGTGCTTCCTCAGAAATTCCATCCTGTGAACTCCATAATCCTGTATCAGAGAATATTATACTCAATCGTTTTTCTACGTCTGTAAGAGTTGTACCAAATGCTCCATTTAAGATATCCTGAATTGTTCTATTCGGATCACGGATTTCATACTCTGAACCATTATCTGTAATCCCTTTATAATCATCTTCACCAGATACCTCATTTGGTGTTAGGAATCGGAGTACTGTTGCAAATGAATAGGCAAAATCGCATTTAAATAATTCAGTACTATTCGTATAGTTTGGTGAACGGACAATATCTGCAGCACGTTCTCGGAGTTTCACTGTTTCAATGATGTTTATTCTGGCATTGTCATCCTTAACTCGTCGGATACGCTCAATAAATTCGTGTGTATAGTCATGTGCGCTTTTTCCTTCTACCGGAATATCTGCTTCAACTACCTTTGCATAACCGCTCATCAGTCTCTCAAGATGTGGAGCAAAAACAGGATGAGATGCTGCCTCATTAACATACTCGAACCCAGATAGCATGCCTTTATGAGTAATCCCGGGAACATGCACTGAATTAACTAATAACAGTTTCCAATCGTGAAATGCATCAATACTCTCCTGTTTGACGATAACACCGTGGTCCCTCAATTCAGCAAATGGTACGCGTAATTTATCTTCGATATCTTCCAATATCAATGATGTCGCAGGCATCTGTTCGGCGTATGTAATTAGCTCATCTGTATGCTCTATTTGTGCTTGGGCAGCATCTTTTATATCCTCAGGAACAGCATATACCTGTGGAACGAGACGGTCTCCCATTTCGTTGAGAAAACTCACTTGTTCTTCCAACCATTTCGTATATTCATCGGAACGTCTTGGATATTCATCCAGAATGATATTACGAAGTATATCACCATTGTTTCTCAAATTATCAGTATTGATAACACACAGAGATGCGGCACTGCCGTGATGTGAATAATATCGAAATAACGTCTCTTCTAACACATCCATGGCTAATTCGCCTTTCGCAATACCGGCTTCAGTCACGCCGATGAGTATTAGGTCAAGGGAATTCTCAGTTTTATTGTAAAACTCTTCGCGTCCGGATTCTGTAGAAAGTGTGGTTGCTCCGACAACACTGCATATTTGCTGAATATCATGGATACCTCCAATATCAAAAGATACAACATGGTAAATCCCATTCTGATTGTTGAAAGCTTCTGCCTTTTCACTACCTCGGGGTTGTCCTACGAAAATTCCACCTTTGTATAGATCGCGTTCATTTAGAATATGGACAAACTGGTGTGTTAAGACACGCTGTAACCCTCCAGCGCCAATGGCAAGTATTCTAATTGGAAGCATTTGTATATTTCTCCTAACTAATAACTCCTACGATTCTTGTTCAAGAATATCTTCATAAAGTCTGAGATATGCCTCAGCTATGTTCTTCCAATCAAACGGAACAACCTTTTGAGTACTCTTTTTCCCCATTTCGACGCGCATCTCTCCATTATTGATAATCCTAATCAGACAATTTGCTAATTCATCAACATCACCAGGATCAAACAAGGCACCGTTAACATTCTCAGCCACGAGTTCTTCTATCCCCTGAACACGACTGGCGATGATTGGTAATCCTGTACCCATCGCTTCCAATACAACAAGTGGCATACCTTCTGCTAATGAAGGAAGGATGAAAACATCCGCTTCATAGTATTTTTGGGGTAAATCGGAATATGGGACAGATCCAGAAAAATGTAATTGTGATATAACATTAAGATTTTCTGCTAACCCTATAAGTTCATCTTGATATGGACCATCTCCAACTATCTCTATTTCAAATTCATGTATTGCCTTATCAATTACTTGTGGTAAAGCACGAATCAGAAATTGAAATCCTTTTCGAGGAATTAGCCTACCAATTGAGAGGATTCTCACCTTTTTCGGATTGGTATCCCGTTTGACAGATTGAAAAGTCTCTAAATTTACCCCGTCTGGAATGACTTCAATTTTTATATTTGAATCTGTTTCATAAGCAAGATCTCGAAGGCCATCACTACAAGAAACTACCCTCCCAGCATTGTCCCAGATATTCCTAATTATAGACTTCAAAGCAAGGTATAACCAACGATAATAGGGAGGATCAGGATTTTGACGGGGGACATCTCTGCCTCCTAAAAAGACTACATAAGGAATATTATGATATTTTTTTAAAAGGTAAGCACCCCCACCAGCAGGAATCCCAAAGAACACTTGAACAATATCTGGACTAAATTGTTTCGCAAATTTCAATCCATAAATGCTTGAACTTACCGCATAGGTAAACATCTCATGTACAGCACAAACATTCGGATTTTTACGCATTGCACGCACACGGTGAATATGTATACCTTCTACGACTTCAAGTTTGGGACAGTCACGAAATTGCGAGGTGACTAAATGTACTTCATGCCCTGCTGCTGCGAAATGCTTTCCTAAGAAATAGCTTACTTGACCCCCTCCTCCACCAATTGGAGGGAACTCATGGTTAAACATCAATATTCTTAGTTGTTGTGAACTCAAATAGTTACCCAAACCTTAGGTAATACCTATTATCTATTTTCAACCAATCCAACTGCATACTGTACCATTTTCTCGGCAATATCAACACCCGTGACCGATTCCAATTCCTCAAATCCAGGGGAAGGATTTACTTCCAAGATGACAGGGCCGTCTTTCGTTTGAAGCAAATCCACACCAGCGATTCCTAAGTCTAATGCCGAAGCCGCTGCAATAGCAATTTGACTATATTCATTAGACAATGATAGCGTCTGACCATTAGCACCTTGATGAATGTTTGCACGAAATTCACCCGGAATAGCACACCGTTTCATTGCTCCAATTACCTCTCCGCCAATAATTAGAACTCTAATATCAACTCCTGCTGCTTCTTCTACAAACGACTGAATTACATAATCTCTATGAAGGTCACACATTGTTTCAACCGCTGATTTCAGAGAAACGGGTGTGTCTAATAACATTACGCCAATTCCGTGGGTGCCATAGAATGGTTTCATGATATACGGATACTCCCCTAAATGTTCAACAGCAAGATCTAAGAATGACGCTGAACCGACAGTTAGACTTGAAGGAATAGGTAAGTCATGTTCTGCGAGAACCCGTAAAGAACGAAACTTGTGACGAGCTTTCTCAATAGAACTTGACGAATTTACAACTGGAGTACCCAACCATTCAAAATGTGATAGAACTTCTATGCCATATTTTGCGGTTGCACCTGAAAGGCGTGGAATAACAACATCAATTTCATCAGAAGGAATTCCGTCATAGGAAATTTTAGGTCCAGTACCTCCAATTTGGAGATAGAATCCAAAAGGATCTCTAACTGTCGGAGTGTATCCCATTTTTTCTGCAGCTGAAACGAGGCTACGAGTTGAGTGGTTCTCTGGACCCCGGGAAAGGATGGCAATTTTCATAGTTAATAACTTTCAGTTGTCAGAATCGGTCAAATGCCAGAAAAGGTATAAGCCAACCATTTACTAACACTGACAACTAACAAATAACGGTAATATAATATCAACTTTTTGAGTATGTAACGTCAAGAAAGTCGTTTAACTCTTCAAAAGTGTCAAAAATTCGATCACATAAGTTCTCAAAGAATATACTACGAGTCTCATTGTAAACAGCATAAACAGGTTTATTATGACGAGTTGCGTAGTTCATTTCGCTAAGAACCCCAGGTGACAATTTATCCGTTGGATAAATTACTACGACAAAATCACTTTGATGGACAAACTGATAATCTCTTGATATAGTACGTGTTTTTATTTGTTCTATTACATCATCGTCCAATTCACTCATGTTTTCAGGGACATTTAACATCTCGTCATCACTTGATTCTTTTGACGATGTAACAAGTGCCATGTCCTTAATGGCTAAAGGATCAAAACAGATATAAGATTGTGATAGTACTTCACCTAATTCTCGAATTCTCTTGATTTCTTCTGGTGTGTCTCTTAAGAGAGTAATTGGATAACTGAGATAAAACTTCGGTCTATCAGAGAATAATAATTCATAGAAATTAGCAAGGTCATGTTGTCTTGCAACTGTGTAGTGTGGTTTTTCTGTGAGATGAGCAAGTTGTCTTGTCAGGAATTCTTCCTCGTCTAACCAAACATTGAGTGCAGCTTTACCAAGACCAGACCATTGTGTGCTTTTTTCCATACGCCCAAAAATATCCGCAATATTATCAACAACGTTTATGTACATGTCTGCAGGTAGTATTTCGATATCCTTAAAAGAAAAACCCTCAAGTAGACTACCTCGCCAGCGGAAACATGCGTGTAAACCCAGGATTGCATGTTCATAATTTTTGGCATCTCTCGCTATTTCATAGAACGCAGTGCGACGGGCTAAAGAAAGGACTGCTGGATCGGAATCCAGTACTTTTTCTGTGAAATGAACACGCGATTCTGCAGCAACACGGTGCATATAATCACCCACATTAAAAAATCCAATGTTAAGTTCTCTCTGCAAACAAAGTGCTTCAAAATCTTTAATTAACTCTTTTCTACCTGAACAACTTATACCAGTACAAAATATATTCATGTTTGTTGTTTCTATTTGTATATTATGTTTTGATTAGAAGGTTTTCACCAAAATACTATTTTCGATCCGCAGATAAGGATTTTAGTTCGGCAAGAGCGTCCTGTTCTTCAGTTTGCCATGGACGGTGGGCTGGTTTATCCAATTTCTTCGGAGGACCTCCAAAGACGAGAATGTATGCTCTGCGTTCATGCGGTGTACTATTAGGGGCAGAATAATGTAGTGTTCTACAGTGATGAAACGTGGCACCACCCGCAGGAATAGGACACGCCACGGCTTCAGATGGATCAACATCATCAGTAATTAAACCGTGTACAAGCGGATCGTTGTTGATATGCCTATGCCAACGTACTTCACCTTTATGTGACTTGGGGATAAATTGGAGACATCCACTTTCAACGGTAGCCTTGTCGAGTGGAAGCCAAACACTTAAACTATGCGGTAATACTTCCGGATTCCAATAGGCTTCGTCTTGATGCCAAGGGGTTTCATTTCCGTAGTTAGCAGGTTTGAGTATCATGTGCCCACCACCGCCGACCTTTTCCTGTTCCTCCCCAAGTAGTTTCGCAGCGAGTCTTTGAGCATTCTTAAAGTAGATTGTCTCTCTGAGTTCTGGAAACTGTGCTTCAGGTCCTAAAACTTGTGGTAATGTCTCTTGTCCAGTATGGGCTCGTGGACCTGCTAAATCGAAATAACGTCCTTGGTCCTCACCAACACGATTTGTGAAGAGTTCATCATATAATCCCTTTAGCCATTCGATCTCTTCATCTGTTGTAATACGTGGAATGCTAAGGTATCCGTTGTCTTCAAAGAAATCAAGTTCTTTGTCAGTCACATCTACATGAAAGTTATTATTCATTCTATTTTCACCGAATTATGATATCAAAAGGTAAAGCAGTAACGACCCGTTCAGTTTGGAATACTGTTAATAGCGCTGTCAAATGATTCCAGTGTTTTTTTAGTATAGACAATGTCGGATGATGTTGGGCAACTTGAAATGGCAATGGATTAGATAAGGATGCTTCTTCTTCTAATAGACTCTCGAATATTTGCTCAAAGAATGTCTTTTGCTCTGGGAGTATCATTAATCCTAATTTATCATCATCCGTAAATCCTGCTTTTTTCTTAGCAATAGATATTGCGGTATCAAGTCCACCAAGTTCATCAATTAGACCAAGTTCCTTTGCTTGTTTTCCTGTCCACACTCTTCCTTGAGCAATTTTATCAATCTCTTCAAACGACATATTTCTTCCTAATGCAGCTTTATCAACGAATTCGTGATAAATAGTATGCATCATCTTTTGAATCCGTTCACGTTCGGTAGGAGAAAAATTGCCGTAATCTGAATATATTGTCGCATTTTTTCCATATGTTATTATTTCTTTTTTTAAACCGAGTTTATTATAAAGACCTTTCATATTAAGTTTGCCGCCATAAACTCCAATCGAACCCGTAAGAGTACCAGGATGTGCTACAATAGTTCCAGCTGCCATTGATATGTAATATCCACCAGATGCTGCTACATTTGCCATAGATACAACAACTGGTTTCTCGCGTTGTGTTAACATTACCTCCCGCCATATCAAATCAGAAGCAACTGCTGAGCCACCGGGACTATCAACGCGTAATACAACAACCTTAACAGAATCATCGGAACGAGCCTTTTGGAATGCTTTGGATAAGGATTTCGGTGTGATGACTGACATTGTAGAAAAGGATGAACCGAGATTAGGTAAAATTGGTCCACTTGCATAGATTAGGGCGAGTTGATTTGCCGCTGGACGCCGTCTTGCACGTTGTGGTGGATTTAACATACTAAAGAACTGCATTAAGCCTGTGAAACTGTTCATGTTCGGCATCTTGCGTTTCTTATTGTCCGGTTCAACCACCTCTACTAACTCATCTTCATGTTGTTGATTTTTTATGTTCTCTAATAGCTGATCATAGTAAAGTAAATCATCAACAAGACTGAAATTGTGTGCTTCTTGGGCAACAAAAGGTCCATTATCAATTAACTCTGCTGCCCGTTCAGGTGTAATTCCATTCCTACCGGCAGCTATCTTTTCAAGCATCTGTGTGTATAAATCATCCAGTAAACCGGTCATAGATTCTCTAAAGGAATCAGACATAGTGTCTCGTATGTAAGGTTCAACTCCAGATTTAAACTCTCCCATAGAAAGCATATCTGCTTCTATGTCCAATTTTTCCAATAGTCCTTTGAAGAATAGAATCTCTGAGCGTAGCCCTGTTAGATTGAGACTACCAGTTGGCATTAAGACTATTCTATCCATGGTAGTAGCAAGAAGATATTCGGCATTACCTCCACCTTCGAGATAACAGATCATCTCCTTTCCTGATTTACCAAGTTCAATTAATTTTGTACGAATCTCCTGAAGGTTTCCCCATCCTATTCCAATACTACCGATCTTAAAAATGATACCTGCTATTTCTTCATCATTCTTTAAAGTATCCAATTTTCTGAAAAGACTGCGAAGTGTTTTGGATGATGCCGTACCCAAAAAGTTTACATCTCTTGTATCGGTAAATGTACCACTGAGTGTAAATTCCACATATTTTTTAACTGACACTTCTGCCTCAACCTTATCTTCAGCATGTTCATCTGCAGACAAAGGCAGGACAAAGGCAGTAGAGATACAAAGTAAGATGACTACTTGGATAATGGATTTAATTTTGTACATTATTACTCCTTATGGATAGTATATTGGCACCATTGGATGAATCTGCTTTATATTATATCATAGGAGGAATCATGTCAACCAATATGTTTTGAATACAGACCCGTTAGGTTAACTACACTGCTTACAATTGTCATAGTTACAGGATTACTTATCAGACCAATTGGGATTGAATAATATGGGATAGGATAGGATTAGATCGGTAAACAAAAGTAAAGGTTGTTATGAGTTGTAAATGAAGGAGCTTAACATACAGAATGTAATCGAAAATTCACTCCTTTTTAAGTATTAACAGAAACTCTGACTTCATCCCTTCAGGATTCTTATTTTTTCGAGTGCCAAAAAGTTGCCGTGTTTTAATTCGATCTTCATAGACCTTTTTAAATGTGAACCCACGTTCTGTAAAGTATTCTGATATTATTTTCCACAATTCAACTTCTATACCATCAATACGTGGATTCCCAACAAAAATACTTGCCACACCATTTGGTTTCAATTGGTTCATTGAATTCTCAAGAGCATTCAGAGTATGACAAAAATAGGATTCTAACCGATGACATAGATCTTTACGCGTTAGTTTGCTTCTCACAACATCTAATGTAGGTGTATGAGTAACACGATCTGCTTTACGATATGGGATTTCAAGACGAGATAATTGTTTAATCTCATCATCATTATGACCTAACCAGTAAAGATCCATCTTGGTAGAACGGATATACTCTTGTGCTTGTAAATATGGAGGTGATGTAATTAATGCATCAAACTTACGTTGAACTGTGAAATTTGAAGAATCAACTCCTCCATAATATTCGACCCGATTTTCATGCGATTGTGTCAGTGTCAGGAAGTCGTTGAGTTTCTTTAAAGTGCTTAATGAATGGTCATACACTACTTGTAATAACTGCTCAACCCAATTTTCTTGAAGCAGTTCATCTATAGCAGCTAATTTTCGTTTTGATCTGGCAAGTTTAGGAGTTCTATGTTCTGTATAAGAGAAACGTTTGCTTACTTTCAATAATGCCGTTTTTATTATTCCAGTATATATATTGTCTTCAATGTTATAGATATAACCCCAATATTGAGAAAGCAATTTGAGGATTTCAGGTGCGTACCAGTATTCGATATTCGACCAGGCTGGCATAAAATGATGTTTGTTTTCGGTTTGCATCTCTTCAAGAAGTATGTGCAAATGTTCTTTACGCAACAGATCATTACTCTGAAACACCTTCATCGGCATCAGGTGATTTAGTAGCAAATTGAGATCCAAAAGGAAGGCGTTCCGTTTACATAGATATGCTTCTACACCAACAGTTCCTGAACCTGCAAAAGGATCAATTACCCAATCATTCTCTTTAGTGTATGTATTTAATGCATAACGAACAACCTGTGGAATGAACTTAGCTGGATAGGATACGATGGCATGTGTCAAATAACCAGTTTCAGTAATTTCAGGAACTAAATTTCTGAATGAAACAAATTCTATCATCTCAGATGTTTTGTAATCCTTTGAAATAAACTAACGGATTGTACCGGCATAATTATTCCAAGAATGGAATTGTTATTTTCATCCGCATTGTAATAGCAAAATAAAAAGAAAGTCACCAACATATTGGTGACTTAAATATAAGAGATTCTCATCTGGTTTTAGTTTAGAGGTTATGGTTTTCGCTGTGGGAGTGGTTCAGTAAATTCCTCACCACGTGCTTCAGCCTGTGCCTTTCTTTCTTCCCATTCTTGAATTTCACGATAGACAGAGTCTTTACCTTCTTCTCTACCTTCTTCCAAACCCTCTGCTCTTGCTTGTGCCCTTATTTCTCTTTCTCTCTGGATTGCTTCCCTGAAACGCCTTAACATAATGTCCACTCCTTCACCAAAAACAATCATCACTGTTGATGAAGCCACTACTTTTGAGATATGCTCCCCGACAAAATAGAATGAATCAATTACTTTGTAATTCTTTAGAAGACATTGATGGAAATAATACCGATACTAAGGAGAAAAATATAGAAGCAGAACCACAATATAGTGTTTTCAGCATCTTTGACTGTAAATATGGATGATCTCTTATCCTTATCCTCCACAATGAATTCTTCTTAAATTACCTTTCTTAAATCTGTATAGATAATATAACATGTGATATGACATATTTCAAGTGAATATGTCAGACTAACAGAATAAGCCGATTCTGATATAAATGACTTATAACCCTTCAGACCTTATAGTTTATAAATGCCATCTTTACCATGAATTCCACAAAGTATTAGAATTTATCTGCCATATTAATTTTGATAGACAAAGATCATCTCGTTAGAATAGCTGTTTCATAGTTGATTATGAGTAGAAATACTAATCAGGATATATAAATACCCGTAGAGTGTAAATGACAATATCAAAGCTGTGCAAGCTCCCATATTAGTACTGTTCCATCATCGCTCTTGCTGATAAGGGTTTTACCATCAGGACTAAAGAAAAGATGCGATATCCTTTTACTATGTCCACGAAGTATTCTCTTTTTCTCACCAGTCGCTGTGTCCCAGAGGTAAATATCTCCCAATTTCATTCCACTCGCGAGCATTTGTCCATCAGAACTGAAAGCAAGTGACGATGCAACAGCGGCATCGAATTTTACAGGACTAAGCTTCCAACTTGGATCTGTGAGGACTTTGCTGCTACCTGTATCTATATTCCATAAACGGATTGTTTTTTCTCGGAATTCACCTCCACTTGCAAGTATTTGACTATCCGGACTGAAAGCAAGACTTTCAATATCATGAGTATGGCCAATGAGGGTACGGATATACTCACCTGTTTTTACATCTCGAAGTATAATATGATTTCCATATTTAGTTAAGCCTCCATAAACAATGGCGAGAATACGTCCATCCGAACTAAACCGTCCCACACTAATTTCTGTACCTCCCCCAATTTCTGAGTCTTCCAAGTCTGTGATATCGTAATCTCCTGTAACCAAATTCCATACGAAAAGATTCGGATCAAAGAATTTTCCAATACCAGCAAACATCTCCTTGTCAAAAAATATGTCTTCCGTACCGCTAAACTTCTCTTGAGCTTTTAGCTGCAAGGTTCGCTGTATGTCCCCCGTTTCTACATCATAGTGTAGGATATTATACTTGCGATTACGCGATAAACCCCAACTCGCGAGCATTTTTCCATCACGACTAAATTTAATACCTGAAACGTGGTTACGCGGACCATTAAGTTTAATTAGTTTACCAGTGTTGACATCCCAAAGATGAATAGTTTTTTTTAAAAGTGAATGATTCGCAAACTTGCTGCCATCCGAACTTAGAACACCACCCCACACAGGTTTCTTATGTTTTATGAAGGTATTTTCGTGCTGTCCTGTGTTTGTATTCCATAGATGTGTAACTCCAGTACCAATCCCGGAGAGGCTAAGTAACTGTGTATCAGCACTTAGCGATACTTCCCTAAATGCACCTCCGTACCCTATTAACTCTTTCTTTTCTTTGCCGGTGTCAACGTCCCAAACACGTATTGTATTGTCATAACTGGCACTCACAAGTGTCCGGTTATCTGAACTGAAAGCAACCGTACTAACTACATTCTTATGTCCTTTTAATCTCTTCTTCTTTCTCCCAGTATTGACATCCCATATCTGAATGGCATTATCAATGAAACATGCAAGAAGATTTCCATCTGGACTAAATACTAAAAACGGAATTTCAAATATAAGATCATCAGTTTCGTGTATTTTCTGCTGTGTTTGAGAGTTGACATCCCAAAGGTTGATCTCCCAAACAGATCCTTGCATCGGTCCTTTAATACTACGATTTGCACTTGCCAGTGTACCTAAATCAGAACTAAAGGAAATCGGAATCGAAAATCTTGAAGAACCGACCTTAAATGTCCGGATCTTTTTTCGTTTTGCAATATTCCAGAGATGACATGTGCCATCATAACTGGAACTTGCCGCTATTATACCATCAGATCTGATTGAATGTTTATAACTCCCAACACCCGTAGACATGGATGGGATGTTGTTAACATTATAGTCAGTGATCCTATTTTCAATTGCTGATAACGTCTTTTTAAGTTGTCCCTTGGCTACATCCCACAAGTCAACTTTATAGGAAGACATAACTATCAGTGTGCGACCATCCGGTAAGAAAAAGACATTTTCAACACCACTAATATATTCCTGTGTAGTAAAGGTTTTCAGGAGTTCACCTGTTGTTATATCCCAAATCTGTACGGTTCCGTTTTCTGTTCCTACAGCAAGAGTGTTGACATCTGGACTAAATGAGATACTATTAATAACGCCGCTATGTGCTGCAATTAAATGCCGTGGTTCTGCTGTTTGCTCATTGAGGATCCATACACCAATGCTACTCACAACAGCTAACAGATTCCCATCTGGAGAATATTGTATCTTACTGATAGTTCCAGACCCAATACGTGCTTTTACACCTTCAGGTAAATGCCACTGTTTGTAGTCAAGACGTATGTTGCGTTCTTTTTCCAACTTCCTTTCGTATGAATGATGATTTAGATAGTAGGTTCCACCGACAACAATGAGAATTGCCCCTGTTATGACACTTATAATAAGTCGGTTAGAATAAAGGAATTTTAACATTGTAGGTTCACTTCAAAATGATGAATATTGGTAACAATAAATACATTTAATTGTCATTCATTACACGTCTATTATGTACTCGATTTCACTTCGCTTCTTCAATTTCTTCATCAGTTAATTCGAAGTCAAACACATCTTCACCTTCTTCAGTTTCTTCTATTCCTGTATCAAGGGGAGTGATTTGCTGTGTATCATCTGTGGGTTGTACTTCTGCCTCTACAGTTTCAAGTTTTGGGGCACTTGCACCAAGGATTGTCAACCCTACAATTGCTACTACACATACACTTGTGACTGTCAAAGCAATTGGACGTTTCCATAATACTTCCCGTTCACTCCTATCTAAGAATGGAAGGAATAGGAGTAATAACATCCCTACTGTTGGAATGATAAAAGTTCCAAGAATTTCAAATGGACCTTGGAAATATTTCAACAGTTGAAACAGGAATAGGAAATACCACTCGGGGCGAGGATCATATTCGGCATTGGTAGGATCAGCAACATCTTCAAGTGGGACAGGAACAAAGATTGCTACACTGGCAAGTATAATAAAGATTATCAGCATCCCAAGAAGATCTTCAAATACTTGATCAGGATAGAAAGGTTTACCTGATTTCATCTCATCAGGAGTATTCTTAGGTTTACCGGAAGATCCGTAAAATCGGACTAAGAAAAGATGTATACCTACCAGACTAAAAGCAATCCAAGGTAACCATATTGTGTGCAGGGCATAAAACCGTGACAAGGTGACAGCACCAATTTCAGATCCGCCCCGTAACACTTTCGCAACCACATCTCCCAAACCAGGTGCTGTACTTGCTATTTCTACACCTACAACAGTTGCCCAATATGCCTTTTCATCCCAAGGTAATAGATAACCTGTAAACCCAAAACCCAGTACAACCAAGAGAAGCAATACCCCTACTACCCATGTCAGTTCACGAGGCGCTTTGTATGATCCATAAAGAACTACACGGAGTAGATGCAAAAATACAATAACAACCATTGCACTCGCACCCCAATGGTGTAATCCACGCACAAAACTACCAAACGGAACTTCCTCAGTTATATACTTAACAGCATTATGAGCATGGTCTGGTGAAGGGGAATAAGATAATGCAAGGAATGCGCCAGTGGCAGCTTGGAGCAGCAGTAGAAATAATGCCAAACTCCCTAATGAAAAAAGAAGGTTTATATGCTTAGGTAGAGGCTTACGGAGATGCGTCATTACCTCATCTAAAGGAAGGCGATCATGAAGGAATTGTTTCATTTAAATCTCCTTCACATATAAGATTCCAGATTCAACTTTCACTTCAAGCTTCTGTAACGGTTCTGGCGGTGGTCCAGCAACTACTGCACCATTCTTATCAAACACTGCCCCATGACAGGGACAGAGAAAAGATTCCTGACCCTCATCCCACCTAACAAGACACCCGAGATGAGAACATATCCGAGTAAAAACGCTCCACTCACCATTTCCTATGTCAGTAACATATACAGAACGTTTTTTTGTTGCCTTAACCCAACCATCTTTGGCAGTGAAAGTGTAATTGACCTTCTTATAACGACTGTTTTTAAGACGGTCAACTAAACCGATGTTAACCCATTTCGATTCACCTTTCTGCCATGCAGGGGAGATAGCAAATCCAATTAATGGAATTCCTGCTGCTAAACCCATCACTCCCCCAATGATGGCTGAAGCGATTTGTAAAAATGACCGTCTATTCTCCTTCACCATCTTCTCCTTAGATTATTCAATCCTAATATACCATGAGTTTGATGATAGGTTTTAGAACTACAGAAGTATAAGAATATGACCTACCAACTCAGCTTTAGGATTATAGGTTTTATAGTTTGTTGATAACATACATTAGTTAAATTAATGCAGTACCGTCCGTAATTGAAGAACTCTATTATTGCTCTAACTGATAATTCGTGATGATAGATTACAATGCCCAAAAGTCTATATTGGAGTATTATCAATTGAATATGTTATAAGTATGACATAAGTGATTAAAAGTTGTTGTGTGGAACTGTAGGTTGAGAAAACAAAACTTCATATCACTTACATCATACACTGTAGGAATTACCTTTTTCGTGTTTGTCCTTCAAAGGGGGTTCGTAAATCGTAACGGCCTTCCTCTAATACAGGAAGCGTACCATCATTTACCATTAGTTCCAGTGGTAATTCTTTCGTTTCAAGAGGCATTCTTACAACATCCTTGATGCGTAAAGATTCATAAATTGCCATCATGATTTCAATGGTATACCGACCTTGTTCTCCTCTTCCGCGATGTGTAGGAATTTCCCCTTCAATCCATTGAATAAGCTCTTGAAACTGATTCTTAGGTTCTGGTTGTGGTGTAATCTCTTGCCAGCCTTTTGCATCACCATTCTGAAGTAAAATTATACCATTATCTCCTTCTCGGATTTGTCCTTCTGTTCCAGCAACTATTGGCATTGCCACAGGAGGATCAGGAAGGTCACCTTCATAAATAGCTCGTGTTCCACCTTCAAAACAGACCAATCCCATGCAAAGATCTTCACATATTGTCCTACGTTCCCATCGATCCGTTGTACGTGCAGTCTGACCAATTACCCATAGAGTTTCTGGATCAGATAACATATATCGCCAAGTATCAATCGCGTGTGTACCTGTATTTAGCAGTCCGGCATGTGCTTTTGCTCTATGGTGAAGGGTTGTTGGCTGACCAATTGCCCCATCCGCTATTAGCCGGCGTATTTCTGTATTTTGTTGCCTGTACCTACGTTGGTGTCCAATAACGAGCTTTACATCGTTTTCTTCACACGCCTTCAACATCTCATCAGCCTGTCCTAACGACGCAGACATAGGCTTTTCACCCATTATGCCTTTGACACCTGCTTTCGCTGCAGCTACTGTTGCTTCAGAACGCGGTCCTTGCCAAGTTGTAATACTAACAATGTCCAAGTCCTCTTTAGCTAACATTTCATCTACATCAGTATAGGTCGCAGGAATGTCATACTCTGCAGCAAGTTTTTTCGCAGATTCTTCATAAATATCCATTGCTGCGACGATTTCTACGTTCTCTTGTTTTTGCCAGGATCTGGAATGAGATCCTCCCATTCCACCACAACCAATAATTCCAATACGGTATTTTTCATTCGTTGCCATTCATTTTCTCCTATGAAGATTGCCGTTCATACTGTCATATATATTGTACTTTACCTATTTCAATCCTTTTCGTCAACAATTTTCCAAGAATTAGACAAAAGGCATAACAGGAAATATAAAGTATAAGTAGGAATCACTAATGGTTTCGACTTATTATTCTTTAATGCTCAACACTTTAATCAAACTTCTTGTAAACTTACCAAAAAATTTAACGTATATATTTATCTCTTTACAGTTGGTAGTCTATGCCAAAACTCCATAATTACCTGATTTATCTTAGAAACACAAGAAAAAATATAAAGATGACTATTTTACTCGTAAAAAGAATTGACAAAGTTGGGAATATATGAAAAACTTAACACATAAAAAGTTAAGGGGTTCATCATGGCGGAATATGAAGATAGAGGATCACAAATTCGTGTAACGAATATTGAAGCTTACCCTATGGGTGAAAAAGCTTATGTAAAGATTGAAACTAATATGGATGTCACAGGCTGGGGTGAGATCAACAACATGGAAACCACAGTCACTTGTGAATTGGCACGTTCATTGGGTGAGTTAATTATTGGCGAGAATCCCACTCGTATTGAGCATCACTGGCAACGCCTGTTTCGGGCACATCGCAACATCCGTGGTGGCGGATTAATGGTTCATACTATATCTGCTATTGATATGGCATTATGGGATATTGCAGGAAAGCTATGGAGTGTTCCTGTATACCGTCTACTCGGTGGACCATGCCGTGATAAAATATGGAAATATCCAAGTCCGAAGGCAATTAAGACCGGACCCGGTGGATCCAAACCATTTGCTGGTACACCAGATGATATCTCTAATATGTTACAGCGAATTCACGACACAAGAGAAAAAGTTGGTCCAGATGGGGCTGTAATGTTTGACGCACATAGTTGCTTACCCCCACCTATCCTTAAACAATTTGCCGGTCATCTTAAACCAGATGATCTACTTTTTCTTGAAGAGGCATGGGTACCAGGAAACATTGAGGTTATGCGAAAAATTCGTGAGGCTGTCCCTGTTCCTTTAGCCACTGGAGAACGTGATAGGACAATATGGGAAGTAAGGGAAATACTTGAAGCACAGGTGATTGACATACTTCAACCTGACTGTGGACATGGTGGCGGGATTACACAAGTTAAGAAAGTTGCTGCACTCGCAGAAGCACACCACGTTCCAATCGCACCGCATTGTACAATGTCGTATCTTGGACTGACTGCAAGTTTCCAACTATCCGCTTCTGTTCCATTTTTCCTGATTCACGAAGGTTATGAAAATGTACTTCCCGCTGGAGTCGCACACAAAAACTGGGAAATGGATGACGAAGGTTATGTTTCTCTACCTGAAGGTCCAGGGTTAGGTGTAGAGGTAGATGAAGAAAAGGTTATTGAAGTTAGTAATCAAGGAAGAAAATTCAACTGGCCAAACAGCCGATTACCTGATGGGTCAGTCGCTGATTACTAAAACAAAGATTTGTCCCAGTTAACTAATTGTTGTTAATATTTCACGTAAATTCGATTCTATGTAATAAACATTCCGTCCCTACCAAATCAACGTTATGAACCCCGTTTAGAGGTTAACCGGGACTCATGAGCATCAAATTAATGAAGGTTGTATATACAAATCATTATTTGTGTGAAGCTATTGGTTACTAAAAGTGATTTGGCACAACTCATTAAAACAGAATCGCTACATATTAATCCAAGAATAGGTTCTATTCCTGAATCAGTCTAAACAGATACCATGTAGTAATACAAAAATCTCTAACATAAGCTTGAATTTTTGGTGTTCTAATTTATTATTAACACTATATATACACATCAAATGTTTCAGAATATTTAAGTTATCAATTCTTAATCATAATATATATTATAATTCTATGTTTTACGAACTTTTAATCGAATTTTAACACATTGCAATAAAATCATAGTATTAACTTTTTCTAATAAAATCATACTAATAATACATAAGGAGTAAAGTTAATGAATCTATTAGCATTAAGAAAACACCCTGCAATAATTGTAAGCATTCTTATTGTTTTCAGTCTATTAGCGTTTATTATCGCATCAATATACTATATTACAGACGCTAGCACGACTACCATATCTGGTAAAGTAGTGAATATGAATGGACATCCAATTCCAAAATGCAGATTAGCAATTCAACCAATTGATATTATTGATGGAGAAATGTGCCAAGTTTCTTCACTTTCTCATCAATCACAGACAGACTCAAACGGATTCTTCAATTTCAATAATATCTCACCTGGAAGGGCACAATTTGTAGTTAAACCTGATATGGGCTATCGCAACAGAGATGTTGAGATACAATCAATAAACTTATCTGGTATGACCTTTTTGCGTCTTCAAACATCCCAATTACAAGTCATAGATGAGCATTTACAGGAAGTTAATAATGGCGCTCCTCAGAAATTGTCAACAATCGGCGGTATACCATTTGAAATAGATTCTGGTTTAAACTTAAATGATATCGTGATTGAAGTATCGCCCCGAATGTGTATCCGAGGTAAAATCCTTCAATCGAATGGTACACCTCTAACTAATGCACAAGGAAAATTAAATCTACAATATAAGACTTTAGATGGGATGATTAGTGATGATCTAAGCTTTTATCCAACATATACTGATTCTGAAGGATATTTCATGAAATATGTTAATTTCCCTATGGTGGCTACGGTTTCAGTAGAATATAACGGATCTGCAGCTACCTCAGAAGCCATTAAAATATCTGATGAACAACGACGTCATGATTTAATTTTCCATCTGGAATTAGATAGAGATTAGTGATAACATTATAACAGATAGACAGATTCGACTCTTAAATCAATCATACCTGATGTAATACCATTTCTATACTTGTAAAGCTGCACTGTTTTTTAGAAATGGTATTATATTCACCATGTAATTCTGTATAAAAAGCGTAATCCTGAAAATCCATGTAATCCGCTATTAGAACGAGAAACCATCCGTATCCCAAATCCCTTTTCTCCACATACTTCGTATAATCTCTTATTCAGACAACTCAATACAAACCAAAATTCTAAAAATAGCATTTATGAATTTGATTATTTTTTCACCACCAGTCATGTTAGTTGAATAAATAATGTAATTGCATACATTGTCATCATTTAAAAACGAAACATATTAACAACTTCACGGGTTACGCAGTTTTTTCCAGAAAAGCCAAACCGATAACTAATAACTAACAACTATTAGGATAATTATTGTATCCGTTCACAAAGAATGGATTAAATTTCTACCAAAAACTTTACATACCCAGTTCATACAGGGTTATTTAGTTTTCGGTATTTTCTTCTATAATGTTCACATTCGTGAATTATTTTATAGGTCGGAGTGGAACGTAGCGAAACCAGATATGTATTGTTCATATTGGTTAATCGAACT
>JAGFCA010000116.1 GCA_022394755.1 Candidatus Poribacteria bacterium
ACCGACCCCAGAGGATCGTCTGGGTGTCCACAGTCGGAGAAACGGAGAAAAACTTTCGGGAACCCATGCGAGTGAAAGGTTTTCTCCACGATGTTGTGTAATTTGTCGTGACTCGCCCCTTCGAAAGAAACGATAAAAATGTGTCGTACTACATTTGGGTTTCCCGGAGGATTCGCAATTTCTGCATCGGAGGCATCGTAGGCAATCCACTTACCATCAGGTGACCACGCAGGATTGTAGCTCCAAGTTCCAAGAGGTGACACACGCCGGGGGAGGGTTGACCATCTGTATCCATGATGTAGAAACCATTCCCATCATTAAGAACAGCACAAGCAGTCTGTTTTCCATCGGTGACCAAGCAGGTTTAGAAGCAAATGTGAGCCCATGTCGCAGGACGTTAATCTTCTGGAATGTTTTCCATCTGTGTCCATCACATAGAAGGCTAAGCTGTTATTCCTATAAGAATTGAAAGCAATTGATTGTCCATCTGGAGACCAGGTGGGGTTGTTACTATCACCCTGATTAGTCAATCTCTGTAGATTCTTGTCATTTTACAGAAAAATGCATTTTTCGGTAAAAAATTGGTTTTTGTGTGGTCTTTCAAGAAATGTATAAAATACATAGTAAATTATGAATATAATGAACACTATCATTTCTGGCAGACGAGGTGCCTAATCTGACTGATTTGCAGTGTTCAAGTAATTCTAAAATCTACCATAGTTTGCGGGTGTTTAAATATAGTAAGGAAATAGAAAAGGGGTACAGAAGCACGTCTAAATCATAACTTGGTAAAGTTTATATTTCAAAATCATGGTATTCAAAGGATTCTTGAATATTATTTTGTTAGTATTTGTTAGTATGACTTGTTTTCAACGTCAGGGTCCAATTCCTTCGCCTTTGCAATGTCTGCTTTTGCTTCTTCATGTTTACCGATTGCTTGTTTTGCCAGTCCTCGTTCGTAGTAGTAGAGTGCCTCATCAGGCTTAATCCGTAGTGCCTCATCAAAATCTTCAATTGCATGATCATAGTCCCCAAGAGCCGCTTTTGCTGTAGCACGAGTGTGGTAGGTGGCAGCACTTGGATTATCTTTTTGTAGACGAATAGCTTCATCACTGTCGACTATTGCTGCGTGAAAAAGATTCGTGGCTTTTTCAATGTTTCCCTGATCGGTATCTAATTGTCCAAGAATATACCTTAACCATCCTCTGCCATTATAGGCATCTGCGTATTTAGGGTCAAGTTTGAGGGTTTTGGTATAATCTTCAATAGATTGTTGATATAGTACTCTGGTATCAGCGATGTTTCGTTGACCTGCTTTTAATTTACCAAGACGGTATTTCGCAAAACCGCGATTGTAGTAAGAAATAGCGTCCACTGGGTCAAGTTTAATGGATTCAGTATAATCTTCAATAGACTCTTGAAAGTATCCATCAGCACCAGCTACATCTCCATCATCCACATTGGAAACACCAAGTTGGTGTTTTGCATACGCGCGTTGGAAGTAGCCAGTATCGCTCTTGGGATTCAATTGGATTACTTTATCGTAATCCGCAATCGCTTCTTCATAGTCGCGAAGTTCGCGTTTTGCAAGACCACGATTAAAGTAACAACTTCTATACTCAGGGTCTAAAGTGATAGCTTCAGAATAATCATCAATCGCCGCTTGATACCATTTACGAGCATCAGTTTTATCACCTTGTTTCGCTTTAGATCTACCGAGGTCATACTTTGCACGCCCACGACTGTTGTATGCCACGTCGTCTTTCGGGTTGGATTGTATGACTTTGTCGTAGTCCTCAATTGCCCCATCATAATCACGATTGAAGCGTTTTACATCTCCCCGAAATGAATAAACATTCAATAATGGATTGGGTTCAGGATTTAGGGTGATTATTTTGTCATAGTCTTCGATTGCGCCAGCATAGTCCTTCAATTCAGCTTTTACATTTGCGCGAGCGAAATAGATTTCTGCCGCGTTTGGAATGAGTTTTAAGGCAATATTATAATCGGCAAGTGCCTTATTGTGTTGCTCTGAATCAGGTTTTGCAGCAAATTTAGCGGTTGCTCTGATGACATAGGCCTGAGCAAAATCAGGGTCAAGTTTTATGGCAGCATCACAGTCAGCAATTGCCGCATTGTGTTGATCTAATGATAAGTTCGCAGCGGCTCGGTTGATATGTGCCTCTACAAAATCGGGATTAAGTTTTATGGCGGAATCACAGTCGATAATTGCATCTTCTGCTTCGCCCATAAGAATCTTTAAACCTGCACGATTGGTGTATATCTCCACTGAATTTGGATTGAGTTCACTTGCAGTATTAAGGCACTTTAACGCTTCCATGTGGTTATCTTGCATCATATTCATCTGGGCTTGCACAACTTCGGAAAAACCTTGTATCTGTGGAAGTTTTTGCCATTCATCCAATGGCATCATTTCTATCCTGTTCGCGAGTAAAAACTGTAAGGCACTTACGGGAATCGCGTGACTCGTATACAAAGTTGTTCCACCATTATACATCAATATGTTTGTGGCAGCACCAACAACAACACCTATAACCTCACCCATGCTATTTAGGACAGCACCACCACTATATCCGGGAGCAAAATCCTCTTTAATTTCTAAACGTCTATCGCTATTTCTAATGTCTTGCAGTGTGATTTGTGTAGCTATACCATTTTCTCCTCCGGGGTAGCCTACTGCACAAAACATATCGCCAATCTGGACTGTCTCACTATCACCGAAGGGAAGTGGCGTTCCTGTCCCAACGGCTTTAAAAATGACAAGGTCGTTTTTGACATCAAATGCCACCACACCTTCAATAGAGAATTCCGTTTTTGCACTAACAATCTCCGCAAAAAAGGATGGAGCTCCTGCAATACAATGAATATTTGTTACAATCAGGTTTGGATCAACAAAGAATCCGCTACCCCGTGGCCCGATAAGTTGTTTGCCAGATTCTTCATCTGTTTTTTGCCATACCACACGGACAACAGATTCCGTTAGTGCCTTTTCTGCAAGTTCCTGTAATTTTTCCTTTCTTGTTTCTTGCATAATTTTATTTTTTGCCTATGGGCAAATGTCTTTATATTTCCAGATTTTAATTCAGTGGATATGATTTTGGGAAGGATTTTGCCAATAGTATAGCATGAAAATGCGTAACCGTCTATGAATAAACCCGAAGTTTTGTTCCCATCACTACTGACAGTATAAACAATCTGTTCCCATCAGGTAAGCTTGGAGGAGGAACACTGCATATTCATGTAGAGGGTTTTTAATCTGTCTAAGGTTTTTTCATCTGCGTCCATCACATAGAAGGCTAAGCTATTATTTCTATAAGAATTGAAAGCAATTGATTGTCCATCTGGAGACCAAGCTGACTCAAGATTGTATTTTCATTGGTTAGTCAGTCTCTGTAGATTCTTTCCGTTTGTATCAATGATGTAGATGCCAGTTTGCCCTGCACGGTCAGAATTGAAAGAAATATACGGAGCTCCAAGCGTTTACGCCAAGCAGAAAATACTGAACAGTAATGTCATTCAAAACAACATATAGGTGTGTTTCTTTTTTATTTCCCTAAAAATCATTAGGTTTGCGTGCCTGTTGTTGCACTATTCAATCTAATTTTCGTTTGTTGGTGTAGGAGTGATGTCCCAAAACAGTATGGTGCCGTCTCTACTTCCACTTATTAACGTATTACCATCCGGATTGAATGCCACACTGCTGACTCCTTCCGTATGACCTATGTACGTATTACGAGGCATACCTATCTTTACATCCCACAGAAGGATAGTCTTATCCCAACTCCCGCTTGCGAGGGTTTTCCCATCCGGACTAAACGCCACACTGTTGACCACGTTTCCATGTTTTGTAAGCGTTTTTTCGATTTCACCCGTCTGCACATCCCACAGATGGATAATGCCGTTCTTACTTCCGCTTGCGATTATATTTCCATTTGGATTGAAGGCTACACTTGTCACTTCGTCCTTATGTCCTGTTAGCGTTTTGCGTAGTTTCCCTGTTTGTGTATCCCATAGACGGATAGTCTTATCCTTACTACCACTTATGAGCGTTTTTCCATCTGAACTAACGCCACGCTATTAACCCCATCCGTATGTTCTTCAAAGGTATGACGGATTGTTCCTGTTTCTGTATCTAACAGACGGATGGTATTGGTATCCCAACTTGCACTCGCCAGTGTTTTCCCGTCAGCACTGAATGCCACACTCGAGACGGTATCATGTCCGTTAAGTGTATTTTGGCGTTCACCTGTTTCCACATCCCATAGATGGATTTCTCTTCCATAGCCTCCACCTGCTAACATTTTCCCATCCGGACTAAATGAAACACTTTTTATCAAATCAGAATCAGTATTTAAAACTTTAAGAGTATGAAGAAGCATACCAGTTTGCGCGTTCAACAAATCAACCGTTCCATTATCCAAAGCACTTGCGATTGTTTTTCCATCGGAACTATAGGCTACATCGTTAACATCACCATTAAATCCTGTATGAGTATTTTGGCATTCACCTGTTTCCAAATCCCACCGACGAAGGGTTCCGTCAAAACCCGCACTTGTGAGTGTTTTTCCATCTGAACTGTATACCACGCTTAAGACAAGGTTTTTATGTCCAATGAGGATTTTTTGCTGTTCCCAGGTTTGTGTATGCCATAGGCGAATAGTACCGTTATTCATCGCACTTGCGATTGTTTTTCCATCCGGATTAAACGCTATGTCATAGACAACATCTCTTTCCTGTTCCTTGAGCGTTTTCTCAAGTACACCAGTTCCTACATCCCACAGTTGGATGGTACCCCATTCCCAAGCAGCAAGTGTCTTACCATCTGGACTGAACGTCATATCCATTCTCTCTGTATACTCAACGAGATTGATCGTTTTTTGCAGAGTTCCTGTTTCTACATCCCATAACCGGAGAGTGGTATCTATACCTCCGCTTGCCAAAGTTTCACCATTGGGATCGAACACCACACTTATGACAGCGTTCGTATGTCCTTTTAGTGTTTTTTGGAGTTTACCGGTATACACATCCCACAGACAGATGGTGTTATCCTTACTCCCACTTGCCAATGAAGTTCCATCAGAATTGAATACCACGCTTAACACCGAGTCAGTATGTCCTTTGAAGGTATTTTGGAGCGTATGTGTTTGTATGTCCCATAGATGAATAGTGTTATCCGAGTTTCCGCTAACGAGTGTCTTTCCATCTGGACTAAATGCCACTGATTTCACCTGGACCGAAGTTCTTATGAGTAAATCAAGTTCTTGTCCAGTGTGTGCATCATAGAGCCATATCCCAATAGAACTCACAACAGCCAATAGGGTACCATCTGGAGAATACGCAATTCCCTTTATATGACCTTTACCATGTCGTGCTTTAGCTCCTTCAGGTAAGTGCCATTTTAGCGTTTCTTGGGAGGTGGAATCGGATATAGGTTGTTTTAATTCACTTTTCCTGCTTGGTATATTGGATTTATTGAGCTGAATCTGAAAATTTGGTTTGACTTCAAGATCGCCGATCGTAATCTGATGAAATTCCTTGTAATCAAAAACAGGTGTATCTGTAGATAAGTCTAAACGCAGTAATCTGCTTACATCGGTATTTACCTTACACTGCTTCGTTAGTAGAATGGTTTTATGTATCATAGTATCATCTATCACCTGTTGACCCGGTAATTTCACTGGAGCAATAGTTCTCTCAATTCTCTTGGGAAACCAGACGTTCGGTAAATATTCGTGGTAATCAATTTCTCGGATGTGAATTTGAGATTCATCGTCCGTATTATATGTTCTTTCCAATTTGACCAGACGAAAACCTATGTTATGGGAAATCCAGAGTTTCAAGTGTATAGAAGGAATTTCGTGTTCTCCAATGATTCGAGCTGGTTTTGTAAGATGGATGACAGATGTCATTTCCCCGTTCAATATCTCGCTCCCAATAAGTTCACTCTCATATTTTTCAAGCAAATGCCAAAGCGGTTCGGATAGATAGGAATTATCTGAGCCTCTTGGGTAGGTAAGCCAAAATCTCGGATCAATGTCAGGATCAATTACCCATTTAGGTCTAACAGAATAGCCAACATTACTTCCATAGACCTCAAGGGTTGTGTCTCCTACGAATAAGACAAAGTAGGTTTTATCTTTATCACTTACTTTATAACTATTGGCTAAATCTCCAGAGACGATATTGGCACCTTCTGTGATTTTAATCCCTACCTTATTGAATGCCAGTTGAACTTTCTCAAGGGTAGTACTTTCCTTGTTCGGTGAAATCTCAACCTTGAAAAGCGGATTGTCAGGTTTGTATACACCCCACTGTTGTTTTCCGTCCCAATACTCAACGAGTGGTAAATTCACGAATTCCCGTTTTTTCCGTTCAATCCGAACCTTATCACCTGCAAATGTCAATTTATACTCATCTTTTGCTATCTCCATTCCTTTATACGTTTCCATGACAAAATCACCGGTTACCGAGACAACCGATTTCTCATAGTGCTTCATCTTAGTAATTATAGTCTCTAAATCTACCGGACCGGCATTATTAACCGGCTGATCAGAACCGTTGTTCACACCTTGTGCATTCGCCTTTCCTAACTGTGTGCGGTCATCAGGATCAGATTCAAGGTTCTGCACAATAGGCGTATCAATTAATTCAACCTTCATCTCTGAAGCTGCATTGAAATTGTAAGGTTTCTGGAAACGGGATAAGTATTGGTTGCTAAAACCTAGCATCAGAAGCACTATCGTCAAAGCCGTAACCCCAACTGCCCACGGGATAAATGGTTTGCCAGATGTTGGTGCGACCTGTTTGCTTTGGGAAATTTCTTGTATAATATTATCAGTTAGGTTAGGTGATATTTTGAAATGTTCGAGTGCTTCTCTTATCATTGTTTCGTCCTTTTTTAGGCGTTGTTGTGCGCGTCGGAGACGACTTCTTACCGTGTTTGCAGATACACCCAAAAACGCTCCGATTTCCGCACTTGACATCTCACCAAAATAATATAATGTGATGATTGTGCGATCACTTTCCTGAAGTTTCTCAAGCAGCTTTTCCACGGCTTCACGTTGTGATTCTACCGCTATTCGTTCTTTTTCTGAGATGACATACCTTGAATAGGTTGGTTTATCTAATTGTGCGATACTTGTATCCTCAAGCGACTCTGGCATTGGTCGTTTATTACGTAGCCATGTACTGCACTTGTTCGCGGCTATTACATAAAGCCAACTTGCAAAACTGTGTGGTTTCTTTAGTGTCTTTAATTCCTGATAAACCTTTAGAAACGTATCTTGCGTAATTTCCTCGGCTATATGGAAATCACCTATCTTACGCCATACAAGCGCGTGAACGGGTTTTTGGTATTTCTCCACGAGTTCCGTGAAAGCAGTGTCATCACCATCAAGAATGCGGTGGATGAGATCAATATCAGTGGTTTTCATGAATCTCCTCAGATTACCCTATAGTGACGCAATTTTTGGTGTAGACTGGTGCATTAATTTGCAAAGGAACATGTTTATATATAGGAGGCCAATCTTATTTTTGGATGATGAAATTTTAGGGAACAAGTAGGAACGGATAGAGTCTGTATGATTAATTCCCAGTCAGAGAATTATATCATCAATTTATCATTGTTTACAGGTTTGTGCATTTGGGTAGGGATTAGCATTTAAAAGTGAGATGGCTGTTAGGAGAGGAAAAGTTTGTATACATGAGACGTTTATTGTTTGTCCCGTTGATTTTCGGATTAGAGGGTTTTAATTCTAAGTATTGTCTTGTACAATTAGGAATTGTATTATTTTGTAGTTAGAACAATATGGTCTATCTTAAATCTCCTATAGAACACTATATGGTCAAGTAGAAGATTCGACAGTTCTGAATTTATAGCATCCAGACTGTTGGAAAGTTTTACACAGGTTAGGATACGGGTTGTCTATTCTTGCTTGTATTTTTTTAGGAATTCCACGTTGGATATTTTACGGTTATTAACTCGAAGTATTGCATCATTTGGAATTTCAACTGTAAATGTCTTTGGTAAAATAGGATGGTTCAATTTAAAGTCCTTCGTAGTAAGTGTTGTCAGTGAAGTAATTTTGTTGCCAGTTGTATCAAATCGGGTTGTCTCGGATACAAATATCCTTGGAAACCATATTTCACCAAATTTCTGATGAGTAACAAAAACCCGAGTATAATTGAGATTTCCATCTGTCTTATTAGGTTCTTGAGCTTCGAATTTCACGTAACGGAACCCTTGTTCTGGTGAAATCCAAATCCGTGTAAACGTATCAGATTGTTTCTCCTCTGATAATTCTGTATATTTCTTTTCTAAAACATAACAGATAGTATCATTCAGAGTTTCTGTGCGTTGAATTTGAAAGTTTTCATTTCTCAGATATGATTGTAGATCATCATGTTTGTTTACTGAATAAACATTCCTTGGGTCAATAACTGGAAATTGATACTTATGTTTATATGTATGAAAATCATAGGAAGGTTTTTTATTTGTATCGGCGTAGTTCTTTATGATCCATGTTGAGTTAGGCAATAAAATGGTTGATCTTGAAATAGAATCCTTTTTTGATAGTGTATCAAAACGGATCCTGTCTGAGTCAAAAATTATGGTGGAATCCTTACTATCCGAGTGATTATTTTCATCCGAAGGAACTACATTTACCTCAAGTGTTGAAACAACTTTTATTTCACCTGTTTTAACTAATTGATCATTATATTTGATTCCAGCTAAAATCATCTCAAGGTCCAAGGTAGTTTTTTCCGGTTTAGAAACATCTCCATCTTCTACCTCTGCAGCAGCAAATAACAGCTTATCAGGGTTTTGTCTTGGTATATCAAGAAGTTCAAGCGACATATCGGATTGTACTTCTAAACTATAAGGGATCTGGAAACGTGCCAAGTGTTGATTTCCTATTCCCAACATCAATGCAATCAAAACAGCTGTTGATGCAGCAACTACCCACTGGATAAGTGGTTTCCTACTGGAAGGTGTAGGTTTAGGTTGTGCCACCTGTGGCATAATGTTATCGGTCATGTTTGGTGATTTTTGAAAATGTTCAAGTGCTTTTTTAATCATGGGTTCCTCCTTTTGTAACGATTCCACGAATGCTACAATCAACTCTTAATAGTTTTCGCAGATTCCTAATCCTACTATAGTTAGGACAGTTTAAATGATACACCTTTCGTCCCTCTGGTCTATTATCATGTCAATCAGAGTTCATTTTTCTCTGAGTTATTTTGGTTTGAGAAACATGACGACTTACCAGAACACTATGATAGAAGGTGGAACACCTGACAGAAATTGTCCAAACTATAGTATAGTGGCGCAATTTCTTGAATCCAATGAAAATTTTTCCAACAACACCATTAGCTCAAAATTTATTATGCTGAGTTTACGTTTATATTGATTATTCCTCAAGATTGTAGATAAACATCCCTTGTTCCATCGTACCCACATATAGTGTGTTTCCATACACCGCCAGAGAATTTACATAAGGTAATGTCTCCGAGGAAATCTGCTGCCAATTGCCGTTTTCTAAGCGATAAATACCTGTCTTTTTACTATATCCGTAAAGAGAATTTCCATCAGCAGCAAGTTTATCTATCTTGACCTGTGTCCCTGATGCATCAGAGAGAGGATGCCAATTTTTCCCGTTATTTGTCGCTGCAACACCAGCATTTGTTGCTACATACACAGTATTCCCGGCAAATACTATTTCCTTAAAATACGTAACAGGAAATGGTAGAGCCGGCGTGAAATCGATCCAATTATTTCCTTCATCAAACGATCCGACAAGTTTGCCATCCCGTTTCCCGACATAGATGGTGTTCTCCGAAACAGCAAGCTTAAAACCGTCCACTCTGACCATCTCCCATATCTCTTCTATTGATATCCCCGCAAGTTCTAATGATTTTCCTAATTTTCTTCTATTCAACTCACCTGTTTCTTCTACACCCGTGTCATACCACTCTGATTCACCTGGTCTCCATCGAAAGAGTTTATAGTTGTATTCCATGTAAAACGTGTCACCACTAACTGCAAACTGACCCCGAGAACCAAGAAATATTAGTTCATAATATATCGAATAAAGTTCCCTTTTAGTAATTCCATTTTGTTCATCAATATCCCAATTTGCCAACGTTTTGAAAAACTGCGATGCACCGACAAATTCTTTTTTTATCTTTTTTTCAAACAACTGAGTTGAGAAATCCGGAGGGTCATTTAATCTTTCGGACAACAGACGTTGTAATCTCTGTGAATCTAAGTATGGCATGCCTTGTATCGGTACAAACGTGTTTCCATCTTCCGATATACGAAATATACCTGTATTAATATTGGAAATTGTATCTCCTCCAAATTTTGCATAGAGAATATCGTCGGATCTATTTATCCGGGTAAAAACTGGTGGATTGTCTGGATTATATTCTCTAATATTGATCTTAGGATTGACTATTTGCCAAGATTTTCCTCTATCGTGGGATTTATATACCTCGCTTAGCACCATACAGTAAAGATCTGCTGATGCGTTTTGTTTTTCGTCAGGTTTAATCCAGATAAGGTTGTCTATTCGACTTTCTTCGCCTATCTTAACTCTATTCCACGATTGACCACCATCAAGAGAGCGTAAGAAACCAGAATTACCGAGTGAATAAAATGTGTTTTCGTCAAGTGGATATGTATTGATAACACCGTAAGACTTTACAGGTATACCGGTGACTTCCTTAAGTGTCCATGAATTTCCCCTATCAATAGAACGTACGACAGCACCATCATCTGTTCCAATTGCCAATACTGTATTTCCACCCGCGGCTAATGTTACAGATGGTGGAACATCATTTATGATCCATGCGTTTTTGGGTGTTACATCTGCCCATGAATCTCCTTTGTCATCTGAACGGAAAATCCACCACCACTGATTCTGTCCATCAATGTTCCAGACATCTAATGCTGCCATCACATAGAGAATGTCTTTAGTTCCTGCAAAGGAAGGGACACTATGAATTTCAGCATGTGGAAACTGTAAACGTTCCCAACTATCATCATTGCGTCGATACAGTTTTTGACTCTCATCAATGCGTGTAGAAACAAAGAGAGTATTTTGAATAACTTTGATTGCCCGGATTTCTCCTGGCAATCCCTCTTTCACTGGTATCCATGTTTTCCCAATGTCTGTAGAACGAAATATCTCATCTTGCATAGCGAGATAAAACACATTGTCGATTACTACTAAATCAAGTATGTACCCTTGAGGACGTTTGCCGACTGACTGCCATGTCTTACCTTTATCTATAGATGAGAAGAGTTCATCAGATAGAACAGTATAGAATGTATTGTTTAAAACCGTGACAGGGATTTCATTATCTCGATTTCTAACATCATGCATTGTGCTAACATCACTGACAACTTCCCATTCAGTTCCATTTGCTGGAAGTTTTGCGAATTTACCATTGTTAATAAAAATATAGACGTCTCCTTCAGGGGTAGAATATAGAGATCGTGCTGATGGTCCATGTCTATACGTAGGCGCGTTTCCTTGAATCCATTGTTTTTTAGTTGTTGGAGTGTTTTCTCCTTCTACATCTGCGGCAGCAAATAACAGTTCATCATGGGTTTGGCTTGGGGTATCGTTTTTACCTTCCGCATTTGCATTTCCAAACTGACGACGTACATCTGGTTGTGCATTAATTTTCTGCACTATAGGTGCTTCAACGATTTCAACTGACATTTCGGATTGTGCTTCTAAACTATATGGTTTCTGGAATCGTGATAAGAATTGGTTGCTAAATCCAAGCATCAACAGCACTATAGTCACAGCAGTAACACCAGCTATCCACGGGATAAGTGGTTTGCCAGATGTTGGTGCGACCTGTTTGGTTTGGGATATTTCTTGCATTATATTATCAGTCAGGTTTGGTGATATTTGAAAATGTTCGAGTGCATCTCTAATCATTGTTTCCTCCTTTTTTAATCGGTTCCGCGCTCGGTATAAACGATTCTTAATTGCAGCTACCGATACTCCTAAAAACTCACTTATCTCTTCGTGTGTCATTCCCCCGATGTAGTAAAGTGTCATGACAGTCCGTTCACTCTCCTGAAGTTTCGCGAGCAATTTCTTGACGATTTCACGTTGTGTTTCTTCTGCTGATCGTTCTTTTTGTTCAATAACAAACCCAGAATAGGTTGCTCTTTCTAATTGTGTGCTACTTGTGTCTTCCAATGACTGCGTTGATAGACGTTTCTTACGAAACCACATCTTGCAGTAGTTTGAAGCTATCACATATAACCAACTCGAAAAACGCTGCGGTTCATTTAGCGTTGAGAGTTCTTGATAAGCTTTCAGGAACGTATCTTGTGTAATATCTTCGGCGATATGGAAATCTCCTATTTTTCGCCATGCCAATGCGTGAATGGACTTCTGATATTTTCGCACGAGTGTGGAGAACGCCGTATCATCACCTTCAAGGACACGTTGTATGAGTTGAGTATCGTTGTTCTTCATCAAGACCTCTGAAAATGGAATAGTCATCAATTGATATCAACATATAATGATGCTAATTGGGTTAAAAAGGTCTCATAATTCTTGAATATAGGAGAAATTTTGAAGGAAAAGAAGAATAGAGATAAGTAAGGGCGACATTTAACACCGCCCCAGACAAAATACCCTGATTTATTGTCAAATCTAAAAATATGTATACTATACGCAATAAACGTGCTGTCAATAGTGTTTATAGCATTATAGATTTTACTACATTATTCTTCAATAGTGAAATGAAGCATACCGCTTCTTTCACTGCCTATGTATAGCGTGCTATCAGCTGCAGCGAGAGAAGTTACGATATCCCTCCTTCGAAATTTAGGATGGCAGGTATCTTTGAAACAAGTAGTTTCCAAGTGTCACTATCACTTTCCAAACGATATACTGCTGTTTTCTTGGTGATGCCATATAGCGTTGTACCGTCGACTGCCAAATGCTCCATGATTACATTGGCTCCATCAGAGTCAGTGACGACTTTCCAAACTTTTCCATCATCTGATGTAATGATGCCTGCATTCGTCGCTACGTAGACTGTAGTACCTGCAAAGACGATTCCTTTGAAAGTTTTCACCTTAAACGGTAGTCCCGGTGTAAGGTCAATCCAATTATCTCCCCTATCAAACGATACGACAAGGCTGCCGTCCCGCTTTTCGTAGTAGACAGTGTTGCCTAATACTGCAAGTTTGGGAATGATGAAGTGGGGTTTAAATATGTCCAAGGACAATTCAGTAGTTTCTTCCTGTCCAGTGTCGTACCATTGCTGTTTGGGAACAGAAACGGTTTCTCCTTCTGGCTCTGCAGCAGCTAATAAACCATCATCTGGTTTCTGACCGTTATTATCGCTTTCACCAAGTGCCTTTGTGTTCCCAAGCTCACGTCGAACATTCGATTCCATCTCAACATTTAGCACAATAGGGGCGTCAATAAGTTCAACTGACATTTCGGATTGTGCTTCTAAACTATACGGTTTCTGGAATCGTGATAAGAATTGGTTGCTAAATCCTAGCATCAACAGCACTATAGTCACAGCAGTAACACCAACTATCCAAGGGATAAATGGCTTACCAGTTGTTGGTGCGATCTGTCTTGTCTGGGATATTTCTTGCATTATATTATCTGTTAGGTTGGGTGATATTTTGAAATGTTCAAGTGCATCTCTTATCATTGTTTCCTCCTGTCGTAAACGTTGTCTTGCTCGCATGAGACGTGTTTTGATTGTGCTTACGGATACTCCTAAGAATCTGCTAATATCCTCAATCTTCATTTCTCCCAGGTAGTGGAGTGTCATTACAGTCCGTTCACTCTCTTTCAATTTCGCGAGCAATTTCTTAACAATTTCTCGTTGTGTTTGCGTTACACTGTTGGCACGATCATCTCTGATATGTTGTGAGTATGTATCACTTTGTGTCATTGTTATTTCTGTCTTCTTCAACCGTTCAGTATATTTTTGGTTTTTTCGTATCCATGTTGCACAAAGGTTTGTTGTTATGACATAGAGCCATCCTGAAAAATGACTGATATCTTTCAAGGTATGGAGTTTCTGGTACACCTTTAGAAAGGTATCTTGTGTAATTTCCTCGGCAATGTGGTAATCACTAATTTTTCGCCAAGCCAGTGCGTGAACGGGTTTATGATACTTTTCTACGAGTTTAGTGAAAGCAATTTCTTCACCATCGAGAATTCGTTTGATAAGTTCAACATCGTCGTTTTTCATCTAATGGTTCCAATACTATAATCTTATTAATGTCATATCAAATATAGTGACGCATGTTAGATGTGAAATGGTCGCGTAATTCTGCATAATGAAACATGAAGATATAAGGAGGTTAATATCTCATTGTAATAAAAAGTAAATTATTGAAAGAGGAGGAGAATCTTAAATGTGTACGATTTATTCCTGAAGGTTGAATTATACCATCAATCAAATAAAAGAATATCGATGTTTCTTTTAAGAGCAAAGGAATGGAAGGCACTGATGCCCAGTTCACTGAATTATGGGTAAATGTTATTCAAGAGTATAATGAAGCATACCTTGGTTGCGTGTGCCTACATATATGGTATTCTCATCAACAGTCATAGAAGTTATATTAGCAGGTATCTCTGGGACGACCTGATTCCAACTGCCATTATCTAAGCGATAGATACCGGACTTCTCTGTAACACCATATAATGTATTTCCATCATTAGCTAAGAATTCCATTATGAGATTATCTCCTGCTGCATCGGTGATTGTATTCCAACTTTTTCCATTATCAGATGTAATAATGCCAGCGTCCGTCGCTACAAAAACACTGGTTCCAGCAACTACAATTTCTTTGAAAACCTTTACAGGAAATGGAAGAGCCGGGGTTAGGTCAATCCAATTATTTCCCTTATCAAACGAAACGTAGAGATGTCCATCGCGTTTCCCGACATACACAGTGTCTTCTGAAACGGCAAGTTTAAGGTCTTTCATCGCAATGTCCAGAGTTAATGCAGCCGTTTCTTCCAGTCCAATATGTTGCCATTCAGCATTACCAACCTCCCATCTAAAGAGCTTAAAGTTATATTCAATGTAGAATGTGTCTCCACTGACAGCGAATGTGCCTTTTGAGCCATATCTTCGAAGGTTAGATTGGTGTGATTGGTCCCTTATTTGTGCCAATTGTATAAAGAACTGTGTTGCACCTAAAGCTTTTTCTTGTAGTTGTTTTGCATATTCTATATCTGTTATGTCTGCGTCTCTATTAGCCAATATGTTCATCATGGACGAGTCCTTCAAAACAGGCATATCTTGAACAGGATTTAATTTATTAGTATCGGTAGAGAATCGATAAATACCAACTTCTCCATTGGCATAGGCACTATTAATTTCTCTGGATCCTTTTGCATAAATTCCATTGGTGGATTGTACAATCTGTCTAATATACGGTGGATCTTCATAACGCCATTTTGTCGTAGCCATATCGGTGAGGATTGTTGTCCAAGATCTTCCTTGGTCTGATGTTTTTATCATATCTCCAGTACTTCCATAAATTATTGAAGGAGAATATTTTTTATTATTGGTTTCATTAACTGCTCTTATATGCCAAATTCCACCGTTATTTTCTTTAAGATTCACTATATCCCAAGATTCACCCCCATCCGTGGAACGTTGAAGACCGTAATCCCAACTACCAAAATATAGTATATGGTCGTTTAACACTGCAGTAGGTGAGTTAGAAAACATTGAAGGGGATGTTTGTTGGGGTTGTAATGGCTTCCATGTATCTCCTGCATCAGTAGAACGTACCATGCCTTGTTCTATAGCAATAAGTGTGTCCCCCGCAGCAATTAATCTGATATTAAGTGACCATCCAACTCTCGATTTCCAAATGTCCTTTGGTGTAATGTCTGTCCAAGTATTTCCAAAGTCAGTTGTACGGAAAATCCACCAACCTCGTTCTCCTTCCGGTACTTTATCAGGATCAAATAAGGGATTTAATGCAAAAGCATACAACTTGTCTTGCGATGTAGCAATTGAATAGCATGCCCGTGCATCGGGTACTGGAAAATCTCCTAAACGTCGCCAATTTGCCGAGGTCTGTTGATAAATGTTAGCACCATCCCATGCGAGCACATTATCCTGTAGTGATACAAAAGTGCGCGGTTTACTTGGAAATTCGTTGTTTATATCTACCCATGTTTTACCTTTATCATCAGAACGAAAAGCACCATGAATTTCATCACAAAAGTAAAATGCTTGGTCGGTTAACAGTAATTTATTCGGTGAGTTATATTTTTCGGGAAATTCGTGGACTATATTCCATGTCTTGCCATCATCCTTCGAAGCATAAAGTATATTTGATGGAGCCATGTAGAGTGTATTATCCCATTCTGCCATAGGTATATCAACAAGAGGAACATCTGTTATTGAACTTATATCGCTTACGTGCTCCCAGTTTGATCTAAAATCTGTTAATTTGTAGAGATGTCCATTAGAAAGACTGTAAACTGCTTCCTTAGAGGTAACGAGTAAACCTTCTACTGTGGTTCCTCTGGTGGGTTTTGAACTATACCATTTCTGTTTAGGAACAGACACCTCGTTCTCCCCTTCTACATCTGCGGCAGCCAATAATACGTTATCAGGATTCTGCCTCGGTGTATCATTCTTCCCAACGGCATTCGTGTTTCCAAATTGACGGCGTACATCTGGTTGTGCCTTAATTTCCTGTACTATAGGTGCTTCAACGATTTCAACTGACATTTCGGATTGTGCTTCTAAACTATACGGTTTCTGGAATCGTGATAAGAACTGGTTGCTAAATCCAAGCATCAACAGCACTATCGTCACAGCAGTAACACCAACTATCCATGGGATAAATGGTTTTCCAGATGTTGGTGCGACCTGTTTTGTCTGGGATATTTCTTGCATTATATTATCTGTCAGGTTTGGTGATATTTTGAAATGTTCAAGTGCATCTCTTATCATTGCTTCCTCCTTTTGTAAACGGTTCCGTGCACGACGAAGTCGACTTCTAACCGTATTTGCAGATACGCCTAAAAACGCACCAATTTCTGCACTGGACATATCACTGAAGTAGCGTAATGTTATGACTGTTCGCTCACTCTCTGGCAACTTAGCAAGCAACTTTCTGACGATTTCACGTTGTGCTTCTGTTGCTGTACGCTCGTTTTCTTCAATGACATACTTTGAATATTTACTTTTCCCAGATTCTGAATCTGTAGAATCTTCAATTGGCTGGGTTAACATACGTTTTTTACGCAACCATGCAGTGCAGCGTCGGGACGCAATCACATAGAGCCAACTTGCAAAACAGTGTGGTTTCTTCAATGTATTCAATTTGTGATACACTTTCAAGAAGATGTCTTGTGTTAATTCTTCGGCGATATGAAAATCTTGAATCTTACGCCAGACGAGTGCATGAACAGACCTTTGATACTTATTCACAAGTTCAGCGAAAGCGGCATCATTTCCATCAAGAATACGATGTATAATCTCAATATCATTGTGTTGCATAGATTCCCTCAGATCAGTTTATAGTGACGCGGGTAAGGAGGTAAACTGGTGCATAAAATTAATGATTCTACATAATTACATTAGGAGGAATATCTTAGTTTATTGCTATGCGGAGAAATGTAGGCAGAATTAGATTTCTGCCTGGATGAGAATAGATTCAGAAGTTTTTCGTAAGTTGAATTATTTATCCTGAACAGTGTCAAATGTCAAATCGGTAAATGGGTTGCCATTATTATCCGTAATCCTGAGATAGAATCCCCAATCGAGTCTTGCGTTACATAGCTTTATAAGGATAGTGTTTTTACCTGCTTTGAGTTTGACAGGAAAAATGTTATCGTCAACAAGTGCCCATCCTACCATTGTATTAGCATAGACTTGGTTGCCATTTAGCCATATTTTCGCTTGGTCATCATTTCCAACTCGGAATTGGACTTCTCGTTCATCTGGAGAGGTTACCGTTGCTAATGCATAGGAAGCAGACCAATTAATATCTTTACCGAAATCAATAAAACCGTCGAACACAGTATCCGTAAATTTTCGCCAACTTATTTGTCCGTTTACACCTTCATATTTTGCAGTAATGTCAATATAAGGTGTGTTTTCGCGGATATATTCCGTATCGTATGCAATTCCTTCTGTGTTATCAAACGGTCCAAGAGTTAGCCAGAGATGCTCATGAATTACTCCGGTTTGTTGCATTAATGCCATCGCTTTATGATGCATGTTATTTCTACTATAATATTCAATCATACCAAGTATACTATTCAGATGAAATGTAGGTTCAGGAGGTGTAGCGTTTAGTAGCTCGTCTTCTGATTTATATTTTAGATCTTTATACGGAATACCGTCTGCATCTGTAAAGCGGAAGTAGAATTCCCAACTTTGTGTTGATTGGCATACTTTGAGTAGGATTGTGTTTTCTCCCTGTTTAAGTGTACAAGGTATGATATATCGATCCAGCAACACACCACTGGCTCTGTCATGTTTAAAAATCTGTTTCCCGTTTAACCAAATAGTTCCCATATCATCACTGTCGAACCGGATGTTGACATCACGTTCATCAGGAGAGATAACGGTAGCCCAAAAATATGCGACACTTGAATCATTATTACCATGAATATAGTAATTCCCATCTAATAACTGAAATGTAGATTTTTCCCAACTAATAAGTTCATTTTTACCGTAGTATTTGGCTGTTGTGTCAATCTGTGTTACCTCTTCAGGGATATATGCGTGTGAATGACCGAATCCATCTATGCTTTCAAATGGACCTAAAATTAACCAGCGATTTTCAGGGACGAATCCACCTTTTAAAGTATAGTCTTCTGATTTTTTGTGCATTCCTTTCTTGCCATAGAATTGTGCGATCATTCGGTGTGCATTTGCACGATTGCTAATTGATTCTTTAGGAATAGAATCGAGTAATACATCAAGCATGTATATGTACTGTTCATCTTCTTGATATTTCTCTTTTTCCTCAAGGATTTTTTTCCAAACTCTTTCGGAAGCATATACAGAGGATTTATTCCCTAATGCATAACTATAATACTTGATTGCATCCGCATATAGTCCGTTTGCCAGACAGGCTCGTCCAACTGTTTCAGGATAAACATAATCTGAACCGGTATTCTTTTGGAATGCCCGTTTAGCATATTTTAGTGCTGTTTCTGGAAAGAGTTCTTTATCAAGGAGTTCTTCAGCAAAAGAGAGTAATTCCCTTGCATTTTGTAGGTTGTTAGTTTCTCTCTCCCGTATTTCTAACCAATTAGCATAATGGAGTTCAGCCTTATCGGGTTCATAAGTATTCTTATATATGTCGCCTAAAAGTAGGTGAAGTGTAGCGCTATTTTCCATTTTCGGTTTTATTTCTTCCAGCAAAACGCGTATATCATCTTGGCTTTTGTCAGAATAAAGGTTAAAAATAGCCGCGATTGCTGAATCGTGTTCATTTTGTGTTAGAGGTGCGTTCAATGCACGTCGGTATACTGTTTCAGCTTCTAAAGTATATCCATTTTTTGCAAAAGATTGTGCTAACGAGTCATAGTTTTCATACAAAGTAGGTTCAAGAGTGATCGCCATTTCATAGGCATCAATAGATTTTGCTATCTTCTCTTTCTTTAATGACTTTACAATTGGTCGTGTATACTGTTCAAGTTTTACATTTCCAACGGTTTTCCCATCATTTCTGTTAGGAGAAATATCTTTTATTTTTTCTTCTATTATTTCATTAATATTCCAATATCCGACTAAACCATCCTCATCTCCCTTAAGTTGTATGTTCATATCGGATTGAATTTCAGATTCAGTACGTGCAATGTTCCAAACCCGTACATCATCAATTAGACCAATAAAAGTTGCGTGCCAAGGATGATTTTCCTCATGTGTCCAGCCGATACGAAGTGGATGACTGCTTTTATAAATACTGTTCTTCCCTCTGAAATGACTACGACTTACTTCGATACCGTTAATAAATAGTTTTTGAAAATTGTTTTTTGCATCTATGACACCTGCGATATGTGTCCATGTATTGAGTTTGACGGAACCGGCAGGAGAATAGATAGCTACATCATGTGTCATCGCTGGAGATGCAGCAAATTGGATGGAACCATTGTCCATAAGATTGAGGAGAAAACTGCGTTTTTCAAAGTTGTCATCCCATTCATCCCCTTTAAAAATTATTGGCGTGTACCTATTGGGAAACACATTAGGTTTTACCCATGTTGACACAGTAACCTGTTCGGTAGAATTGTTTATAGTTTCACTATCTTTGATTTCCACATAACTGAGATTTCCACCGAGAGAAAGTGCAGTGCCTTCAATTACTTCGTTAGTATGATTTTTCTCAATCTCAACGAATTGGTACAGGTCCCCTAAATTTTTGTACCACTGAGCTTCGTCAGGTTGGAGTATAGTGAGTTTTTCATATTGTTCAACTGCATCACTGTATTTATATGAATATTGGTAGATTTCAGCGAGTTTTTGGATTACTTCGGGATCGTTAGGATTCTGCTGAACCTGTCTAAGTTGCTCTGGTATCAGTTTTTCATATACATTTGCAATTTTAGCGATATCCTTCATGTTTCTTTCTGCTCTATTTCGTGTATAACTGTTTGTTGTAGCATTCGCCAATTTATGAAAAGCTAAGAATGAATCGTCATAACGTTTGACATCAAGGTAAGTCCTTGCAAGTATTTCGTACATATACCTGAGGGACCAATCGTTATCGGATTCCTTTAATACGGCGATAGCCTCATTAAAAAGTTTAATTGCGGGTTCATACATATTTCTGTCCCGACATATTGTTGCAAGAGCTCCGATGTATACCCAATCACTCTTATATTTACTGGTAGCAAGAGCATTATCTGCTTCTTCCAATACCTTTTCCACCATATTAGGTTGTTCGTCAGTATGGAATGCAGCGGCTGCGAGGTAATAGCTTCGTATATTGTCAGGTTCGACTTTACTGAGCTTTAGGTATGTATCAGCTGCTTGGGGATAATGGTAGGAATTCCAATATATATCAGCTAACATTTCTAAGTTAGTTGGATTGTCCGCTCCCTTTTCAATTCTCTCTATAAAAGGGTTTCTCAGTCTCTCTAATGCCCCTTGATCTTTATATGCATTTATTAGAATTTGGCGTGGGTAATCATGTTGAAATATAAGTGTAACAGAGTCTATATTATGATAACTTTCTGCGATTTCAGTTCTTGGATGTTTTGATGATTCAACATCAAAAAAGTCCAATGCTAAGTCGTTTCTACCTTGTTTTATGTATACCTTTATTAGATCTGTGGTGGCGCTATTTTTATCATAAGAATCGGTTGCCAGTTCAATTGCTTTTTTGAAAGCATCTACTGCTTTTTCCAATTCCCCTGTTGTCACAAGGAGTCGAGCATATTCTCTCTGCATCTCAAATGTCATGTCATTCTTTTCAATCTTATGCGTTGTCTGTTCTAAATTTCCTTGATAACGATATAGGTTTATCAATTGTTGTTGAATTCTTGTCTGTTCCCATTCTGATGATGCGTATTGCCTTGCAGTCTTCAGTGCTTTTTCAGAAGCTATGAAGTCCGTATTTAGAAAATATAATCTTGAGAGGATGAAGCACGTATCTATATTACCGTCTAAGAATTCAATTGCTTTTTCATAGTTAGCTATAGCTGCATCTATATTGTCTTCATCTGCATAGAGTCTTGCGAGTTGTGTGTAATAGAAACCGTCTTCTGGTTGTGTTTTGCTATATGCTTGTGCGAGTTCAATCGCTTCACTACTTTTCCCATCATTTTTTAGAGTATTGAAAAGTTGTTCTTGATACTTTCTGTTTCGTGGTTCATATTCAAGCAATTTATTCCAAATTTCAACGGCTTTTTCGTGCTGTAAAGTATCTGAATAGAGTCCTGCAAGTTCTATTTGATACTCTTGATTTTCTGGTTCTGATATAACTATTCTCTCGTAGATATCGATTGCTTCCTTATACTGATTTAGCTTGACATATTGTTGTGCTTTCTCGACAAATTCTTGAATGATTGTTTGTTCCTTACCAACTTGACCTGCTTCAATGACACCTGTGAAAGTTCCAAATATAAAAAAGATCATTACGGTTGAGAAGATATATAATTTGTGATTTGCCATAAAGAGAATCCTCAAATGTGTATTAAAATGCTTTTGTGCAAAAAGTTTGTGTGTGTTGAATTGAACGGAATGATACTTTACTTATATAAGGATACATCTTAACGACTATTAATTCAATAAGAATCACGGTTTTGGATATATAGAAAAATTGTCACTATATGCGTCAATTTTGTAGCATAAACTGTCAGCTTGTGCTATACCGCAAGACGCAATCTGGATGAAGATTAATTTATTAATTAGGTAATATAGGGACGGGGAGACCCCGTCCCTACGAAGAGGAAGAGTCGGGAATCGGAGTTCTCTCCTACATAAGATTTACTGCTTAATAGGTGAGTTTGGGTTGTCTGAATCGCGGAATCCACGGATTACGCGGATAACACAGATAAGAAGGTTTTGTCTGTCAGATTCTGTTTTAATGCACGGTTATTTAGTTTTAAGAATTACCTGTACATGTGTGTTATTCAGAGTTAATCTTGTATGTTGTATTGGTGAGTGATGGGTTTTCTACCCATCTTTCGTCCCTCCGGGGCTTTAGTATTATTCGTATAAGGATGTTTTCTACCCACCTTTCGCCTCTCCGAGGCTTGTGTATTGGTGAGTGATGGGTTTTCTACCCACCTTTCGCCCCTCCGGGGCTTTAGTATTATTCGTATAAGGATGTTTTCTACCCACCTTTCGCCCCTCCGGGGCTTTAGTATTATTCGTATAAGGATGTTTTCTACACACCTTTCGCCTCTCCGAGGCTTGTGTATTGGTGAGTGATGGGTTTTCTACACACCTTTCGCCCCTTCGGGCTTAGGGTCTTAGTGAGTGATTTGGATTGAGTTCGATTAACCAATATGAACAATACATATCGGGTTTCGCTACATTCCACTCCGACCTATAAAATAATTCACGAATGTGAACATTATAGAAGAAAATATCGAAAACTAAATAACCCTGGTTTTAATGCTGAAGTTTCAATTCAGAGAACAAACTATAAAGACTTTTTCAATAGATAAAGACGAAAACCTTCATCGCCAATAGTTGACCCTGTAAATTGCTTCAATAGTGTGAGCGAATTTTCTTCAATCAATTCATCTGGTAAATTGCGATTCAAGATAAGTAACACATCCTCGGAATTTTCCGCACTAATCTGCTTTGCAGCCTCAATAACCTGTTCATTAGAAACACCATGTGTTCTTGCTTTATCCCATCTGACAAATGAACCGTATCGACTTCCTTGTGGATAATAGATCCTATCTTTCCCTAAATACCCCACAACCGTACTAATCGCAAAGTCTGTGATTCCAACCATCGGTAAATCTTCCAAATTTTCGGCTTTGATATATTCCGCCGTTCTTTTTCCATTTGAAAAGATATACTGGGTATCCATTGATAGCGAATTCATTCCACCCATAAAATGAAAAATAAGGAACACCATAAAGATAGCAGAAAAACAGCGTTGTGCATAGACACTGATAATATCTAAAGGGAACTTGAATTCCGGGGCATCATAGTAGATCCAACTGGTCATTACAAACGTAATAAGCAAGAATCCATGATGACGCATGCTGCCACCGTACTTCACATAGAAGAAGGAGAGGAGTCCGATGGTTGCTATTAGATAGATAAATAGGGAGGTAGGACGTTTTAAGAAACGGAGTACACACCAGAAGATAATCAGATAAGATAGGAGTAAACGATATTTCTGAAATATTGGATAACTATGAAGCTGCATGTTCCCCCAGTGTCCCATCGCTGCTTTTGTGAATGGGAGTAATGCATTTGTTATGATTTTCACCATATTGTTCATACGTTGGACGGTAAAGTTAAAATTCCATCCTACAGCGAACCCTGTATCTGGTGGTGGATTTAGTTGTAGAACAGCAGTAACAATACCGATACCAATCAAGGTAAAACCTATCCAGACAGGGTGTATGCTCTTCCACGGTGCATTTTCTTTGCAGCAGTAAAAGAGTAGAAATTCACACAGCAATCCACACCATATCGCTATAACTACAATTAGGGCATGTACACTGGTGTGGCAGGTTAGAAAGAGGACAATACCGATCCAAATAAAACGTCTGTACCGTTGATTGTAAAGTACACAAAAGATAGTAATCAGCATTAAACCGATCGCATAATTTCTTACAACTATACCGTATTCGTATAGAGCAAAATATCCGAAACTAAAAAGGAATTTATGTAGTCGATTGAAGGGAGCGTAACGATTAAAGAGAAATACGGTTGTAGCAGCGATGAGCAGATGAAAAACCTGCATCATGATAGGGGATACGGATATACGGCTTAACGGCATTAAACAGAGATGCCATAGAGCAGGATGTCCCTCATATTTCATGTTTGCAAGGAGGTCAATGAATGAAGTGCTATCTCTTGCCAGTAGCCATGCTTGGATTTCATCACGCCACATTTCGTGATTCATCGCCCCATAACCGCACACAATGAGGAAAATAACCGTTATCCAAGATGCATAGTACAGGTTTTCTCTTGCCGAGGTGTCTGGCTGCTCAGAGATTGGGGTGGGATTTAATGGGACCAGGGCAGTGGATGATGATAATTTATCAAGAAACTTCATTGGTAATTCATTGTGCTCCTAAACTTGAAATAGGTAACCAAATACCACCTGTCCTGCGCGTAATGAAACCGTGAAACGGTTCTTGAAGACCTATAACATCTACCTGAATTTTGTTCCGTCTCATCTTTGTTAGCACATCAGTTGCAGTATAGGTGCCACTCACATATTCGTCGGTGACCAGAATGAAATGCGCCTCACTGTTCTGTCGAAATTCTACTTCATCAGCTGCTCGAATAAGTGCATCTAAAGCTTTTTCACCGCCTTTACACTTTATTCTTGAAAGAGCTTTTTTGATTTCACGTACAGATTTTGTTTGTGGAACCACCTCGAAATCCCATCCAAGCATACTATAGGTTGCGCTATCCCTGAAGACAACAATTCCCAAAGTGAAATCCACACCGGCATCATCAAAAATCTTGGTCATGCTATTTAGATGGCTTCGTACGGCATTGATGTTGTCTTTCATACTACCACTACCGTCAACAATAAAAACAATATCCATTATATCTGATTGTCGATGGGATACAATATGATTTCCGATGCGTTCGAGTAATACGATCGGTAGCGGAAGATCACTTACTTTTGGGAAGATATAATTAATGGAAGGTTTGTAGGATGTGACTTTTGCAGAACGGGTTATCGCTTGTAGATTGGTTGCCACTGTTCCATGCCTGTTCACAGGATTGCTACCAACCGCTGGGACAGTAGAGCTGCCGTTGTAGAGGGTTTCTCCTAATGTGCGTGGAGAGGGTAGCGTATAGTCTCGGACAGGTGTTACAGGATTGGTATGTGAAATCGGCGTAGTCGGTTGTGCGGATACCACTGGAGAGGTGGCAATTGACTCTACCTGATTTTGTGGGACAGGTGTATATTTTTTGGGTACATAACGGTCACGTTTTAGTGTACGGCGTGAACGTTGGGTAGGGACATGCAGTATATCAAATTGTGTTACATCAGATATCTGTGTAGGTTTTGTTTGATATAGTAGACTGAGGCAAACTGTCAAGACGATATGAAGACCTATGGACAGGAAAACTGCATAAGGTATAGATTTCGTAGGATTAGGTTTCATATCACGCTCCTGAGAACTAAGCGTGCCTGCCAAGATGTTTATATCATAATTATCACATTAACCACCTCATTATTCAAGTGTAATCTTTATTGATCAATTTTGCTTATCTGTCATAATCGTGGATTGCTTTTAGTTTATGGTTTATGGTTGATGTCATGTTGTTTTGTCTGAATCACGGATTACACGGATAAGAGGGTTTTTCCTTAATCATTGTCTTTTGTTAGAATCACGGATTACGTAGGACGGGTATACTTATCTCATAAATCCTATATTTTTTGAGGTAATTTGTTCTTGTGATGCCATATTTTATATATTCACAATAGTTATATTATATTTATTGAATAGTTTAAAATGTTACACTTTTCCTACAAAGTGTAGGATTGGGAAATCACTATAACACCAATACCACACTGGGATTATAGGCAATTTGTGAATTTTCAAAAAAGTTTAAAATATAGGAATTTTGTGTTTTTATCTTTTTCGCAATCCATTGATTTGGAATCGTTTGTATGTGAAATCTCTTAGCCTTCCATTTTGACAAGGTATTTGAAAATAACTCATTAATCGTATAAATGAGATTTCTTTGATGTTGCCATGTACTATATTTTGAACCAAAGGACTGGGAGTGTCCGACTCTATGCAGAGATTTATTTCGGTATGGACGATATGTATTTATTAGAACAGTGTTGGGTGTGATATTCACTTTTCCTGTGGTGTGCAAAATCGGTGTGTTTTCAAGTTTTTCGTGCTCTTCAAGTTTTTCAAGTTTTTCAAGTCGCTTTTTAAGAATAGGTCTTTGAAATAGGCTATAAACCCAGTTGAGGACAAGTTTTATGGGAGTTTGGATTAAATAGGTAAAAATTTCAAAACTTGAAAAACTTGAAAAATATCGTCTATTTTGTGTTGAAAAGATGCTGTTTCCTTGACATTTCATGTGGATACGATTTTTATTTTCTATCATTGTTCTAATCCAAAAGAGCTTGTTAAATTAGTAATTGTATGTATATTATGAACGATATAGTATTATATAATTATATTTCTGTTATAGCAAGTTATTTGTTTTGTATGTTATATATTTTAGTTGCTTTTGGGTGAAATATTCTTCAATTTATTTTGGGGATTATTTAAAAGAGGTGGTGTAATTTGGGGTTGATAACGAAGGTTTTGTGTTTTCAAGTCTATTGGGTATGTAAAATGTTCCAATGTGTCAAGTTTTTCAGATAGATATATTTTATGTTTGTCTTGATTTTTTTGAATCACGGATTACAGGGATTCCGCGTAGAATATTGTCAGAATCGCGGATTACACGGAGAATATTGTCAGAATCACGGAATACACGGATTAGAGAGGTATTGGGTAATCAGTGGAATCGTGGATGGATGTGGTGTTCCGGTATTTTATACACTTTTCGCCTGCGAATCAGGAACCAGAATCACTGTGAAATTGGTTGTACCTTCTCAGAAATTTCCCAAACTATAGTGGGTGAAAAAGTTGTAATAAGTGGTAAAAGCTTAGACACTCACGCTTTAGAATCCTATTGAAATTCCACCTTAATTTGTGGTAAGATATACGGTATGGATACTCTATTACTTGCTGAAAACACAACCAAAGATAACCTTAAAACCCTTCCTTTTCTGGACATAATTATCACTTATCTTGAGATTGGTTAGCGATATACAGGAATTAATAAGCTGATTGAAGAGTATAATGGGGTGGGACATTGGGACAAACACGACATCTTCTTGGACTCTCAGGTGGAAAAGACAGTTCTGCACTTGCAGTCTATATGCGCGACAAAGTACCAGAAATGGAGTATTTCTTTACGGACACAGGAAAGGAACTACCGGAGACCTACGGTTTTCTTGATCGTTTAGAAGCATTCCTTGGTAAGCCAATTGCACGCCTTAACGTAGAACGCGATTTTGACCACTGACTAACGCTACACGGTGGGATGCTGCCGTCATCTCAAGTTCGTTGGTGTACCATAAAACTTAAGATCAAACCGTTTGAAGAGTATGTTGGTGAAGATCATGCGTATCACTATATTGCTATCCGTGCTGACGAAGATCGTGTTGGTTATAAACCTTTGAAAACTACTTCACTACGAAACATTGAACCCAAATATCCATTCAAAGAGGATGGTAAAACAAAAGAGGATGTGTACCAAATTCTGGAGGAAAGTGGTCTCGGTATGCCGGATTACTATAATTGGCGGACACGTTCTGGATGTTACTTCTGTTTCTTCCAACGTAAATCGGAATGGGTAGGACTCTTAGAACAACATCCAGATCTGTTTGAACTTGCTAAGAGTTATGAAAAGTTTAATCCAGAAACTGGTGAACGGTTTACTTGGTGTCAAGGTGAGAGTTTAGAGGAATTGGCTAATCCAGAACGTATAGAACAGATTAAAGAACGTACCGAGAAAGGGAAAGCATCCAAGAAAAAGGATAAACCAAATCAACGATTGATAGAAATCCTCACGGATGTTCATGATGATGAGGATGATGAGGAACCATGTTTGGTTTGTCATAAGTGAATAGAATACTATGGATAAAAAAGATATTCGTACTAGATTTAAAAAACTGAAGGTTTGGCAAAACGGTGATGAAAGAGCACCACACAAACCTTTGCTCGTATTGTATGCAATCGGGAAACTACTTAAAGGTGAAGACAGATTTATTTCCTATGCAGAGATAGAAGGAGAACTTCGAAACTTGCTAAAAGACTTCGGTCCATGGCGTAAAACAGATCGTCCACAAGATCCGTTTTGGCGATTAAAAAATGTTAAGGATGAGAAATACAGAGTATGGGAAATACCAAATGAGAATATAATTAAAGAAGGAAAAAGAAGTAATGGTAAATCGACTGGGGATGCTATTATTGCCGACTTGAGACATTTTGGAAAAGGGGCATTTATTGAACCAATAGCTAATCGATTTCAGGAAGAACCAGAATTTGCAATTGAAATTGCCAAGGATCTTTTAAAATCACATTTCACACCATCTTACCATCAAGATATTCTAAAAAGAGTAGGGATTCCATACACATCTTCAATAGCACATAATCAGTTACAAATTTTCCAAGATATTGTACTAAAAGCCTACGAATATAAATGTACAGTTTGTGGTTTTGATGTTAGATTACATTATGAACCAATTGCCCTAGTGCTTAGTCAAGTGATAATCGATGGGTATAGTCGTTTTAGTTTTATACGTGCATCATCTGTAGTAAACCTCCAACTTGTTTTGGTCTGTTTTTCATTTCTTCTGTTTTGCCAT
>JAGFCA010000131.1 GCA_022394755.1 Candidatus Poribacteria bacterium
CAAAACAGAACGTCAATTCATTTAGTTCAACTGGCAGAGATTCCATTTTTTCACCTAATGGAAAATGGTTAGCAATTGGTACGATTGGTGGTATACAGTTATGGGATATTCGCAATCCAACTCAGCCGGTAAAAGGACATAAATTACGGTCAAAAGGTCTTGCTGAACATTTATCTTTTTCCTCCGATGGTAAACTCCTCACTGCTGCTGATAGGGTCAGTGGAGATGTTGTCATTTGGGAAATAAATGGTAACAGTGCTGAAATAAAAGCGAATTTCAATATGATATCTGAAACGGTTAAACGAATAGAAAAGTTAGGTTTCTTGCCTGATGCTGAGAATCCTGTTCTTGCTATTGCTGATAACGACAAGAATATTCACCTACACTCTCCAACGAATTGGGATGCATATTCAGAAATTGCTGCTGGTTATGTCAATGATTTTGCTTTTTCCTCTGATGCGAAAGTACTTGTTAGTGGTGGTCATAATGAAATAGAACTTTGGACAGTTGAGAACGGTGAACGCATTCTCTCAATAGGAGGATATTCACGTTGGGTTAATTGTATTGATATTTCACATGACAATAATTATGTTGCAGGTGGTGCTAATGATGGTTTATTACGTGTGTGGGAGATTGATAAAGAGATTTTTTCACAGCAAGAGGCAATGCATTCAAATGTTGTAAAACTCATCTATTTCTTACCCAGTGACAAAACACCCCGATCAGATATTCCTCATAAATTAGACAACTTAATTAAAGATGTTCAAGCTTTCTTTTCAACTGAAATGGAACGTCACGGCTTTGGACGAAAAACCTTTTCAGTCGAAGATAACGCTGATAAATCATCAAAGGTTTATCTGTTAGAAGGAAGAACAACAGAGGATTATTACTTTATTAATACTTACAAGAAAATAAGAAATGAAGTTAACCAGATCTTTGATTCCTCAAATAGTATCCACTTCATCGTTGCTGATATCAGTAAAGTCTTGAAGAAAAAAGAAGAGAGAATCGTTGATGCAAGCCC
>JAGFCA010000187.1 GCA_022394755.1 Candidatus Poribacteria bacterium
ATTGGACAAATGAATCTTCCTTTTGAACTGTAATGTCCGAGGCGCAATGAATTGCGCGACTACGAACCAACAATTTCTTATGTTGAAGTATGAAAATAATTATACACGCCGCTGTAGGAGCGATCTCTGAATCGCGACTTAACTCAGTGGTAATCGGGAATCGGAGTTCCCTCCCACATATCCAAAATGTATAATTAATTCAATACTCTACCATAAAGCAATACCTTCGTCATTTTGAATGCTTCAGCTGATACAGTATGTTCTGTTTATCCGCTATTGGTCCGTGATCTCTTAGAGGAACCTGAGTAAAATAAGTTCAGGTTTGTTGAATATTAATCCATTGACAGTTTTAATAGCACAATCTGGAAGAATGTGCTACAAAGACATTCACTATCTAACAGTAAAGGTTACAGAACACTTCTGGACACCTGTCGCCCCGCTGGGGCTGTTGAACATTTTTTCTAAAAGTTCATAGACTAATAAAACCGTATATTTTGGCGAAGGTATTGATAAAGGGTATGTTATTTTGTTGAAACGGTATTATATTGTTTATTGTGAAACACCTGTCGCCCCGCTGGGACTTATGCTCTGATGTAGCAGTTAATTTTCTCCATGCTTCAACAACATAAAAGGCAAAAAATAAATAAAGCAGCCCAGAGGGTAGACAGGTTTATCAATACGAGGTATTATGCGAAGTCAATAAAAGAAACTGTCCAAACGATAGTTATTTTATATAAGTATAAATTATATTTCAGCAGGATGCAAATGAGTCTTTGTGATTTAATTTTACGGAACATTTGACAGCAAGTTCTTGTGTTTATCTTCTAATTTTATTAAAGTCCATCTCATAAATCATTTTCATAGAAACAACGGACGGGGAGACCCCGTCCCTACGATGAGAACGATAGATGTCAGTCTAACAATCAGATTTATGAGATACGCTGTAGAATCTTCCTCTTGAATAAATGTACAATTATTGAACATTATTTCGTACATCTGTACATTTCTGTTAATTGGTGTTAGACTTGTCTACATAAGGGGTAATGAAGGTTTCTTGAAAAACAGAAAAATTTGATTTCTGTACACTTTTCTTTCTTGGATTTTTCTTGTTTTTGGTGAATGTTTCCAGCTGCATACATTCGGTTACCCGTGGGTAGCACTTTTTGAGTATTTTCAGGGCAAAGTATGATGGAACGATGTGATTGAATGAAAATAGTATAAGAACTTGCATAATGTGAATTGAGAAATGCTAATAGAACACCTTGTAATTAACGTGAGTTTGATAAAAAATATTGTAGAGCGAACTATTTGTTTGCGCCATAGTATACAAACTGCATGAAGATTCATTTATTAATTCGGTAATATTTGGGCGGGAAACCCCGTCCCTACGATATTTTCTATGGAATGAATTGCTGAAATAATTTCCAAACTTCATGAAGTTTGTGCTACAAGGTTGTCATTGGGACAAAATGCCGTTTATAGATGAGGTAGCTTTTATTATCAAGCTGGCGTTCTTTAACACAACTCGTATAGTTTACGATTTTTTATTTAAAAGTTGAATGTGATTGTAATTATAACATAAGATAATAATGTGTGTCAAGTAAGATTATACAATTGTGCGAATATTTTTTGTTTTTTGATAAATAGTGTATTTTAACGTGAATTCGACATAAGGATTATTTGTAATGTTATTCCAATTGTACAAATGGATCTTCCATTTGAACTGTAATGTCCGAGGTGCAATGAATTGCGCGACTACGAACCAACAATTTCTTAAAGGGTATGTTATTTTGTTGAAACGGTATGACATTACTATAGCGTATCTCATAAATCATTTTCATAGAAACAACGGACGGGGAGACCCCGTCCCTACGATGAGACGTTAAATGACATTCAAACAATTGGATTTATGAGATACGCTGTACATGCCCTAAATTGTGCAACTACAATCCCAAATGCCATCATTGTGCAGCAAGACATTAATATTCAAGATCACGTTGGCACACAATTTGCTCAGTACGTAACATAACATATTTCAGCATTAGGTGAAAGGTAATGAAAAAGACAATCTATTTAATTTTGATAACACTCATAATTATACCAATGTGCTATGCTCAAGACTCACCGCAATGGCATCTACCCGAAGGTGCGAAAATGCGTTTGGGTAAAGGTAAAATCAGAGACATAAAATACTCACCAGACGGCACAACAATGGCAGTTGCCACCAACATAGGTGTTTGGTTATACGATACACAGACAAGCCGAGAACTGAACTTTTTTCCAACTGGTGCGAGCAGTGTCAGAAGCATAGCTTACAGTCCAGATGGAACAATACTCGCCAGTGGCAATAACGATCATACCATTCTGTTGTGGGATGTTGAGAGAGGTATAGTACCCCGTACTCTTATTGGGCACACATGTTCAGTCAGAAGCGTTGCGTTCAA